>JBJOJZ010000090.1:0-10794 GCA_046046325.1 Bacteroidota bacterium
TTTTCGGGCACTTTAGCTTAAACCACCTCTTTTTTAACATGCTGTTTTTATTTTTCTCTGGGTTGATGTTTGAACAAATATTCGGGGGCAAGAAATTGATCATCTTATACCTCATTGGAGGCGTTTTTGGTAATCTTTTAGAACTCATTGCAAGCCAATTAGCTCCTGATATTTTTCCGAACCACTATGTAATTGGGGCTAGCGGCTCCATCATGTCAATCTTTGCTTCGGTGGCGATTTATCGGCCCAATACACCCGTTCATCTCTTAGGAATCATTCCCGTCCCTATCTACGTACTTGCTCTTTTTTTTCTTGCCAAAGACCTAATTGGTTTAGGGAGCAAAGATGAAATTGCACATTTCGCTCATTTAGGTGGCGCCATTATGGGATTTTTCGGTCAGATCAACCCGCACAGTACCAACAACGTGCTGTCGCTTTTATCTACCTTTAAGTTCCCCAGTAGATCTCAAAAATCTACCAATTCACGTTTTAAATCCGATGAGGAGTTTAATGAAGAAAAAAAACGTAACCAAGAAAGAGTCGATCAAATTTTAGACAAAATTTCGCATTCAGGTTATGATTCCTTGAATCGACAAGAAAAAGAATTTCTCTTTAAACAAGGTAAGAAATGATGCGCCTATATGCCATATTACTCTTTGTGTTTTCAGCGTTACTTCTTGCCGCAATGGGAGCTCCCTATTTTCACCCTGAAACCATTCCATTTCTTCCATTTATTGGATTACTTTTCCCCGTTTGGGGATTTCTAACCGTTATATTTACGGTATATGCTATTTACAAGAAACATAAATTGATGTACTGGGGAATTTTGGTACTTGCCATTAGTTTTTCGTGCCATTTAAAAATTGTAGGCCTAACCTTATTCGAATTTCCTTCCGAAGAAAGCAACTCCATTAAGCTTTTGAGCTACAACGTACGCCTTTTTGGACTATATGACGACAGCACAACTTCAACGCGGGATAAGATCTTTCAATTCATTCGGCAAGAAAATCCTGATATTGCTTTTTTCCAAGAATATTACCGTCAAGATAAACCCACGAATTTCGAAACCTTTGATTCGTTAAACTCTATTCTAAAATCAAAAGACTACCATGAACGCAGTGCCCACAATAAGAATGGTCATCGTAATTTTGGTATTGCAATTTTTACCAAATACCCGATGATTGCTCGAGGTGATGTTATATTTGACAACCAAGGTATTTCCGACTTTAACTTTTGTATTTTCGCAGACATTGTTGCAAAGAAGGACACCTTTCGCGTTTACAACGTTCACCTTCAATCCATACGACTTAGCGAACCCGGAAATACAACCGAGCAAGGAGCCTTTTCTTCCATTCGCCTTGGAATCCAAAAAATGAGCGTTGCCTATGCAAAACGAGCCGACCAAGCTCGAAAGGTTATACAACATATGAAAAGTTCTCCATACCCTGTCATCTTGTGCGGTGATTTTAACGACACGCCAATATCGTACACCTACCACCAATTTAATAAATCTTTAACCGATGCTTTTCTGTCATCAAGTTGGGGCCTAGGTAGCACTTATATTGGAAAAATACCGGCGGGTCGAATTGACTACATTTTTCATTCAGAAGAAGTAGAATGTTCTAATTTCAAGGTGCATCGAATAGCCTTTTCGGACCATCGACCGATTTCTTGCCAATTGAATTTCATTCACTAGCCTCATGAAGAAACTGCTTATCATTGACTTTGGGAGCAGCAAAACACCTCAAATAGAGGATATGTTTTATGAATTTTCGGACTATCTTACCATACCATTTGATGAAATTAATGAAACTACAGCGTCAGCATTCGACGGGGTGATCCTAAGCGGTGCTCCTATTCTAATAACTGAACAAAATATGACCCCTTATTTAGAACGGTTGAATTGGATAAAAACGACCGAAAAGCCCGTGCTTGGCATTTGCTTTGGACACCAAATTTTGGGATTGTTATTCAATGCTTATCCGGCCAGGATGAAAGATTGTCGCACCATGAATGAAATAGAGCAATTCGGTGAATGTCCTATTTTGAACCGTTTACCTCAAGTATTTGAAATGCAAGAAGACCACTGTGAGAGCATTTCAATCCCTGAGGAATTTGAGCTGGTGGCTAATTCCGACGAATGCATCAATGAAGTCATGCAACATAAATACAAATCCCTTTTTGGCGTGCAATTTCATCCTGAAGTATCCGGGAATTATGGAGCTATATTGATGGAGAACTTCGTTCAACTTTGCTAGCAACTAGTGCGATACAAGGAGCAATTTTTGAGAATCCAAAACGGTGATCTTCCGTGTTTCGGTTGAAATGATTCCTTCCTCCTTAAAATCCTTCAATAAACGAATCAAGGTTTCGGTCGCCGTGCCTACGAAATTCGCTAAATCCTCTCTTGATAAATTTATGGGTTCTGCGCTGTATACTTCCATCAAAAGCAAAAGAACAAAAGCTAAACGCTGACGCACCGACTTTTGTGCCATGTTGGTAATGAATTCCGCTTGATCTGTCAACTCTGTAGATAGTTCCTTAATGATACCATTTCTTAAAACGGAATTGTAATCCATCAATGAAAGAAAATCCTCCTTTCGTATAAAACAAATATTGCTTTCCTCTAACGTTTGAGCTGAAACCTTATAGGCATCTTCAGCAAACATAGAACGAAACCCCAATAAATCTCCTGCCCTGGCAATTTGGATTATTTGTTCTTTACCATCATCCCCTGTTTTAAAAACTTTTACTTTACCTTCATTGATGCAAAAAACACCTCTTGGAATGGATCCTTCCACAAAAAGGTTTTGACGTTTTTTATAAAAATTACATTTCTTCTGAGAATCCAAGTATTCCTTTTGGTTCGATTCCAATGCCGCAAACAAATTACCTTTAGACTTAGGGCAATTTTCGCAAGAAACACTTTTAAAATTTTGCTCCAACATATACGGTTTACAACAAGTTACAAAAAAGGCTACTCTCAAAGAATAGCCTTTTCCATGTTCAAAATCTAAATTTTAGTATTTAATAAACTTAACCGACTGGCTTTCTTTTCCAGAAACTAATTTAATAATATACGTACCTACAGGAAGATCCTCAGCATCAATAACCATTTCGTTTTTACCAGCCGCCAAATTAGATTTACTCATTTCTTTAACCAAACGACCCGTAATGGTGTATACACCAACTTGCACGTTCGAAGACTTGTTAAGTTCAAAGGACAATGTTGTATTTCCATTGGAAGGATTTGGATAAGTAATCATTTTTGCAAGAACGTTTGGCTTATTATTGAGGTTGTTGCCTACTCCTAAATAAGCTCCTGTCTTCCAAATACCTCTTCCATAGGTCCCGATATAAATTTCCCCTGGTCGGTTATTACCATCTTCAAACGTTCTCCAACTCTGACGAACCTCAACCACCGGAGTTCCTTCGAATCCTGTCGAAGCATTCTCCCATGATGCGCCTCCATTCTCGGTTACAAAAACGCCCTCAGAAGTACCGACAACAATAATATTCGGATCATCACGATCAATGATTCCATCGTAACATCCTGGTTGCCCACCTTGAATAATTGCAGGTAATGCTGTGAATGTTGGTGCTCCCGAAGTTGCATTAAGAGAACGTCTATTAACACCGTTGAAACCAGCAAAAACAACAATATCATCGGCATCTGAAGGGTTAACCGCAATTCCTTCATAACTGGTGGTTGCAATCTTCGTTGCAGTGGTATATGTTGGAGTGGTCGCTTGAGCACCCGTACCTACATACCCAACCTTCGCTACGAAATTTGGATCACTCGAATAAACACTTCCTAATCCATCGATACGCCAAATACCATTGGAGGCTGAGACGTAACAATGCTCAAGATCGCTGGAAAACTCAACATCCACTGAACCATTCCCTACACCAATTCCTCTAGCCACACAAACCCACTGTGGGTTAGTAACAGACAACCTCATGGCGTTTCTTGTTCCCCAAAGCTCTCCACCATTTGCGTTCACAAACACCAAAAACCATGATTGAAAAGGGTCTGCAACCCGCAAAGTATCCCATGCAACATTGTAAATTACAGTATCACCCCCCATCGCAACGGTTTCACCAGTTGCTGGATTTTGGCCATAATTAACCCCACCAACTGTAAGCGCAGGATTGTAATGCAGCGTGTCATCAAAGTAGTAATTAGCTGCGGCAAAGAAACTAATTGAATCACCTGAGGCCTTCGAAGGAATTCTAATTAAATCACCTACTTCATAATTTTTCGTTGCAATATAAGTAACGGAATCTTTGGAATTGGGATCAAAATACTCCGCCAAGAAAACCTCGGTATGAAAAGGGTGGTTTGGACTACCGTCGGTACCTGGAGGATCGTAGGAACCTGGTAACGTCGGTTCAAAGGAAGACCACGTATTTCCCTTGTCGCCGGAACGAGAAATGTTGTTATAGTAAATTGTCGAAATCATTACTGCAGGATTGAAGTATGAAATCTCACACTCGAAACCGTCACCTCCTCCAACTTGACGAAATTCTTGGTAGGTAGACAATGTATGATTGTTATACAAAGTACCATTATCTTGGGTTCCTCCCATAACTGCTCCGTCTCGGTCAAAAGCGATTCCATAGAATTGGGTAACATTGTAGCCCCTGTTCGCAACAAACCACGTTGAACCAAAGTCGGTAGTAATGCTTACCCCTCCATCGTTACCTGCATAAAAGCGGTTATTAGCATCCCATTTCATTTCGTGGTTATCTGCATGCACATAAATCGAAGACTGTTGGGCGACAGACCACAATGAAATCTTTTGGAAACCCCCAGATGGTGGATTGTTCACGGTTTGCTTCCAACGCCAAATATCAATCCCACCGATTAAAATTTGTTCTGGGTCATTGGGTACGACAGAAACGATTGAATTGTAGGTTCCCTGATCACGGTAAATATCGAATTCACTTGGAGGAGCAGAGGCCCCCACGAATTGTGTCCACGTTTGACCGTTATCGTGCGAAACGTGCATGCTCATTAGGTTTGAATTGGTCCTTACTGCGTACAAAGAGTATTTGTTGGAACTGTTTTTATCGGGCGAAACGGCAAATTCAATTCTTGGTGAGCTTGAAGGCACTAGATTATTGGCGGCTGTACCCGATTTATCGGAAAAATTAAGACCACCATCGGTAGATACATAAGTTTTATTAGCCCCGAAAGCAGCAACGATAACTTGTCCATCTTTCGAAATCTCCAAAGCAGTACAAGAACCTGCCGTAGCAGGAACCGAAGTAAGCGATGCGTCGTTCAGTTTCCATTTTTTCAAACCTCCTGAAGTGGCCAACCAAACATAATTGTCTGCATCTGAACTTACGATTTGCGTACAACTACTTGTGCCTGGAATATTGTCCCATGTCACACCGAAATCCTGAGTATACCAAACTCCATTTCCACCCCAACCCTCTTGATTTGAACCAGTAGCAACAAAGAACGTTCCGTCAGTGGTTTGAGTCATAGAAGAGATGAACGGGTTTGCACCTGCTGCAAAATACGATTCTACTCGGTTCCAAACATTACCTTTGTTGAGGGAAACAAAAAGCCCTCCTGAAACACCACCGGCCCAAACGCGGTTCAAATTGGTCCTATCGATTTGAATTGCTCTGGTTCTACCACCAATGTTATCCGGTCCTTCCTCGGTAAATAAAATATTCTTAGAACGATCAAGTTGATTGACTTTCTTTCGAATCTGCATGAGTTTCTCATCCGAAACCGGTTGACCTGTTTGAACATCTATGTAGCGAGCCTTCAACCATTCCAACGCCTCATCGGCTTTTAGAACTTTCGTGTCATCTTGGTTTTGAGAAAGGGATTCAGCCCTGTAAAAACCAAGGTTGTTTTTGTTTAGGTAATTTGCTACAAAAATGCTTGCGAAAGCTATAACTAACACAAAACCAATAATGTAAATCTTTTTACTCATATCATTGTATTAAAAATTCATTAAAATAGACTGCCAAAATAATCATAAATCGTGGAATAAAAAACACCTAAAACCAGCATGTGTTCAAAAAATTATAAAATATGTTTTTCGGCGTGGTAAGACGACCTCACAAGAGGACCGCTTTCGACATGACGAAATCCCATTTTTAATCCTAATTCACGATAATACAGGAATTGCTCAGGTGTGATAAATTCAGCAACGGGCAGATGGTTTAGTGTAGGTTGCAAATATTGCCCAAGGGTGACAATATCCACTTTTACTTTACTCAAATCCTCAAGAGTTTCTAAGACCTCTTCTTGCGTTTCTCCGAGTCCCAACATGATTCCGGACTTCGTTTTCATTCCCGCTTTTTTTAAACGAAATAACAATTCCAAGGATCGGTCATATTTAGCCTGAATTCGAACCTGTTTTGTAAGGCGTCTCACCGTTTCCATGTTATGTGAAACCACTTCAGGAGCTGCGTCTATGATGCGTTGTAAATTCTCCCATTTTCCAGCAAAATCAGGAATTAGCGTTTCTAAGGTTGTTCCGGGAGATTGATGTCGAATGGCTCGAATGGTCTGAACCCAAATTTCAGCCCCCCCATCCTTCAGATCATCGCGATCAACGGAAGTGATTACAGCATGCTTAATTTGCATGGTCTTAACGCTATGGGCAACTTTACCGGGTTCAAAAACATCCACTTCCGCAGGTTTACCCGTCTGGACCCCACAAAAACCACATGAACGGGTACAAACATTTCCTAGAATCATAAACGTTGCAGTTCCTTCCCCCCAACATTCGCCCATGTTAGGACAACTTCCACTTTCGCAGATGGTGTGCAGTTTGTGTTCATCTACTAGGCCGCGTACTTTTTTATAATTTTCCCCGGTCGGCAATTTTACGCGAAGCCAATTGGGTTTTTTAAGGCGTGTAGTATTCTCCATGTTAGGTACAAATTTCGCTAAAAAATGACAAACCTTACATCCCATGTAATGACTTTCGCGATTTCACTGAAACATTGGCTACCTTTGCCGAAATGACAGCAACGGTAATCTATTCAGGAAACCTACGAACGGAGGCAACACATTCATCCGGTGAAAAAATTATTACGGACGCCCCGAAAGATAATAAAGGTCTAGGTGCCTATTTTTCTCCTACCGATTTGGTTGCTACTTCTTTAGCCTCTTGTTTTCTAACAATCGTAGGTATTTACTGCGAGGAGCGCGAAATTCCGCTTAGCGAAATACGCATCGATGTGGAAAAAATCATGACAGCAAATCCGAGAAGAATTGCACAAATAAACCTAATGGTTGATTTCATGAACAATGAATGGGATGAATCCACCCGAAAAAAAATCATTGCAGCGGGTAAAGCTTGCCCAGTTGCCGCTACGCTCGGAAACCAAGTACTTATTGACTATATCTTCAGATGATCAAAAAAACAACCACAAATTACCCTAGAAAGGAAAAATCGGATATCATTTACGGAATTCACAGTGTTAAAGAAGCGGTCGAAGCACAACGTGAAATCAACAAAATCCTGATTCAAAAAGGCATTTCAAAAGAAGGATTTGAAGAAATACGGACATTTCTAACGGGTAACGACTATGTGGTTCAATACGTTCCCATTCAAAAGCTCAACCAACTTACTACGGGCAATCACCAAGGAATAGTGGCCTACGTTTCTCCCATTGTTTACCAAAACATGGAAACCCTTGCGGAACAGTGGTTGGAGCAGGGAGTCAAACCGTTCATTTTAGCATTGGATCGGGTTACAGACGTACGGAATTTTGGTGCCATAGCGAGAACTGCCGAGTGCATGGGGGTTCATGGCATTTTAATTCCTTCCAAAGGTTCAGCCTTGGTTACAGCAGATGCTGTTAAAGCATCATCAGGAGCCCTGAATCGAATCGCAGTTTGTAAAACGGATCAATTTAAAAACACCTTATTTCACTTACAACAATTAGGTATCCGAATTGCTGCGGTAACAGAAAAAACAAAAGTTTCTATTGATGGCGCTAATTTACGAGGATCCATGGTCTTGATTTTAGGTTCAGAAGAAGATGGTATCACCCAAGACCTATTAAACATGGCGGACTTAAGGGTGACTATTCCCATGGACGGAACAACGAGTTCTTTAAATGTGGGAGTTGCAGCGGGTATCGCAATGTTTGAAAAATCTCGACAAGAAAGAAATCGATAGTTAAGCCAATAGTTTGGCTGCAAGCAGTGGGAGTTTCGAGAGACAACTTATTTTATTTTCGAATTTCGATTTATTTGAAAGGTCTTTTTGGAACCAAACAGCCTGCATTCCGGCTTTTATCGATCCAAGAATATCGGCACGATAATCGTCACCAACCATGATGCTGTTTTTAGCTTGAGCATTGGCCTGTTGTAGTGCTTTAGTGAAAATGGTTGGATGGGGTTTATTAAAACCCACCTCTTCGCTGCAAAGAATTACCTGAAAATGCTCATGAATTTTGGCATATTTTAGTTTTACATGTTGAACCTCTAAAAAACCATTGGTGATGATATGAAGATTAAATCCCATTTCCACCAAGTCCTCTAAAACCCTCTGGGCATGCGGAATTAATGCCGTCTGTTGAGGTGATAATTCCACATATCCATCTCCAAGCTGGAGGGTCAAGTTTTCGTTGATGATATTGAAATTTCTAAGAGTAGCTCTAAAACGCTCGTAACGCAATTCCGCCTTGCTTAATTTACCGCAAGAATATTTGTGCCACAAGAGCTTGTTGTTTTTGAGGTAGGCTTTATGGAAGTTTTCGAAAGAAGGAAGGTGCTGTACTAAACCAGTATCCTCGTGCAACATTCGCAATGCGAGCTCCGAGTTTGCCTCAAAGTCCCACAAGGTCCGATCCAAATCGAAAAAAACATGTTTATCTGAGAATCCCATACCAAATCAGTGCAAGCAGATGAGCATTAATAACGATACCAACAGCCATCAAAGGCAAAGCCAATTTGCGATGTCGGTAAAATCTCGAACAAACTATGGCACCCAACGGAACGGGAAAAAGCACCGAAGACAAATAGCAAAATCCAACAAAACCAATACGTGATTTAATTTGTAAAATCTTTCGATTTCTGGAAACCCTGCGCGAACTAAATCTATCCGATTTTAGCCTGTTTCTTTGTTGTATTCGTTGAAATATAAAGGAACCGGCATAAAAAAACAGCATTGCACTTAAAATCGCACCAAACGAAGTTACCGCTACTGTTTCGAAAAAAGGTACAGCCAAACCTGCTCCGGGAGCCGCTGCAAAAAGGAACTTAAACGTTCCCAAAAGAAACATGCTCCAAAGAACTTCATAGCTGCCTGACATCCTTATACTTTTACTCCAAAGGCCAAATCACCGGCATCCCCCAAACCGGGGACAATGTACGACTGTGCAGTTAACTCATCATCGATTGCAGCGGTATAAATAACCGTATTCGGAGGAAAATGGTTTCGAACGCGGTCAATAGCTTGTTGGGTTGATAAAGCGGTAGCTATGTATATTTTCTTTGGGGTTCCCGACTTGATGAGAGCATCATATACCGTATTCATCGAGTTGCCCGTAGCAAGCATTGGATCGCTTATTATCCAAATCCTACCGTCCAAATCAGGAGCAGCCATATATTCTACATAAATTTCAAACTCCTCTGGGGTAAGATGTTTTCGATATGCCGAAACAAATGCACTTTCTGCTCGATCATAACATCGCATTAGCCCAGAATGCATAGCGAGACCAGCGCGTAAAATGGTAATTAGAATAGGCTGTTCGGCTAATACCCTATCCTTTGAAACCCCAAGCGGCGTTTCAACATTAATGGTATGGTAGGGAAGCGATTTAGAAATCTCATACCCGATTATCTCAGCAATTCTTTCCATATTTAATCGAAAACGGACAGGATCTTGCTGAATATCAACACTTCGCATCTCTGCCATATAATTTCCAATGAGGGAATTGGCCTCGGATAGATTATGTACCATACTTTATCGTTTTTACGAAGGTAAGATTTTCTTAAGAAATGAGGTTGGTTAACGCAGTTCGCGCTTTAAAACTTCTTCATCAAGTTGTTTATCCCACCTAGCTACAACAATAGTTGCAACAGCGTTTCCAATAAAATTGGTAAGAGCTCTGCACTCGGACATAAATTTATCGACCCCTAAAATTAATGCAATTCCCGCCACGGGAAAACCTTTAACAACCGCAAGGGTGGCAGCTAAAGTAATGAAACCAGCTCCAGTAACGCCCGCAGAACCTTTGGAGCTTAGCATTGCGATGAGCAGCAAGAGCAATTGCTCATTAAAGCTAAGAGGAAAATTACAAGCTTGTGCAATGAAAAGCGCTGCAAGCGTCATGTAAATGTTAGTGCCATCTAGATTGAATGAATATCCGGTTGGTACCACCAATCCTACAACCTGTTTAGAGCATCCTAATCGCTCAAGTTTCTTCATCAAATTAGGGAGTGCGGACTCCGAAGAACTGGTGGCTAATACCAGGACCAATTCCTCTTTGATATATCGGAGCAATTTAAAGATATTGAACTTATTGTACCAGGAAACCGCTCCTAAAATCACCACAACAAACATAGCCGCAGTAAGGTAAAACGTACCAACTAAACCAATAAGGTTCCAAAGGACATCGAGACCGTATTTCCCGACGGTAAAAGCCATTGCACCAAAAGCACCGATTGGCGCTAATTTCATGAGCAGTTCAACGATTTTAAAAATGGGATGCGCTAAAGCATTTAAAAAATCAATAACCGGTTTACTTTTATCTTGGGTCATGGACAATCCAAGACCGAACATAATAGCAACAAAAAGAACTTGT
>JBJOJZ010000159.1:0-2528 GCA_046046325.1 Bacteroidota bacterium
TGATCGCAAGGAAGGAATCAGAGATATCCCGATGGATAACCCCAAAAATCCAACCGTAAAAAAGGCTAAAAAGAAGACCTTTCCCTTGCGTTGCCAAACCCATTTCCCCAATAGAAATGCAAGGAGTAATATGGCGAAAAGCAGTCCAGAAAGGCTATCCAAGTGATAATGTGTGTAGCACAGCCATAAAATACCAAGCGCTGACCAAAGATGTTCCCTCATGGACCGAGGGTATTGCCAACGTTGAAAAAGGAGGTAAATGCCCAAGGCACAAAAAACAGAAACATACGTAGGGTGATGAAATAATCCAGAGAATTGAGAAGAAAACAAATAAGCTGTATCGTAATTGTGCTCCTCATAATTGAAAAATGCACCCAAATAACACAGTACTAACATCAGAAACAAGGCGAACAAAAACCCGTTTTCTATTCTTCGTTTGTTAAGCGAAAAGGTAGGCACAAACGAAAACACCAAGGGAAACAAAAGAAATGAAAGTTTTTTCTCAAGGCTAAAAATCGCTGAATTCGGGTCGATAGCATTTGTTGCAAAACATGCATAAAAAGGAAGAAACAGGAAAATTACTACTAACCAACTGTTTCGGTCAAAAACTAATTCCTTTCGCAGCGCACCAAAAATCACGATGCACAAAAACAGCATTCCTAACAAACCGATAAGGTTTGGAAGAATGATCCAAATAGAAACCATTAAGATCAGGCCTCCTTCATACAATTTTGGAAAATTAAGCCGCATGCTCCATTATAGATTTGTAAAAACTGACCAATTTTTTTTCTTCGATCGCCCAATTGTATTTTTCAATAAAAGCTTTCTTTCCGTTTTCAGCCATGTTTGTGGATCTAGCTTTGTCTAAAAGTAAGGATTCAATGCCTTTTGCTATCGCTAAAGGATCCATTGGATCAACACAAACGCCGCATTTTGCATCGTCAATGATACCTCGCCACAATGGAAAATCTGATGCGAGAACAGGAGTTCCAACCGACATATATTCGAACATTTTTATCGGAAGTGCTTCAAGGTAACTTCTTGTTGGATGTAAAGTCACTAGGCCAACTTCTGAGGTGGCAACAATCTGCATAATCTCCTCCCGGTCAATGTAACCACGGAAATCAACTTTTTCCCATCCCTTTAATTTACGCAGCTCATCTTCGAAAGAAGGAGGCACAAATTTACCTGCAAGAACTAAGCGCGCATCCAACGTTTCCATGGCCTGCACCATTTCTTTAATTCCACGTGTTGGGAACAGACCTCCCACATAACAAATCTGTCTGGGTATTTTTGTGGCATCCCTATTCAATGGCAGAACCTCGCTCATTAAAGGATAATTCGCAATTTGCGCGACACGAAGTTGGTGTTTTTTGAACCGATCACAAATTGGTTCATTGACACTGACAACCCCTGCAATTCTATGAGCTACATAGCCCTCAAAAGCCCTAAAAAGTCTTGAAATAATCCCTCGAAAAACAAAGGGGATCCAATGTTTATCCATGATCTGTTTTGGAAGATCCTCGTGAGCATCATAGATCACTTTTTTACCTTTTCTTGCCAATTTCAATCCATAAGGAAGTAATTCTGGATCGTGAAAATGATACATATCGGCATCCAACTCGAGAGCCTTTTTGTACACTTCATGGGTTGTTCTAATCATCCTGTTGAATCGTCCCTTGGATTTCGTTTCAATGCCAACAATTTGAACTCCATTCAATCGTTGCGATTTACAGTTAGTTGCTACGAGATAAACATCATATCCCTCCTTGCTCAAGGAAACACACTGCTTATGAAAAATACGAATATCCGTATGAGGATGTGCACTTGTCAGATGAGCAACTTTAATTTTATTGGTTTGATTCATGCTTGTTTACCCAAATAGCTGACGTTTCTTTTAAAAATGAACCTGATAGATCTTTTCCCATTTTGCAATATTGAACAAGCGCCATTTGGTGCGAATATCTATATTCTTAAAATCTAATTTACTGAAATCAATCAATTCTTTCAGGATTTCGGAATGGTAAACAGCATGACTGATGTCATCCTTGATGGATGTCAACCATTCTTCCTCAGGTGCATTAAATCCGAGTTTATCTTTTCTCCAAACTACTTCTTTTGGTAAGAAGGGCGACACAGCATTTCTCAGCAAATTCTTGGTCCATCCCTTGCTGATCTTAAATTCATTCGGCAAGGACAGTGCGGCCTCTACGGAGCGATAATCCAAAAAGGGCAACCTCGATTCAACCGAATGCGCCATAGAGTTTCGATCCTCATAACGCAATAAATGAGGCAATTGAGTGTGATTAATTTCCAACTTCTGGAGTTTTAAAATATCCAAATAACTTGCGGAAACCTCCTCCAATAGTCTAGAACTAAACGGTACAAGGATTTCCTTTTTCACAAAATTGTGACGATTCTTTAACTTTTTAAGTCGAATCTTATAATTGGTGAAATATAGGTAGTATTTAATCAATTGTAACTTCGAAAGTTTTGAATTTTCGGAGGACTGAAGCAATCCTTGAACT
>JBJOJZ010000133.1:0-10553 GCA_046046325.1 Bacteroidota bacterium
ACGCATGAAGGCAATTTCGTCAATGGTCTCCATCAATTCCAACATACGGGTGTGGTAGGATTGCAGGATATAGGCCCTCCACGAGGGAAATCGATCCATCCATTCTTGCATGTTTTCCATCGGGAACATCAGCAATACGGAGGGTTCCATGCTCGTTGCTTTGATGTGGGAGGATGTTTTACGAATGCAGCATTGCAACGACATCGCGCAGGTATCCCCCCCCTCAATGTAGTACAGCAATAATTCTTCGCCGTCGGGATTTTCACGCGAGACTTTAATGGAACCTTGAACCACAATAGGTATCATGTGCAAGGTATCACCGACATGGATGATGGTTTCGTCGGTGACGGTTTCTCGCAGGCGAGCCTGCTGAAGCATTTCTTCCAACAGCGCTTCTTCAAATAGATAGCCTACGCTCTGCTCAATGAGCGCTTTCTTGTCGATTACGGATTGCATTTTCTTTATAGCTCATGAAAAAATTCGCCCAAATAATTTTGGATAAGGCATTGAGGTAAGGGGTCAATACTACTAAAGCTCCCACCACTAATCCTATTTGTGTCCAAACACTCACGTCGTCAAAAAACCAATTGCAAGAAGCCCAAATGGTCACAAAAACCGCGACGCCTAAGGCGTAGGAAACGTACATAGCACCAAAATAAAAGCCGGTTTCTGGTTTATAACTCAATCCGCATTGGTCGCATTCTTCTCGGACCTGACCCATGGTTTTTAAGCGATATGGCGCACTTACCATGAATTTTCCTTCCTGACACTGGGGACAAGTAAGGGTTAAAATACTGTACAATTTGGTTCCTTTTTTCATGATCTACATTCTTGGTAACAAAGGTAAATTATACGGTTCACGTTTCGTGTAACTTAAGTTGCTTTTGCAGGGGTTTGGCATGGAATTCAGCCGTAAGATCAATATACTCGTTGCTATAGCTTCCATCCTCGTTTCGAAGTTTGAGTGTGGAAGACTCCTTGTGAAGCGATTGTTGGGTTACTCCTAAAACTATTCTAACGGTTATTCCGTGCTGGTTTTGAACTTGAATTTCACGATGAATGTGCATTTCCAAGCGTTCAAGGATTAGCTCAACTGCTTTCTTGATGGACATAGGGATGATGAACCATAGTGTGCCTTGCGGTGCAAGCAGTTGAGAACAATGCATGAACCAAGTAAAGAGTTCTTCGGTGCTTATATGTTTCTCACGTTGGTTTCGTGGGGTAGAAAAATTATCTGAACAATAGTAGGGTGGGTTGGTAATTACCGTAGTGTATAGTTCTTTCGGTTGAAAGTCCATGAGGTTCGAACGAATGGCACGAATCCGTCCATGAAACGGGCTTTTTCGCAGGTTCTCTTGGCATTCAAGAAAGGCTTTCCCATCGATTTCAACGCAATCCACATGGCTGAGTGGGAATTTTTGTGCAGCCATTAAGCCAAGTACCCCAGAACCGGCCCCAGCATCAAGAATTCTTCCATCATCTTGACCTTGTACGAGGGCGCCCAACACCATAGCATCTGTTCCAATGGAAAACGAATCTTGGTTATGAAAGAGCGTGAAATATTTGAATTGAAATCCGCCCAAGTTAGTATGCTTTCGCGAAAATAACCCTTTGTGCCGATGGCTGGCCGGTCACCATGCATTTCCCAGGAATGGGATTCTCGGTAAAGGGAATGCAGCGAATCGTGGCCTTGGTTTCATTTTTTACCAATTCTTCGGTTGCTTCGGTTCCATCCCAATGTGCAAGGAAAAAGCCACCCTCATCAATGCGCTCCTTGAATTCTTCGTAGGTATCCACCTCGAACGTGTTATTGGCCCGATGCTGCTTGGATCGTTCCAATAAATTGGATTGAATGTCCACGAGCAATTGCTCGAGCGTTGCTGAAGCGGTTTCAAATGAAATGCTCGATTTCTCCTTGGTATCTCGACGTGCCAATTCTACCATCCCATTTTCCAAGTCTCTTGGTCCCATCGCTAAGCGAATCGGAACCCCTTTCACTTCGTATTCGTTGAATTTCCATCCGGGACGCTTGTTGTCGTCGCCGTCGAATTTAAAGCGAATGCCCTTGGCTTTCAGTTCTTTGCCTAAGGCCATAAACTTCTCTTCAATGCGTTTGAATTCTTCCTCCGTTTTATAAATGGGGACGGCCACCACTTGAATCGGAGCAAGCTTTGGAGGCAACACCAATCCTTCATCGTCGGAATGGGTCATAACCAAGGCTCCCATTAATCGGGTAGAAACGCCCCAAGAAGTCGCCCATACAAAATCTAATTTCCCGCTTTTATCCGCAAATTTCACCTCAAACGCTTTAGCGAAGTTTTGGCCTAAAAAATGGGATGTTCCTGCTTGAAGTGCCTTTCCGTCTTGCATCATGGCCTCAATGCACAAGGTGTCATCGGCACCGGCGAATCGCTCACTGGGCGTTTTTCTTCCCAAAATAACCGGCATGGCCATGTAGTTTTCAGCAAAGTCCGCATAAACCCGAAGCATTTGCTCTGTCTCAGCAATGGCTTCTACTTTCGTTGCATGAGCCGTGTGACCTTCTTGCCAAAGGAATTCTGCGGTTCGTAAAAACAAGCGGGTACGCATCTCCCAGCGCACAACGTTCGCCCATTGGTTGATCAAAATGGGAAGGTCGCGGTAGGATTGGATCCAATTCCTGTATGAATTCCAAATAATCGTCTCGGACGTAGGTCGAACAATCAGTTCTTCTTGCAGTTTTGCATCGGGGTCGACTTCGACGCCCTTCCCGTCGGCAGTGGCTCTTAATCGGTAGTGTGTAACCACAGCACATTCTTTAGCAAACCCTTCGACGTGGCTTGCCTCTTTGCTCAGGTAAGATTTAGGGATGAATAAAGGAAAATAGGCATTGGAATGTCCAGTGTCTTTGAACATCCTGTCCAATACGTCGCGCATGTTCTCCCAAATGGCGTAGCCATAAGGTTTAATGACCATGCATCCTTTGACATCTGAATGCTCCGCTAAATCAGCGTTGTGTACGAGGTCGTTATACCACTTTGAATAGTCGTCTTTACGAGTTGTTGCCTTCTTGTCCATGGAATTGAAAATTGGCGCAAAGGTACAAAAAAATGAACCTTTGTCGGGAAGGGTAGAGGACTGCTTATTAAAAAAGAAATTCTTGTTTGGTGGTTTTGAATCCTTCTACAAAAATGGTTTTGACGGTATCGCTTTGAGGCGAGTTTTTAATTAAATACACCGTGCAATCCACCGTACTTCCACCGTAAGAACCGGCTTTAATGTAATCTTTCAAATTGAATTCCGCTAAACCATTCACATCGGTAAATTCGGAAATTACAAACGGAGTGTAAGGAGCATTTTGTGTTACGCCGTCAATGACCACTTTAGCGCTCAGTTTCGGTTGACCGTTGTATCCAACATACACGCGTAAAATGGTTTCGTCTTTGCGATTGCATCCGTTCATGATCAACGCTGAAAAAACAATCAGTAGTAAAAAAAGTGGTTTCATAGTCTGCTAAATACTAATCAAAGGTAATAATTCCCCTTGGGTTAACCAAATCTGTGGTATTTTTGCTTCAATGAAAGTACTTGTCGATTACATTGGTGGCATTCATCCAGTTTGGGCAGCCTTATGGGCAACTGTTTTCACATGGTTAGTGACAGCAGCAGGCGCCTCCTTGGTCTTTTTCTTTAAAACGATGCACCGCGGTGTTTTGGATGCCATGTTAGGGTTTACGGGAGGGGTTATGGTTGCTGCGAGTTTTTGGTCCCTGCTCAATCCGTCTATTGAAATGTCGGAAACGTTGTATCCTTCCATGCCTTGGATGCCGGCGGCCGTGGGTTTCTTAGGTGGGGCATTATTCTTGTATTTTTTGGATAAAAAAATGCCTCATTTGCACCTTAATTTTAACGAGAATGAATCCGAGGGTGTTAAGACGCAACTGCATAAGACAACTTTACTCGTACTTGCCATTACGCTTCACAACATTCCGGAAGGATTAGCCGTTGGCGTATTATTTGGCGCTGCTGCCAACGGTTTGGGTGGAGCAACGATAGGTGCAGCTGTGGCATTGGCTTTGGGGATTGCTATTCAGAATTTCCCTGAAGGCTTTGCCGTAGCGATGCCTTTACGGCGTGCTGGTGCTAGCCGATTTAAAGCATTTTGGTATGGGCAGCTTTCGGCCATTGTTGAACCCATCGCCGGTGTGATTGGTGCAGTAGCTGTTATCTACATTCAACCGATTTTACCTTTTGCCCTTGCTTTCGCAGCAGGCGCCATGATATTTGTTGTGGTGGAAGAAGTTATCCCCGAGACACAAAGGGATAAATATACCGATCTTGCGGTACTCGGGTTCATTGCTGGTTTTGTGGTAATGATGGTCTTGGACGTGGCCTTGGGGTAGATTTTGTATGGAAGGACCTAAGGATATTAGGAATTCAGGACTTAAGGATCTGTGAATTCGGTACTCTCCTAATATCTTTCAGTCTTGTTCTCTTAAAGTCTTATTGTCTCAATATCCAACCTTCTCGTTGAGCCTACCTACAAATAGTTTCCTCAGTTGCTTTAAGAATCTCACGTACTTCTTCCAAGGTTGGCGCTTCAGCATAGGTTCTTAAAACGGGTTCTGTGCCAGAAGGTCGAATCATGACCCATCGGTCGTCATCAAAGAAATACTTGAATCCATCGGTAGTTTTAACTTCTTGAACCTGGTATTTTCCAAAGGATTTATAGGTGTTTTCCTGGCAATTTTTAATGATTTTTTGCTTTAACGCTTCGGTAATATGTAGGTCATTTCGCTCAAACTTAAACGGTCCTACGATCTCGTAAACTTCTTCGATTAATTCATCCAAGGTTTTACCTGATTTGGCCATAAATTCCCAGAGGATTAGACCCATCCAAATTCCGTCGCGTTCAGGAATATGACCTTTCACCGCAATACCCCCTGATTCTTCACCACCGAGTAGTACGTCTTCTGTTACCATTATGGCTGCTATGTCCTTAAATCCGATCTTTGTTGTGGTGTGTTCCAGTCCGTAATGCTCACACATCGTGTAAACGCGAGGTGTTACGCTAAAAGCAATGGCCACTTTTCCGGTCATCCCTTTGTACTTAACCAAATAATGAATTAGCAGTAATATGATGTGGTGCGAGTCGATGAATTCACCGTGGCTATCATACAATCCGATGCGATCAGCATCTCCATCCGTAGCCAATGCACAGTCGATGTTTTGATGGGTTTTAATGTATTGAGCAAGTTCTTGCAAGTTCTTTCCGATGGGTTCTGGCGCTTGGCCCATAAACGAAGGATTGGGATCACAATGCAGTAAGGTAGTTGATGGAAGTACTTGTGGAATAACCCGTTGACCAGCACCGTACATTGCATCGTACATTAAGCGTAATCCTGAATGCTGGATTGCCGTTAAATCGAAGCTGGATTTGACATGCTCAATGTATTCTTTTTCCAGTGGTAGAACCTCGATATGTCCCATAGTTAATGCGTTTTCTATGGAAAAATTGGTGTAATCGATGGTGCACACATCGGGGATAATAGCTTCAATTTCGTTGATCTTTTCGGGTTGTAGCGGCCCACCAAATTTTGCCTTTAATTTAAAGCCATTGTAAGAAGGTGGATTATGGCTCGCCGTAAGAATGATGCCTATTTCACATCCGTGTTTGTGGGCACCCAATGAAATCATTGGCGTAGAAACAAAACCCTGAGCTATATATACCTTAATGCCTTGTTGAACCAATACGGCAGCCGAAGTATGCATGAATAATTCCCCCGCAAAACGGCAATCGTGGCCAATAACCACCGATGGGTTTTCAAATCGCTTCTTGAGCCAAATCCCCGTTGCTTCCGTCACACGTGCAACATTTTCTACGGTAAAATCCTGCGCTATAATAGCACGCCACCCGTCGGTGCCAAATTTAATTTTCTGTACCAAAATTTATGAATTAAATTGATTAAACGTTTTGTTGATAATAGCTATACATTCATCCATCTCCTTTTCTGTGATAACCAAGGGTGGAGCAAAACGAATGATGTTACCATGGGTAGGTTTTGCGAGAAGACCATTTTCTGCCAGATTCATACAAAAATTCCACGCAGTATCGCTTTCCGGAGCGTCGTTAATGACCACCGCATTTAGTAATCCCTTACCACGCACTAAGGAAAACAAGGTTCCTACTTTTACCAGATCTTCCATGGCGTTTCGTAATTTAATGCCCATGTTGCGCGCATTTTCCATAAGTTGTTCTTCCTCAAGTACGTTCAAGGACTCTTGGGCAACTGCGGCAGCCAAGGGATTTCCTCCAAAGGTTGAACCGTGTTGACCAGGCTTAATGACATTCATGATGGCATTGTCCGCTAATATACCGGAAAAGGGATAAACGCCTCCTCCTAGGGCTTTACCAAGAATGAGTATGTCCGGTCGCTGGTATGTTTCTTGACGTTCGCATCGATGAGTACAAGAACAGTTTCCACATACCGCTAGCATGCTCCCAGTTCGCGCTAAACCGGTTTGGATCTCATCGGCAATAAAGAGGGTATTGTTTTCGTTGCAATAATGCCGAATGGATGCGATGTAATCCTCTGACGGAACCTTGACACCGGCTTCCCCTTGTATAGGTTCCACCAGTATTCCAATCGTGTTTTTTTGAGAAAGTGCGTCCCTGAGGGCGGATATATTGTTGTAAGGAATACTCAAAAATCCGGGGGTGTAAGGACCAAAATTCTTTTTAGAATCAGGATCAGAGGAGAACGAAATAATGGTCGTGGTTCTTCCGTGAAAGTTCCCTTCACAAACCACGATATTACCCTCATTTTCGGGAATTCCTTTCACTTCGTAAGCCCATTTTCTTGCGACTTTAATAGCTGTCTCAACGGCTTCAGCCCCTGTGTTCATTGGAAGAAATTTATCATAACCGAATCGCTCATGAAGGTAGGCCTCGAATGGGCCCAGAAGATTGTTATGAAAGGCACGAGAAGTTAGGGTGAGTTTGGAGGCTTGCTGGGTTAAAGCGGCAACAATTTTCGGATGACAATGTCCTTGATTGACGGCTGAATAAGCCGAAAGGAAGTCGAAATATTGTTTTCCATTGACGTCCCACACATGGACACCCATGCCTCGTTCCAAGACAATAGGCAGGGGGTGATAGTTGTGGGCACCGTAGGTATCTTCTAATGAAATATAGCTATTTGCTTTTGTATCCTGTGTCATTTGCATGAACAAAGATAGCTCAAGTGTGCGAAATTTAATAATTTACCTACCGAAACCTTTATTCAATTTACCCTCGGTATATGCTAAAATTTTCAACCTGTTTTCTCTTACTTTTTCCATTTTACGTTTTCACGCAGAAAAACATCAGCACTCAAGTACTTGCATGGACACTCTACACGGGCACTCACAAGGTTGCCGATAGGTTTACCCTAATGACAGAATACCAATGGCGGAGATCAGATGGTTTTCAGCATTGGCAACAATCCTTATTAAGGTTGGGTATGGAGTATACGTGTTATCCAAAATTGTCTGTTATGATAGGCTATGCTTGGATAAAAACTTTTCCCTATGGCTCGCAACCGGTCGTACATGAATATGACGAACATCGGATTTTTGAACAGGTCAATGTAAAAGATAAAGTAGGTCGTTTTGAGGTGCAACAACGTTTTCGGGTAGAGCAGCGTTTTCTTGAGCAATATGTGAAAAATGCCTCAGGAACAGTGATGCAAGTCGATCCGGTATTTCGAAATCGAATTCGCTACAGGGCTATGGTTATGGTTCCAATATCACAAAAAGACATGTCGGATAATACCTTGTTCTTAAATCTAAATAATGAGTTATTCATTGGGTTTGGTGAAGGAATTGCAAAGAATCCATTGGATCAAAATCGATTCATTGCAGCCTTAGGTTGGCGATTTAATTCCAATGCGAATTTACAAGTGGGGTACTTAAATCAATTTGTGATTAAAACCAATGCCATCGACATGGAACGAAATCATAGCATTTGGATTAGTATGGCATACAATGTTGATTTTACCAAGATGTTTGAGAAAAAGTAAGGTGCTACAACAAAAAAGGGGGCAAGCGCCCCCTTTTATTTTAAGCTTAGTTTGAGTTATTCGTTTCCAAAACGCTCAATTACTTGTTGAGTTACCCCTGTATTCGAGAATCCGCCATCGTGGAATAAATTCTGCATTGTAACATATCGTGTTAAATCGGAAAACATGGAGATGCAATAATCTGCACAAGCCACCGCCGGTGCGTTTCCAAGCGGCGACATTTGCTCCGAGAAATTAATGAATTCATTGAATCCTTTGATTCCTTGTCCAGCCGTAGTTACCGTTGGTGATTGAGAAATCGTATTAACGCGAACTTTTTTAGCGATCCCGTAATGGTATCCAAAGGAACGCGCAATCGATTCTAGCAAGGATTTAGCGTCTGCCATGTCGTTGTAATCTGGAAAAATACGCTGTGCTGCAATGTACGTAAGCGCGACTACCGATCCCCATTCGTTCATGGCGTCGTGTTTATATAGCGTAGCTAAGGTTTTGTGCAAGGACATTGCCGAAACGTCCATGGTTTGCTGATAATATTGATAGTTGTTTTCCGTGTAGTGCTTTCCTTTTCGAACATTGGGTGACATACCAATGGAATGAAGAACAAAGTCAATTTTTCCACCCAGTATTTCCATAGATTGCGAAACTAGGTTTTCAAGGTCTTCGGTACTTGTTGCATCCGCAGGAATAATTTGACTGCTTGTTTTTTCCGCCAATCCGTTGATTTCACCCATGCGCATGGCGATTGGGGCATTCGTTAATACAAATTCCGCACCTTCTTCGTGGGCGCGTTCTGCCACTTTCCATGCGATGGATTGGTCGTTTAGTGCACCGAAAATAATTCCTTTTTTGCCTTTTAAAAGTTGGTTTGACATGATCAATTTTTTTTACAAAAATAACAACTTGTTGTTAGACCCAAGGTTTTCTCGGTAAAAACTCCAGAACTATTGATTGGAAAAGCTACATTTGATTAATTTCGTGATAAACACAACGGTATGAATGCTCGGTCGATTACTTCCATCCGATCCTTAAAACTAGTGATTGCCCTCCTTATCGATATGATTGGTGTGATGTCCTATCTCATTCCATCGTTTGGTGAGTTATTCGACGCTTTTTGGGCGCCTCTATCGTCCCTGTTGGTTTTTTTGCTGTTTGGGAAAAAGTTATCATGGGCCAGTTTTACCTTTTTCGAAGAACTATTTCCTTTTACCGATTTGATCCCATCCGCCACCCTTGCCTGGTATTTTCGCTATGGGCGCGACATGAATGTTAAAAATGAAGGGCATTTGAAGCCTTGAACACAAAATTGATTAACTTTGATTAACTTTTAAAATTTCTCATTATGAAAAAGGCACTATTAGTTTTCGGTTTTGGTCTTTTCCTTTTAGCTTCTTGCCAAAAAGACTACACTTGCACGTGCAAGATTGATGGACAAACTACCGAAACCATCACCATCCGTGGTACAAAGAAAAATGCTACCGCAGCATGTGACTTAAACGATGCGAATATCCTTGGCGTTGTTCAAGATTGTTCTATTCAGTAAAAATTTCCAATCACTGGTAACAGGGAGCTTTGTCTCCCTTTTTTTTTGTTATGAATGCACTTGAATTAATATTACTGAAAGGAGGAGGATCGTTCCTGTTTGCGAAGTTCTTACCTTATTTTTTATTGTTGTTGCTAGGAGTGGTTTTTGGATGGGTTGTTTTTCGGAAATTGCAACGCATGAATGCCAAGAAATGGTTAAACCTCAGCATCGTTGTTCTCTTGGCCTTGTTGCCCTTTAGCCTTTATTTTGCAGCTTTCCCTATGTATCAAGGCGACGTCATGTCGATGGGGTATTCCCCCAAAAGCTCCATGAAATTTCCTTTTGAATCGGGGGTAGTGGTGGTTGCTTTACCGGGATGCAAATATTGTTCGGAGTCTACAAAGCTTATGAATCAGATTCATCTGAAGTTGCCAGGTAAAACCCAATATTGGGTATTGGGAACCGACTCTTTGGATGTATTGGCTTACGATAAACTGCTGTCGCAAGATATATTCTGCAGGTCGGCGTTGAATCAAAAAGAGCTCCTACCCGTAACGGAAGGCAGTTTTCCGACCTTTTTATGGATTAAAAATTACCGCATTGAAAAGGCTTGGCATAACAACGATTTTGGTGTTTGGGCGATGCAGGAAATCCAGCCCTAGTACAAAAAAACCCCTTCCATACGGAAGAGGTTTTTGTCCGTTCATATTGTTTTCTTATTCTGAAACAACGTCGAATTCGAAGGATTGCTTCACGCCTTTGAATAAATTCGCTTCAGCAGTGAATGTTCCCAATTCTCGAATCGGCTCATCTTTGATTTTGAGCGATTTTCGATCAATGCTGAATCCAGCTTTGTTCAAGGCATCTGCCAATTGAACCGTGTTGATGGAACCGTATATTTTTCCATTTTCTCCAGCCTTCGTAGCGATAGATACATGGCTGGATGCCAATTTTTCCGCTACTGCTTGAGCTTCTGCTTGCAGCTTGGTTTC
>JBJOJZ010000028.1:0-49607 GCA_046046325.1 Bacteroidota bacterium
CTGAGTAGTATGCCATGGCATGCCTATCGAAGTCTGCGATGAACGTAATGTGCTCATTGATACATTATCACCAATGCCCCCAACCAGGACATTTTACGATAAGCTAGCTTGCTTGGGAAAAAATCAAAAAGGAACCTTCGCCCGTAAGTGGATTTCCTGCAGCGTGTTGGGGTGTTGGAAGCGGAGTTCCCGAGCGTGTAAACATAAACGTTCGCCCGAGGTGCCGTACAGTTCGTCGCCAATAATCGGGGTGTTGAGTCCGTGTTGGTGTGCTGCATGTACCCGCAACTGGTGCGTGCGTCCGGTTGCGGGGTAAAATTCAACCCGGGTGGAGTGCAGACCCTGATCGATGACCTTGTACCGCGTTAGCGCCTTTTTACCGTGTTCGTAACATACCATTTGATGTGGACGATGTTCCATGTTGAGCCGCAAGGGTAATGTAATTGCTCCTTCTGACTGGTCCAATTTCCCTGCAAGTAATGCTTCGTAGCATTTCTGTACCTTGTTGCTCGCAAACTGTTTTTGCACAGCAGCGTGCGTTGCCGCATCTTTCGCCAACAACATCACCCCCGAGGTTCCCATGTCCAAACGGTGTATCGCTTTGAGGAAGGGAAGGTTGGGGTACATGCCTTTAAGTCGGTCTTCCACGGAATCAAAACCGGTGCGTCCCGGTACCGATAGCACATGAGGTGGTTTGTTGACGGCCATCAACCAATCGTCTTCAAAAAGGATGTCCAACGGGGTTTGGTGGACCAATTCGTGGATCGGGTTGGGTTCTACGGCGATGCCTTGTAATTGAAATGCCAAAAGGGGTTCGCATTTCGCCCGGCATGCCGGATAAAATCCACGGTGTTTTCGAACTTCCCCCAGCGGTGAAGCTCCCCACCAGAATTCGGCAAAACAAAGGGGTTTTAAGCCGTGTTGCGCCGCAAAATGCAGCAGCTTCGGCAAGGCACATTCACCCGTACCCGAGGGAGGGAGTTCAGCGTTTAAGGCCCTGAAAATGTCCCATACCGTGGAAGTTGTTCCGTTGAAGTTGACTATTTCGTACGCTTGAAAAAGCTTGCGTTGAAGGTTCACCGAAGCTTGCTGCCGTTGTGTTTTGAGGTCTTGGATTGCTTGTTCCAAGGCTTGCAGCTGGATATCGAGTTCAGCAAGTTCCAGCTGATATTTTTTTTTAGCTTGCTTGAGCGCGAGTTGTTCTAGTTTGCTCTCGTTGTTCAGCCGTTCCTCCGCTGCTTCGTTGAAACCGCTGGCTAAGCGCTGTTCTGCTCTGCGTAATTTGTTCTCGCTAATGACTGCTTGCAGTGCAGAGCGTTGTTCTTGCCATGCTATTTCCAAGTGTTTTTTTTGAAGCACCAACGTTGGTAGTTTGCTGCCCTCCGAAATTTCTCGAATTTGTTCGGTGAGTTCCTCTAGTCCACGCTCCCCTTGTCGGTAAAAACTTTTCGGGTTCGTAGTATCGAAGATGGGCGGTACAAAGCCCGGGTGAAGGGTGGTTTCGTCGATTTTTCCGGAAAATCCAGCCAAGTATTTTACTCCTACGGAGGTTTCAACCACCAGCACACCGAACATTTTTCCGGTTTGGTCAAAATCGTGCTCAAACCGTTGGTGCAAGGTTTCTTGGAGCTCATGGGCAGCGGCTTTTGCCCAGGAATTCGGCTGGTACTGATGCGGAAAATTAAAACGTTGGGGTAGGGGGTCCGTTGGTGGATGAATCCACGCGTGCAGTAAGGAATCTAAGGCTGGGTTATTCATCCATCCGAGCTATTTTATCGTCAAATAATCGGATTTTACGCTGCTTGTACAGTTTGCCAATAGCCTGCTTGAAGGTTTTTTTGCTCATGCGGAATTGCTCGTATATTTCGCTGGCATCGGATTTATCCGTTAAGTAGAGAAACTTGTTTTGTGCTAAATAAGCGGCGATTTGATCTACCGCTTCATCGTATTTTTGGGGCAGGGTGGAACTGATTTTAACATCGACTTTACCATCAGGTCGCACGGCACTTACATGCACGGAAAGCGTTTGTCCGAGGGAAACAGGAATCTTACACTCGCTCCGGTACAACATTCCTAGGTATTGTTGGTCCAGTACCCCGCGCCATCCCAGTTCGTGATGTTCGGTCACAAGAAACGGTAAGTTTTGGTGCTCAATTTCTGAGTTTGCCAAGGACAATTTCTTGTTGATTTTCATACTTCCGTAGAGGCGATCTGTTTGCTGGTCGTAGCAAAGCATTACGGGATAAGTTTCGCCAATTTCAATGCCTTCGCGTTGTTCAGAGAAAGGAATGAACAAGTCCTTGTCGAGTCCCCAATCGGCGAAAGCACCGTGCATGTTCATTTCGGTAACCGATAAGAATGCGCAGGTGTTAAGGGTTAATTTGGGAAAATCGCGGACTACTACTCTGCGGTTGTTCGAATCCTTCATGAGAAATGCTTGAACTTCATCACCTACTTGAGGGTTGGTCGGCAGGTACTTTGTTGGGAGCAAAACTTCTTCCTCATCGAGGGTATTATCTTCTTTTCCAACAACATACGCTCCTTGGGGGGTAAATCGCTCAATTTGAAAGGTGTGTATCTCTCCTAGTTGCATCATGGTTGAGGGGGGCGTCTTCGGTTTCGTTTGTACTTTCCAGTGGTGACGCTCAGTTTATCTGGATTTCTTTGGTCCCACCATTTTTTTTTGGGGATCACTTCTTCGGGGGTTTCTTCAGCGATTTCAAGTTGTTCGCTTTCGGGGGTTCTTGATACATGGCTGATGTCTCCGGGACGGTTGGGGTCTTCTGGGTTCACCCACTTAAGTTTGTAACTCTGCTTTCGAGGTTGTCCTGTTTTGGGATCGAGCACATAAACGGTAGCCGAACCTTCCTCGGTAGGGTCGTTGATGGCAACGACATCTTCCTGCAAAATGAACCGGTCCTCCACCCAAACATAAGCATCGTAGGAAAAGTCAGGAACATAAAAGGAATAAACGCCGGTCAAAGAAGGGTTTTCCGGTGAAAGGTGGTCAAATACGATTCGGTTGCGTTTTTCATCCATGCGCAGGGCCATGTTGCTTTTATCGGAGTACTCAAAGACGACCCTTTTCAGCACCTTCTTTTTATTGACAAATAGGGGACTACCGAACTTCACCGCATTGCCTTTGAAGCTTAAAACGTCAATGATTTTAAAATTACTGCTCGTGGTGCCGCCGTCCCACCCAAGTAGAACATATTGGTTTTCACCATTGTATTCCACAGTAATCATCTTGTAGTAAAGGGCACCGTACCAATTTTTTCCGTCGACAATGTTCTCGGGGATTGGGGTGTAGGGATCGTTGACATCGACCAATGGAACAACGGTGGATTTCTCTTCGTCGGGATCGTAGCGTACCACAAATCCCGAATAGCTGTAGGTGAAGTCGGGGAATTCTAGGTTCCAATGTACGATGCGCACTAGTCCGTCGTCGCTGTGAAGGTCTGCGATGGATTTTAATCGGGTAAAAGGGTATTGAAACGCGCCATCTTTTTCAAGGAATTTGTTCATTTCTTGGGTGAATACCGCATTCAGCCGCTGCATTTCTTGTTCGGTTTTTGCGGCTCGGAGTTCGTTTAATTTGACGTTCAGTTGGTCTTCTAATTCGGCCAAATTCTGCCCAAAAGCTCCAGTTGTCCAAAGGAAAATTGCCAGATATAGGTAGCGCATGGTGCTAAAACGGGGCTTGGGCAAAATAGTTACGAACTTGCAATTTGTTGAAGATCATGGATGGTGTTTACCGGATTTTCGGCATTGAACACGAAATTTCCAGCCACGAGGGCTCTCGCACCTGCCTGTCCCAACTGGATGCCGTTGTCTTGATTCACTCCACCATCCACTTCAATGATCAAAGTAGGGTTCAGCTCTTCGGCCATTCGCTTTACTTCGGCCACTTTTTTGATGCTTTCAGGGAGAAAGGATTGCCCACCAAAGCCTGGATTAACCGACATTACCAACACCACATCCAATTCACGCATCACATGCTGCAACGCAGAAACAGGGGTGTGCGGATTCAGGGCCACTCCCGGACGCATGCCCAAACTGCGAATCCGTTGTAGAGTTCGGTGTAAATGGGGACACGCTTCGTAATGTACGGTTAAGATATCCGCACCGGCTTGTTGAAATTCTTCTAGGTAAAGGTCCGCATTAGCGATCATTAAGTGCACATCGAGTACTTTATGGCTGTGTTTTCGAACACTCTTCAGAATCGGAAACCCGAAAGAAATATTGGGTACGAAGACGCCATCCATAACATCCACGTGAATCCATTCGGCTACCGAGGAATTCAACATTTCAATGTCGCGTTGGAGGTTGCCAAAATCACAGGATAAGATAGAAGGAGATACGATCATGGTTTAGAAATTAAAGGTTTGAATGTTTTTCAGGGAGTGCAGTAATTGGGAATCCCTTCCGTAAATGTCGAGGTAAAAAACCATTCGATTGGAGGAGGCACAAACCGTTTGGTAAAAGACTTTGATAGGGATTTTTGTTTTCAACGGGAAAACGTTGTGTTTACCCACCCGAAGTAAAGTATCCAAGGTGTCGGGTCGCATCGAATTCTTTTTGCGTCCTTCTTGGTCAAAGGTGAGAAATTGTTTCCCTAATTCGGTCGGAAATTCGCACCGCATACAACCGTGGGAAAAGCTTCTAACCGCTCGGTTGAACAGGGCCTTTTGGGGGGTGTCATGAACGTAAACGCTGTGGCGGTTATTGAATTCAAATTTGAGGACTCCAAGGCTGTTCCATTTTCCAGGGCTTTGAACAATGCTGTATCCGTCCGACTTTAGGTTGATTTTTGAAACATCCAAAGCGCTGGTGTCCTTGTATCCGCGGATCGTGTAATGGTGTTTCGCGAGGTAGTTTCTATTTTTCCGTACTTCGGGCATGATCTCCTTTTTTACAATGCTCGCAGGGACTTTCCAATAAGGGTAAATTACGATGCTCCGGATTTCGGATTCGAGTTCGGGGGTTTCATTCGATCGCTTACCGATTACCACACGGTGTTTTGCCCGCAAGCTATCGTTGGCATAAAAGTAAAGCGCGTATTCTGGTAGGTTGATCAACACTAAACGACCGTAGGGATTTTTACGTTGTCGAATTTTATCCAAACTTAATGCCGCACGGGTGAGTTTTGTGGTATTGGATTCGCAGAGGGCTTCCACCGTGTAG
The DNA here is from genome assembly GCA_046046325.1 of Bacteroidota bacterium. Lineage (GTDB taxonomy): Bacteria > Bacteroidota > Bacteroidia > Flavobacteriales_D > Crocinitomicaceae > UBA952. The sequence goes on from JBJOJZ010000028.1 coordinate 5,185, forward strand.
TCGTTCAGTTGCAGGCTTGAATCCAGTCCGTTGTGTAATTTAAACAGCAAGAGTGCCTCTTCGAAAACGTTTTTGGCGTCAGTCGAAGAACTCAGATACCCTTTGTTCTTAAGGCTTTTTTTGGCTAAGGAGGTTCTTTTTTCTTCGGTGTTAAAATCTTTGGGAGACAGGTTTTCTTTGTCGAGTGTGTATTTCATCCCGAAGGCGAAAAGTTGGTCGGAAAATTGCTTAAAGGCGGAATCGCTCTTTGGTCCAAGAGCCAACAGGAAGTTGGAGGCAGATTCAAAGGATTTTGCCTTGGTTAAAAAGTTCATCTTTCGAAAAGGGGCCAGCGGTGCAGTGGTTTTTGGTCGACCACTTGTGTCTAAAAATCCTTTGTCCCGGATCTCCACCATGCGAGCAACATACAGGACTTTGACCATGTCCAATTCTACGGGATGCGCGTTTTTTTTAGGAAGTTGAAGGTATTCTTGAGGGATGCCAAAAGCCAGCGATCGTTCAAATAGCACCTTGAATAAAGAGTCTTTTGAGGAAGCTTGTCCCAACAGGAAGGGTTGGTAATCGCGTTGTTCATAGTAAGTTCTAAGCAATTTTACCTCATCAGGAGAGAATGCTTTTCCCATGAGAGAATCGCTTTCCAAATAGCGTTCTATTTTTTCTGCGTTGGATAGATTGGGATCTTTCAGGAAATTTTTTTCACGCGCTGGTTTTGGGTTGCAGGAAATCAACACCAAAGAACTTAAAAATAAAAGTAGAGCGATGCGCGAAATCACGTGCTAATATAGTTATTTTTGACTTGAATTAAGCAGGATTGTATGGTGCTCTCGGTGGTGTATTTATTGATTCTAGTGGTTTCTTTGATCACCTATGAGGGGTTTCGTCGCGAACATTGGAGAGCGTCCTTACTTTTCAATCCCTATGCCATTGCACAGGGTCAAAAAACCATTGGAATTTTCAGCCATTTTTGGTTTCATGCCGATTGGCAACATTTGATTTTCAACATGCTTTCGCTGTACATGCTCGGCGGTGTTTTGGAATCCTTGTGGGTTCTTGAGTTTGGGGTACAAAAAGGATCCATGTTGTTCATAGCGCTTTACTTGTTTGGAGGAGTTGCCGCAACCATTCTTCCGTATTTTCGCCATCGTTACAATCCAAGTTATCGTTCACTTGGGGCATCGGGAGCTGTTTCTGCAGTGGTTTTTGCGGCTATTATGTGGTACCCGCAGATGCAATTAGGGCTTTTGTTTTTACCCATCCCGATCCCTGCCTACATCTTCGGTCCGCTTTATTTGGGTATTGAGTATTATGCTATGAAGCGTGGTAATACGAACATTGCCAACGACGGTCATATCAGTGGTGCATTGTTTGGGATTCTCTTTGTTTTGATGTTAGATCCTTCTAAATTCACCTTGTTTTTAAGCAATTTTTAACCATGTTGTACATTAATAACAACGGCAGAGTTTTGCCACGTGAGTCCCTAAGTATCGCCGCAGGAAGCAGAGCTTTTTTATACGGTGACGGTGTTTTTGAGAGCATTCGTATCTTCGGCGGCAAGCCCATTCATTTGAATACACATTTTCAAAGGCTATTCAAAGGAGCAGAAATGTTGCGAATCGTGGTTCCCGAATTTCTCACGGCATCGTATTTAGAGGAAAAAATGAACGAACTCATTTCTTTGTCGCAAATAAAATCAGGAGGACGATGCCGCATAAGCTTGGATCGTGTGGAGGGAGGAACTTACAAGCCTGAGAAAAACGACGCCGTATTTTTCATCGAGGTTATGCCTTTGGAGGAAAATGAGTTTTTACTCAACTACAAAGGTCTTGAGATTGATATTTATAAAGAGATTAAATTGTCCAAGTCCTTTCTTTCTCCGTTCAAAACGAAAAACGGGTTGGTGAAAGTTATGGCTGCAGTTCATGCCACTGAGCAGGGACTGGATGATTTTGTATTGTCGAATGATAAAGGCAATATCATTGAAACAACCAACAGCAATATTTTTGTTGTCAGCAATGGAGTATTGTATACTCCAGGCTTGGAGGAAGGATGCATCGCAGGAACGATGCGAATGATGGTGATCAACATTGCCCTTCAAAACAATATTCGAGTCTATGAATGCCCAATTTTGCCTCACAATTTGCTTTCTGCGGATGAAATTTTTCTTACCAACGCGATTTCAGGTATTCGTTGGGTTGGAGGCTATCGAACGAAGCGTTACCTAAATACCACCGCACGACGCTTGGTTATGTTGCTCAATGCACATTGGAACAAGGAATTAGGTTTGGGGTAGTTTACCAATGATAGGCGTGGTCCAACAACCACTTGTTTTGCACCCGCAGGGTCTGTTCAATCACATCGCGCACCGCGCCTTTTCCACCGCAAAACGGTGAGATGTATTCAGCGGCGGAACGTGCATCAATGCTCGCGTCGAAGGGGGAAGTGGCTAACCCAACTTCCCGCATAACAGGTATGTCGGGAATGTCATCGCCCATGTACAAGCATTCTTCCGCCTTCAGTTGGTATTCCTCCTTTAATGCTTGAAAAACGGATAGTTTATTCCTAGAACGTAACCTAACAGCCGTAACGCCTAATGATTCAAAGGAGTTCTTCACGTGTTCTGATTCGCCACCGGTAATGAGAAAAACACTATAGCCCAGGCCACAGGCATATTGAATAGCATAGCTATCCCGCGAATGCAGCGTTCGTTGATAATCGTTTCCATTGATCAGCACGGTACCGTCGGTTAGTACTCCGTCCACGTCGAATAGGAAATGCCGGATGCTGTTTAGTTTAATTTTATAGTTCATGATGTTTTTGGAAAATTTTTTGGCTGATATGTTGGTAAAGGTCAGCCAAGGAAGGATCGATGGTATTCAACAATTGTAGCTGTTCTTCCATCATCAATCGATCGTTTCTTCGGGCAGGTCCTGTTTGAAGGTCTTCCATTGATAGAGCATTTTCTACGGTTTTATGGAGCAGCGGCATAAATGACTCCGTTGGAAGAACTTTATTGCCAAGTTTCAAGCCTTCTTTTAAGATGAAGTATCCAAAATTATTAATGAAAACGGCCGCGAGGTGGGATTGAACCCGCTTTTCTGTAGTTACGTGGTGAAACGTTGCACCGATGGAGGAAAGAAATCTTTCTCCCAGCTTTCCTAGCTCTTCGCGCGCATCGATTAAAAACGGTACTTCTTCCATGCGGGGCATGCGGTTGACATGGATGCTTTGCAAGGGATACAGGTAGCCGATATGAGGCAACTTACAGCGATGAAAACCTGCGCATACGAAAACGGGTCGGTTGGTGAGGAGTTCTTCTATTACATGGTCAATTGCATCGTTTTGTACCGCGATGAGGTACAGGTCAACATCGCTGTTCTCCTGCAAAGCTTGGCCTCCATGATGCGCACAAAATGTGGTGGTTTTATCGTGGTTAGAACCTTTAACAAAAATAGTGTTTTCTCGATTTCTCGTGATTTCACGGGCCCAAAAAGCGGCAAGGTTACCCGTTCCAATCAGCCCTATTTTCCATGGCATTGCTTGAATTTTTTACCGCTACCACAAGGACAAGGTTCGTTGCGATTGATTTTGGGTTCTACGACAATGGGATTTCTTTTTTCAACGGGAGGAGGCATCATGCCATCGCTCGAAGCACTGCTGTTTTGAAACCTTGGTGCGTCACCGGACATGGAAGTATTGGTGGCAGCTTTTGCGTAGTTCCGTTGGGTTGCTTCGCTGTTGGTTTGTTTCATGCTTTGGTCGGCTGGAATATCGAGGTTCATTAATAATTCCACGGCCTCTTGATTGATGCGGGAAATCATACTTTCGAACAGGTTGTAAGCTTCCAATTTGTAGATTACAAGAGGATCCTTTTGCTCATAGGTAGCGTTATTAACCGCGCTGCGCAGGTCATCCATTTCGCGTAAATGTTCCTTCCATTCGTTATCGATGATACCCAGTAAGATGTGTTTTTCGAATTGTTTGGAAATCAACTTACCCTGACTTTCATAGGCTTCTTTGAGGTTTACAATTAATTGGATTTCACGCATTCCATCGGAAAGCGGAAAAACAATGTTCTTGTAACGATCGGACATAGTTTCATAGACCTCTTTAATTTGAGGCATGGTTCTTTGTACAATTTTCTCTTGTTTTCGCTGGTATTGCTGCAACATGGATTCATAGACGGTTTGTGTTAGTTGTTCTGTGCTAGAAGATTTAAACGATTCTTCATTCACAGGACTTACAATGCCCAACAATCGCAACAACTCCATTTCGAAATCGGCATAACTTCCATGCTGATTCCGCTCGACGCATTGACGGCTTAGGTCGTAGAACATGTTGTCGACATCGATGTCTAATCGGTCACCGTTTAATGCATTTTTTCGGAGCTTGTAGATTTTTTTACGTTGGGCGTTCATTACGTCATCGTACTCCAACAAGCGTTTACGAATTCCGAAGTTATTCTCTTCAACTTTTTTCTGCGCGCGTTCGATGGATTTAGAGACCATGCTGTGGGTAATGACCTCACCTTCTTTGAGACCCATGCGATCCATGATTTTTGCGATACGCTCTGATCCAAATTTCCGCATCAGGTCATCCTCAAGGGACACGAAAAACTGTGAAGTACCTGGGTCGCCTTGTCGACCAGAACGTCCTCGGAGCTGACGGTCGACCCTTCGTGAATCGTGCCGTTCGGTTCCAACGATGGCGAGTCCTCCTGCTTCTTTAACACCTTCACCTAGCTTAATATCCGTACCACGACCGGCCATGTTGGTAGCAATGGTTACTGCACCAGCTTTACCAGCATTGGCCACTATTTCCGCTTCTTTCTGGTGGTATTTTGCATTGAGAACTTGGTGAGGGATTTTCCGGAAATGAAGCATTTTACTGAGCAATTCGGAAATCTCAACGGTGGTGGTTCCTACGAGTACTGGCCGACCTTCTTCCACCAATTTAGCGACTTCGTCGATAACCGCTCCGAATTTTTCACGGGCTGTTTTATATACCATGTCATTATCGTCTTTCCGAATCACTTTTCGGTGGGTAGGAATCACAACGACATCCAAGGCATAGATGTCGAAGAATTCTTTAGCTTCAGTTTCTGCCGTTCCCGTCATACCTGCCAATTTGTGGTACATACGAAAGTAGTTCTGAAGCGTAATGGTTGCATAGGTTTGCGTTGCTGCTTCGATGGTGACGTTTTCTTTCGCTTCGATGGCTTGATGTAAACCGTCTGAATACCTCCTTCCTTCAAGAATACGACCTGTTGACTCATCCACAATTTTCACCTTACCATCCAAGATCACGTATTCAACTTCCTTTTCGAAGAGGGTATAGGCTTTTAAAAGTTGGTTAACGGAATGAATGCGTTCGGATTTAATGGAATAATCCCGAACCAAAGCGTCTTTTTGTTCAATGAAAGCTTCTTGGTTGAGGCCTTGCGATTCAAGCTTTGCGAGCTCTGCACCAATGTCCGGCATAATGAAGAAATCTTTATCATCGTTGCCTGAAATTAAGTCGATTCCTTTGGAGGTAAGCTCAATGGAGTTGTTTTTTTCATCGATTACGAAGAACAATTCTTGGTCAATGACCTTCATGTGTTTTCCTTGCTCCTGAAGGTAATGGTTTTCAGTTTTTTGAAGGTGTACTTTTACCCCGGGTTCGGAAAGATATTTAATCAATGCTTTATTTTTGGGCAATCCTCGATGAGCTCGAAGCAGGGCAATCCCCCCTTCTTCCAACATGGTTTTCTCGAGTTTTTTGTCGCTTTGCAATTCATTAAGCACCACTAAGTTCTTTTTGGCCTCGAGAAGGCACTTTTGCACCACTTCCCGTTGTGCATTGACAATTCGTTCAATCCGTGGTTTGAGCGCTTGAAATTCTTGTTCGCCTCGTTGGTCGGTAGGTCCGGAAATAATTAAGGGGGTTCGAGCATCATCGATTAGGACTGAGTCGACCTCATCAACAATCGCAAAGTGATGTTTGCGTTGTACCAATTCGCTGGGGTGTCCCACCATGTTATCCCGCAAGTAGTCAAATCCGAATTCATTGTTGGTTCCGAAGGTGATATCAGCTAGATACGCATTTCGTCGAGCTTCGGAATTTGGCGCATGTTTATCGATGCAATCCACACTCAATCCATGGAATTGATACAAGGGGCCCATCCATTCAGCGTCACGTTTTGCTAAGTAGTCGTTTACGGTAACGACGTGAACTCCTTTTCCTGCAAGTGCGTTTAAGTAAACTGGTAAGGTAGCAACTAAGGTCTTTCCTTCCCCCGTTTGCATCTCTGCGATGTTCCCTTTATGCAAAACAGCACCGCCCATGAGCTGTACGTCGTAATGCACCATGTTCCATACTACTTTATTGCCTGCCGCAGTCCATTCATTAAGCCAAATGGCTTGATCTCCTTGCAATTGAATGCCGTCTTTTTTTGAAGCTAATGCACGGTCGAAGTCGCGCGCTGTTACCGTTAACTGACCGTTGTTTGCCCAACGTTTAGCCGTTTCTTTCACCACGGCAAAGGCTTCGGGAAGGATTTTAAGCAATTCTTCTTCAATTAATCCGTCGATTTCGGCGCGAAGTCGGTCTATGCGCTCAAAAAGCTCTTCCTTTTCATTGATTTCAACTTCGATGCTTGCTGCTTGCTGCTCAATGTTGGCTAATTCTTCCTCTTTTGAAGCAATGCTGTTTTTGATTTGTGCACGAAAAGCAAAGGATTTTTCACGTAATTCATTGTCGCTAAGCCCCTGAACGACCTTCTCGGAGGCCAATGCTTGATCCACATAAGGTTGGTAAAGTTTTTGGTCTCTAGTGCTTTTATCGCCAAATATTTTTTTGAGAATTTCTGTAATCATGTTGAAAATAGTTGAGCGTCAAAGTTACGCAATATCGCGGAAACAAAGTTGGCTTTATTTGGAGAGATTAAAAATTGGCTTGGGGGGCATGTTATTCCGCATCACGGAGCAAAATAAATGTAATTTTGCACATGCATGAAACGATACTGATTTACGATTTTGGTTCTCAATATACACAACTCATAGCACGAAGAATTCGTGAAATGAATGTCTTTTGCGAAATTCTACCTTGGTCCAAATGGGGGGACCCTGTAGAAGCTAAAGGGATCATTCTTTCGGGAAGTCCTTTTTCCGTTAGAGAGCCCCAATCACCGCAGCCAGATTTGTCTCTGCAGAAAGGCAAGATGCCAATTTTAGGGATATGCTACGGTGCACAATTATTGGCGCATCAATTTGGCGGAGAAGTTTCTTCCTCCAATACCCGAGAGTACGGTCGTGCTATGTTCGCTCCATCCTCAGATGTTGACTTACTGCAGGGAATTAGTCAGTCTACCCAAGTATGGATGTCCCACGGAGACTCCATCAGCCGTTTACCAAATAACGCCATGTGCATTGGCAGCACGGAAGATGTCGTGAATGCCGCCTACCGTTTTAGGGATGATGCCACTTTTGGCGTGCAATTTCACCCTGAAGTATACCATTCTTTGGAGGGAATGCAGGTATTAAAGAATTTTGTACTTGGCGTTTGTGGATGTTCGGGTGATTGGACACCTGGTGTGTTCATTGAAGAGCAAGTTGCGGCCTTGCGCGCTAAAATTGGTTCCGATAAGGTCATCATGGGATTGTCGGGTGGAGTGGATTCATCCGTTGCCGCCACGTTGTTACACCGCGCCATAGGAGATCAATTGCATTGCATTTTTGTGGATAATGGATTACTTCGCAAAAACGAATATCAACAGGTTTTGGAGTCCTATCAGCACATGGGTCTGAACATTAAAGGAGTGGATGCTTCGAAAAAATTTTACCAAGCGCTAAGCGGTTTAACGGATCCAGAAGCAAAAAGGAAAGCCATAGGCCGGGTATTCATAGAGGTGTTTGATGAAGAATCAAGCGCTGTGGAACAGGCCCGATGGCTAGGACAAGGTACGATTTACCCTGACGTGATTGAATCAATTTCCGCGACAGGTGGGCCCTCTCAAACCATCAAATCCCATCACAACGTGGGGGGCTTACCGGATTTCATGAAGCTCAGTGTGGTTGAACCGCTTCGAAGCCTTTTCAAGGACGAGGTTCGACGTATCGGTGCGGCATTAGATATTGATTCGAGCTTGCTCGGAAGGCACCCGTTTCCTGGACCTGGGTTGGGTATTCGTATTTTAGGCGAGGTTACCGCCGAGAAAGTACGTATGTTACAAGAAGCGGACGCCATATTTATTGGGCAACTGAAAAAGGAAGGTTTATACGATTCCGTCTGGCAGGCAGGGGTGATACTCCTACCGGTCCAGTCGGTTGGCGTAATGGGCGATGAACGCACCTATGAAAATGCGGTAGCCCTTCGTGCAGTAACTTCCACTGATGGGATGACGGCGGATTGGTGCCATTTACCGTATGATTTTCTTGCGGAAGTATCCAATAGAATTATCAATCAAGTGAGAGGAATCAACCGCGTTACCTACGATATAAGTTCAAAGCCACCTGCCACCATCGAATGGGAATAAGGATTAAATTACTGCTTGTTTTCGGATTTGCTTGGACTGGTTTTGCCCAGGATTGGGTCCCACTTGTTGAGCAGAAGGGTAAGGCGTTTCATGCCATAACCTATAAGTCGGGGATGAGTTTGGTGGCTATGTTGCAATCAACAAATACACCATCAGATACGTTTAAACGGGATAATCCAACGGTTACAGATGAAGTGGTTGAAGGGGCCGTATTGTATTTTCGCGTCGAACGAAAGGATCAAAAACATCGGGTAGCTAGTGGTGAAACACCTTATGCTATTGCTAAAAAATTTGCCATTCCTCTGGATTCATTGTACGCAAGTAATCCGGAAATGCGCAGCGTTCCTTTGAAGGTAGGTCAACAAATAAGTGTAAAAGGTGGGGTGGTTCGATATCCAAGCGCTTTATTTGCGGTTCCCAACCTCACCGATGAGTCAACGGGTGAACCGGTTACGGAAGAGGTTTATCGAAGGTTTTTATTCGAGGATACCGTTTTGATGTATCAAGTCCGAAACGGAGAAAGTATTTCAACGGTGGCGAAACGTTTTCTAACCACGCCGAAAAAATTAAGGGCCTATAACGGTCTGTCCAGCAATAGCCTTAAAGCAGGGATGACGTTGAAAATACCCATGATTAAAGATTCCATCAATCCTGCAATGGGAGTTATTCCATCTTCAGGTAAGCCCTTTAAACATCCAAGGGTTCAACCCGTTCTAAGGGAACCGTTAAAGGCGCCAAGTATCAACGCAAAAGTTTTTAAAATTGGCATTTTTTTGCCTTTAGGTGGAGATACATGCCAGCTGCCCTTACGCGGTGTTTCGAAGAATGCGATGGATTTTTACATGGGAGCGATGTTAGCTATTGATTCCTTGAATCGGCTTGGGTGCCAAGGCGAGGTTCGTTTTTTCGATTACGGGACAGGCAAAGAAACAGTGTCCAGGGTTATTGGGTCAGGGGAGATTGCATCGTTGGATTTGGTAATAGGTCCATTGCATCAAGCGGAATCAGAGCTATTGGCACCGCACTGTCAGTCGCTAAAAGTTCCCATGGTGTTGCAGCTTCCAACCCTGAGTTCAAGTCTTCAAAAAAATCCATATGCCCTAGCTATAGCAACAGAAATAGACCTCCAAGTTGAACAGATGGCTGCTTTGGCAGTGAAGCGAACTTCGGTTGATCAGGTAATTTTGTTTGCCACCAAGCTTCCTGCTGATACGGCACGTGAATCCATGTTCTTTCGTGAGTTTACTCGATTGAACCCGGGGAATAAACGTCTAATTGTTGCTGATGCATCCATGCTAAAAGCACTGTTGCAAACGGGAAAACCAACCTTAATTTTTAGTGTTTCCCTCGAAAAGGCAAAGGTCCTTGAGATAACATCATGGGTGAAAAAGGCTGGATGGACCAATAAACTCGTGGGGTTAAAAGAGTGGACCGATTGGAAAGAAATCAATGGAAACGTTCTAAATGAAAGCGATTTTTATTATTTCAGCACCGGTTGTGTCGATTATAATGACCCATCGCTTAAAGTGGTTCACAAGCGATTTCGTGCAATTTATCAAACCGATTTTACCCGTTATGCCATGCTGGGCTTTGATGAGGTACTTGGTTTTGGGTCTTGGTTGTCGGGGTGTGGACCGGGTTTTCCATACAAAGGGTTAATGATGCATTTTGATTACGGCAAATCTGAGCATCGATACCATAGCAATTACGCGCTTCAATGTTGCCGTTTTAGGAATTTTAAAACTGAAAAAAATGCCAAATTTGACGAGTGAGTTGATTTCCAATAGTTTTCGGGAATTGCAAGAATACATCACTTCCGAACTTGAGAGGACGGATGGTAAATCCTATTTTGCGAGCGATGAATGGGTGAGAGAAGAGGGAGGTGGAGGAAGGACCATGATCATCGGTGAAGGGGCGAAAATCATTAAGGGAGGAGTGGCTTTTTCGAAAGTAGAAGGGGAGATTACCTCCTTAATGCGCGACCAGATGGGGATGCAAGGTCAACGTTTTTTAGCGACGGGTGTTTCCATTGTGATTCATTCCCGACATCCAATGCATCCAACCATGCACATGAATGTTCGGTATTTTGAAACCGATCAAGGAGAACATTGGTTTGGAGGAGGCATTGATTTGACGCCCATCTACGTCGATCCTTCTCTAGCAACGTCCTTCCATCGATCGCTCAAAGCAGCGTGCGATGCCTACACCGAAAAGGCCTATGATCAATACAAGGCATGGGCTGATGATTATTTTTACTTACCACATCGCAATGAGACGAGGGGTGTCGGGGGTATTTTCTTTGACCATGTGAAACCGGATAATGAGGAAGAAAAACAACGCGTTTTTGCGTTTTGTTTGGAGCTAGGAAGGCTTTTTCCAGTGTTGTATGCCGCTCAAACAGCAACTGAATTCTCCAAACCTACTGACCAACAATTGACTTGGCAAGCTTTGAGATGGTCACGTTACGTTGAATACAACCTGTTGTTCGATCGTGGAACCCGTTTCGGAATCATTTCCAATGGACGTACTGAATCTATTCTTTTAAGCATGCCTCCTGTGGCGCATTGGAAGTATAATTACCATCCGGAAGAGGGAAGCACTGAGTTACAAACATTGCACTACTTAAAAAAGGACATTTCTTGGTTATAAATAAAAGGAATTTTTTTGTTTACCTTTGCATAGAAATTTTCTAAACAGCGCAAATGTTTCAAAAAATACTCGGTGCCATTGCACTAACCTTGGTCGGCATAGCACATAGCCAAACTCCGGTTCCCAGTTTTAGTTCTGTTCCTGCCGCGGTGGGAGGAACTATAACGATATGCCAGGGACAAACAATTACGTACAACAATACCTCTAACCAAACCGTAGCCGGGGCCACCTATGCTTGGTCTTTTGGGGTTGGGGCCGTTCCTTTAAACTCGAACACCGTTGGTCCACATACGGTTACGTACAATACTCCGGGCGCAACAACGGTTTCGTTGACGGTTAATAATCAAAACGGAACAGGGAATCAGGTTTTCACCCGGAATATTGTGGTGGTTGCAACACCGAATTCAGCGTTAACATTGGTGTCTTCGGGTGGTGGCTATGGTACTTCAACACAGAATGGTCAAACCGTTTTTAGGAATTGTGGATCCATCGACTCAGCATTATTTACGTTCAATGCAGCAGTCAACAATACGGTTACTCAAACATTTAACTGGGGTGACGGTTCTTCCTCGACGAACCTTGCGATGGTAGGTACGCAGATAACCCATGATTATCCTCAAGGACAGTTTGTTATGACGCACACCGTCATTCAAAACGGTTGTTCGAGTACTTCAAGTTATGTGGTGTTTAACGGAAGTGCTCCGCAAATAACCGTAACCGCTATCGGTTCGAACACCTGTTTGCCTTCACCTTATTCTATTGGCATTCAGTCCAACAACGTTCCGATAACCTATACCGTTAATTTTTCGGATGGCACTCCGAATATGGTGTTTACAACGGCCAACGATACCACCATTGACCACATCTTTACCACTTCCTCCTGCGGGGTGGATTACGTAATTGCTCCTGGACTTCCTCCAATTCCAAACGCATATTCCGCAGCAGTGGTGGCTCAAAATATTTGTTCAAATAACGGTATACCAACGGTAGTAACCGTTGGTCCTATTGTTATTTCTACGGGGACTACTCCAGATTTTAGTTATACACCACAATCCCCTGTTTGCGTACTAGAGCCTGTCACCTTTAACAACGAGTCCATTGCCGGAGAAACGGTGAGTCAAGCCGGTTGCGATACCACCTACGGCTATTACTGGACCATAACACCGAACACGTTTACCTTGAACAGCGGTTCTTTGGGCTCTTCGAACGGTTTTACGGGTGCGAATTATGATTACACCCAGTGGACGAACGGTTCTTACGATATGGAGGTATTGTTCAGTCAGCCCGGAACGTATTACGTAACCCTTTACACCGGTGAGTTTTGCGGCTATGATTCCATTGTTGACTCGGTGGTTATTAAACCGGAGGCGCATTTAACTTTTTCGTTGTACCAACAAACCATTTGCAGCGGTGATTCCTCGGCTTTGTTTACGATGACTGCAGACCAACCAAACTATGTAATCAATTGGGATATTACGGATACTACCAACATTAGCAATATCACGGTGTTGTCGGGTAGCGGGGTCACGCCTGTTACGTTTAATGCATTGGTGCCGCAAAACAACACCAATGAAGTCGGAACGATTGAAATTACGGCAACGGTGGAATGCTCCAACGATTCGGCAGATGTTCATACCATCACCGTTAACCCTCAAGCTAATGCGACAGTAGATCCTACTTTTTATCAGATTTGTTCTGGTGAAACGACGGATATCGATATTGAAAGTAATTTAGATAATGTTGGTTTTTCATGGACTGCGACGGCACCTGGCACGATTACAGGCCATTCCAACGGGACGGGTCCGAATATCGCACAAACCTTGAACAACTCGGGAACTACCATGGATACGGTTCAGTACATTATTACGGTGTTGAACGCTCAGTGCCCAGGAGATACCGCGGTTGTATCAGTTGCCGTGCAACCCGAACTCACCTTTAACATCAACCCTGACTTCACGGTTTGTCCTGGATTGCCCGTGAATCCTGATGATTATATCACAAGTCCACCAAATGCCACGATTACATGGACCAACACCAATACGAACATTGGATTGGGGGCATCAGGTAATGGAGACGTACCGACGTTCACTTCTGGAAATAATACAAGCGGGAGCACCATCAGCGGAACCATTGAAGTAACCATGCAACTTAATGATTGCCCTGCGGTGACGGATCAATTTGTGGTGAATGTCAATTCTGCTCCGGATTTTGATTATACCACGACGCCTCAAAATGGCTTGGATTGCATTACGGGTATTGGGGTAATTAACGGCGTAGTTAATCCGAACAATTCCACAGCAACATGGTCAGGTCCAGGGATTGTTTCTGGGGGAAATACCTTCACTCCCGTTATCAACCAGCCTGGACAGTACACGGTGGAGTTGGTCAATAATATCAACGGTTGTATTTCCAATTTTGCCGTAACTATCGAACCGCCAACATTGATTAATATCACTTCGGTAAATGCTACGAATGTTTCGTGTTTTAACGGTTCAAATGGTACGATTAGCATTAATACAGATAACGGTAACGGCTCCAACATCAGTTACGCATGGACACCGTCTTTGACAAATTCTGCCAACGTGAATGGATTAAGTGCAGGAACTTATTCCGTAGAGGTCACCAATGAAGACGGGTGCATCGATGATACAACCGTGGTGATTACACAACCAACGCAAATTACCATTGCTCAAATTGATTCAACAGGTTCGGAGTGCTTGGAGGCTAACGGTAGTTTGACCGTGGTTGCCGCTGGAGGACAGGGAGGTTATTCTTACAGTTGGTCTTCTGGAAATAACGGTCCTACAGCCAATAACATTGATGCCGGGACCTACACGGTAACGGCAACGGATGCCGCTGGATGTTCCGTTTCTGAGAGCTATGATTTGGGATGTACACCGTTGATTCCAATTGTAATTCCTCAATTCCTTTCTCCTAATGGAGATAATTTAAACGAACTTTGGATTATTCAGAATATAGAACAGTATCCAGACATTAAAGTAAAAGTATACAACCGTTGGGGTAATGAAGTATTTGAATCAAGGCCTTACAACAACGACTGGAATGGGCATTTGAGGGGAACTCACCCGAATCCGTTACCTGCAGGAACGTATTTCTACTTAGTGGATACGAATAAGAAGTCACAGGATATTTACCAAGGATATATTGAAATTCAGCCATGATGAAAAAGATTGCCATATTATTTTACGTTGTTCTAGCCAGTACGGCCCTTTGGAGTCAGCAAGATGCGCAGACCTCCATGTACTTTTTCAATCCTTTACAATTCAATCCGGGTTATGCCGGAAGTCGAGGCACATTTAACGTAACAGGCGTCACTCGAGCACAGTGGATTGGATGGGAAGGTGCACCAAATACCCAGTTTTTATCGTTCCACGGACCGGTTCTACGTCAGAACATTGGTTTGGGGGGAAATATTGCTTATGACCGAATCGGGTCGCGAACTGCGTTAAATGCCATGGCGAATTTCGCATACCATTTGCGCTTGAACGAAGACAATATGCGTTTGTCGCTTGGATTGTCAGGGGGAATTCAACAATACGGTTATGATTTCTCGGGATTGATTGTAAATGATCCAACCGATGCGAACTATTTGAATTCGTTCCGTCAAACCAAGGCGAATTTTGGTTTTGGTGCGTATTTCTACGATAATAACTTTTATGCGGGCTTGTCCATTCCTAGGCTCATCAAACGAAGCATAGATAACAGTACCGGAAATTCCTATCTGCAACGTCATATTTACTTGACAGGGGGGTATGTGCACAGTTTTGGATCGACCTTCGACATCAAGCCTTCTGTTTTAGTGAAGTATACGGGCAGTGGTCCAATTATAGCCGACTTGAATCTTAGTGTCCATTTGTACAAGCGTTTTTGGATCGGTGGTTTGTACCGTACTACGGATTGTGCAGGATTTAATTTTGCCTACCAAATCAAGGATTGGTGCATGGCAGGTTATGCCTTCGATTTTCCGTTAAATGGAAAAATGGTGAATCAATGGGCGACCCACGAACTCATGATTTCGTTTGATTTACGTGGAAAAAATAATGCGATTCAAAGCCCAAGATATTTTTAATATGAAAGCGACATCTATCTTTCTTCTTACTGGACTTTTGTGCTCCCTTCAAGGCTGGTCCCAAGAATATAAAATTAAATATGCCAATGAACTTTCTTCGGAGTACCGTTATTCTGAGGCCCTTCCCGTTTGGGAGGAATTATTGGTGGCAGCCGATAAGAAAAAGTATAAAGAGTTTTTCATTTTAAGGAAAACCCTTGAGGCATCATATTTTTCGGAGAATTATTCGAAAACGGTTTACTGGTTTTCGAAGAAACGAAATTGGTTGAACGCGCAAAAGTCGGATAGCACAGAAAAGGAATGGGTATATTACCTAAACGCGTTACGTTATTGTAATTTGGGCTCGAGATTTCAAGGGGCTTTGGATTCTGCGCTTTTAGCGAACCCCAATTCAACCATCCTAAATGCCAGAAAGGATGGATTTGATGATTATTTGACGAATGCGGTACGTATTTCCGATTATCAGGTGCGCATGTATAAAAAAGGTTCGAAAGGGGAGGAGTACGGTGCCTTTCCTTACAAAACCGGTATTTTGTTCGTCTCCAACGAATTCAACCATAATGCGATCAATCGAAATTACCCGCGTACCGGTCAATACTATTCAGATGTTGCTTTTTATGACTCTCTGCAGGCACTTCAGAAGTACAAGTTTTATCAAAAGCCTTTCTGGATTGATTTTATCTACAAAAACCGCTGGAGGGAGTTGGATAGAAACCGATCGCATGATGGCCCTGTATCGTTTAGCCCTGATAAAAAATTGCTGTTCGTAACCACGAATTTTAAAGAAAAGGACAAAACGGATACGGTGAAATACCGCCGTTTGCAACAGCACGTTTACCGTGTTGAGGGAGAAGAGTTGGTTGAAATTGAATTCCCTTTCAATTCGCCGTATTTCAGTACAGGTCATGCTTCCATGGATGCTGAAGGTAACGTATATTTTACCTCGGATAGGCCGGGTAGCATAGTAAAGTGGACGTCTTGGAATGGTAAAAAAGTTGATACGGTTTACAGCACGGATATATGGAAAACCACGTTCGTGGATGGTTCATGGTCTACGCCTGAAAATTTAGGGGAGTCTATCAATACACCTGGCGATGAAATGTTTCCATTCATTTCCAATTGGGGGGTTCTTTATTTCAGTTCCACCGAATGGGGAAGCATGGGCGGTTTAGACGTGTTCAGTTCGGAATTGGACGGTAAGAACCCCGAACATATTGGCGCCCCTTTAAATTCTACGTCGGATGATTTCTCGTATTATGTGGACGAAGAGACTGGGAAAGGTTATTTTTCGACCAACCGCGATAAATTTGTTGATCGAATTTACGCCTTCAATAAACCTGTATTTAGGTCAGATCTAGTCGTTTCGCTGGCCGATTGTAAAGGTAAAGCGCTCAAGAATACGGAAATAACCATTACCGACTTGAACAATGGTGAAGCAACGGTTTTATCGACCCAAGATAACGGACAAACAGAACCGTTAGCGTTGAAGCGAAACCACGAATATAGCATAGTGTATCCCGGATCTGATGTTTTAACGGGAGACTCTTCAACGTACAAAGCGATAGAAGCCATCAGTGAGTCTGTTAATTTTACGTCGTATTACAAGCGGTTCATTTCAAAGGTCACGGTATTGGATAGCGTTTCTAAACCAATGGCGAATGCTATTTTGACAATTTATCGCAAAAACGGTAAGTCATTCACGGTGAACACGGATTCGAAAGGTTCGTACACCTGGAGAAATGAGGGAGATGCCAAGGTTGACTCTGTAGTGGTAACTGCCATTAACTATCAAGACGGACGGTTGAGTATTCCTGCTACTGAAAATGGTAATTGCATTGACACCGTGGTCTATCAACTGCCGATGAAGAAATTATCCGATGAGCAGTTCATTCGATTGGATATGGTACTTTATAACTTCGATAAATACTTTTTAAGGCCTGAAGGAAAGGTGGAATTGGATAAGCTTGTTGCTTACATGAATGCTCATCCAAAGTATCGTGTAGAACTATCTTCTCATACGGATTCAAGGGGTTCTGATAAATACAATATGAAGCTTTCGAAGAACCGAGCGAAAAGCTGTGTAGATTACATTATCAGTAAAGGCATTAGTAAAAAATTGATTACAGCCCAAGGATACGGTGAAACTCGCCTCGTGAATAATTGTGCCAACGGAGTTCCTTGTACCAAAGAGCAGCACCAAGCGAATCGAAGGACAGAACTAAAACTGTTCACACCAGAAGAAGATGCTTTGGACAATAACAAGTTAAAGGAATAACATGTCGTTTGAGGAATCGCAGGCGTCGATGAATGCTAGACCCCCTAAGGGGTTAATGGTTTTATTGGTCCTTACATGGGTTAATACCTTGTTTTCCCTCGTTACATCGATTTTCACTTTGATTTTTATGCGCCCAAGTGCTCAGGACCTCGAGCAAGAGAAATTGGAAATGGCCAAATCCATTGTGGAGCTGAAAAAGTTAGGCATGGACTCCGTCGTTAGTCTTTTGGAACGTCTTCAGGCAATGACAGAAGCCATGCAACCTTATTTTGTTCAAAGCAATTTGGTCAATGTTCTAGTGTTGGCATGCGGTGCGGTCGCTGCATGGTTCATGTACCGAAGAAATCAGCTTGGATTTCATCTTTACATTATTTATAATCTCGCCTCAATAGGTTCTATATACCTGTTCATCTCACCCTCCCTGATTCCTTCGGTTATCATCTTGGTTAACAGCTTAATTTCCGTGGTTTTTGTCCTCCTTTACGCCAAACATTTACCTTGGTTGAAGAACCAGGATTAAAAAATCTTCCCTGGGTTTAAAATTCCTTTAGGGTCGAATACCCGTTTGATTTGCCGCATCAGTTGTAAGGTTACTTCCGGAAACGCAATGGGCATGTAGGGTTTTTGAACGTATCCAATGCCGTGTTCTCCGGAGAGCGTCCCGCCGAGTCGCACAACCTCTTCGAAAATCTCCGTAATCGCTTTCGGAAGCTCTTGAGTCCATTGCTCTTCGCTCAATTCGCCACGAATGATGTTTACATGCAAATTCCCATCACCAGCATGACCGTAGCACACCGATTTAAACCCGTATCGTTCTCCAACCGATTTTACATGGGATAGCAAATTCGGTAATTGGTATCTTGGAACAACGGTATCTTCCTCTTTATACACCGATTGGGTCTTTACGGCCTCTCCAACCTTTCTCCGCAAATTCCATAAGGCTGCCTTTTGCGCTGCGGAATCGGCAAATAGGATTTCATCGGTGTCGAAAGATTCAAGTACCCCAAACAAGTGTTCCGCTTCGCGTTGAAGTTGTTCCTCGTCGAACCCATCCAATTCAATCAGCAAGTGGGCCTGATGATTTTCTGCCACAGGAACCGATTGATCCTGGGTAAAATCCTTTGCCCAAAGCAAGGCATCTCGCTCCATGAACTCCATGCCGCTTGGAATGATTCCGGCTTTGAATATCGCAGGTACCGCTTCGCATGCCGTTCGTGCGTCAAAAAATGGCACAAGGAATAGCACGTCGTGGGTGGGATGGGGGAGAAGGCGTAAAACAATTTTCGTGATAATCCCTAGGGTACCTTCCGAACCCACCATGAGTTGCGTGAGGTTGTAACCGGTAGCATTTTTAAGGACATTGGCGCCCGTCCAAATGATTTCTCCCGTGGGCAAGACCACTTCGAGGTTCAAAACGTAGTCTTTGGTTACGCCATATTTTACGGCTTTTGGGCCTCCCGAATTTTCGGATACATTCCCTCCGATAAAACAGGAACCACGGCTCGCAGGATCAGGAGGATAGAACAATCCAACTTCTTTCACGGCTTGTTGTAGGACCTCCGTAATCACTCCAGGTTCGGTAGTTACTTGAAGGTTGTCAGTATCAATATTTAGGATCTTGTTGAATTTCTCCATGGAAACCAAAACGCCACCGTGTAAAGGCAAACATCCGCCGCTGAGCCCTGTACGTGCCCCCGCAGGTGTTACTGGAATACCTTCTTGATGACAATATGTTACAATCGCCGAAACTTCCTCAACCGTAGTCGGCAATAATACCAATTCGGGAGGGAAGACATAATCTTCGGTTTCGTCATGACCGTATTCACGAAGTTGTTCGGGGTCTTGGTGGCTTTTAATTCCTAAGGAATGAAAAAAGGCTCGATGCGTTTCGTTCAAGTGTGCCATAGAATACAAAAGTGGGAATAAAATGAAAACAACGGTAAACTAACTAATTGAGAATAGAAAACGCTTCGAATGGAGCAAACTGAATCGTGTTATGACATCCTATTTATTTTGTTTTTGGCTTGTTCAATGGCTAGATTTAGTTTTGTCTCTAATACCTTCATTTCTGGAAGTTGTGTTAGATACTCAGCTACCTTAATTTTTCCCGTTTCTAATTGAAGCAATTCGATATGTTCCTCATTTTTCGAAGAGCATAAAATTAAACCCATCGGAGCATTTTCTCCTTCAACTTTCTCATGTTTCTCTAACCATCGAAGGTAAAGTTCCATTTGACCCTTATGTGCTGCTTCAAATTTGCCAAGTTTTAATTCAATAGCGATCAATGCTTTTAATCTACGATGAAAGAAAAGCAAATCAATGTAATAATCTTGTTGATCAATCGTGATGCGTTTTTGTCGTGCCATGAATGCGAAATCTGAGCCTAGCTCAATGATGAATTTTTGCATTTCGATGAGAATGGACTCCTCCAAATCTTTCTCCGAATAAACGTCTTGAAGTCCAAGAAATTCTAGTAAATATGGGTCTTTAAAAACTAAGTTCTCAGTTAGGTTTTTCTGTGTTTCCAAGGATTTTAGTTCCGATTGAATGAGTGCATCAGGTTTTTTACTTAGCGCAGTTCGTTCGTACATCATTGAATTGATTCGTTCTTGAAGTGTACGTGTACTCCATTTTTCAATTCTACACATTTCTAGATAAAAACTTCGTTTCAAGGAGTCTTCCATGTAGATAATTGAACGGATATGAGTCCAGGTTAATTCCTTACTGATAGCACAAAATATGGCTTTGTTAGGAATTGTCTCCGCAGCGCGTAGACAATGACGAAGTTGCTTTTCACTCCATCCTTTACCAAATTCCAAAGAAAGTGTCTTTGCAAGGTTAGCAACAATTTCCTCCCCATAGTTTGCCCGTTGTTTTTGAAGTATTTCGATTCGAATTCGATTTCCCATTTCCCAATACAACTGGCTCATGGAAGCATTTATCGTCATGGAAAGTCTCGAACGACTTGATATAATTAAATTTCTTAGTTCGGTTAATAAAGCAAGGGTGTCTCCTTCAACATGCATGTTCTTTTTTTTATTAAGTTTTGATTGATTTATAGCGCATTAACGAACGTAACTCCTTGCAGGATATTCTAGAATGGAATGCACTTTAACATTTCAATGATTGGGCCTCTACGAATAAATATTCAATTAACTCCCCCCGTTATCTTGGCCTTTTTGCCTATTTTTACCTTAAATTATTGCTTTGAAAGATACGTTTATCATTGATGGAATTCGAACTCCCATAGGAAATTTTGGGGGAGCTCTATCAACTGTGCGAGCCGACGATTTGCTAGCCTATTCGATGAAGGCGCTTCTGGAACGGCATCCCAAGTTGAATCTGTCTTCCATTGAAGATGCGCTCATGGGCTGTGCGAACCAAGCGGGAGAAGACAACCGAAACGTCGCCCGAATGTCCACCTTACTTGCAGGTTTACCAACGTCCATTGGTGGCGAGACCGTAAACCGCCTATGCGCTTCCGGAATGGCAGCAGTAGTAAATGCTTCCCGAGCCATCAAAGACGGGGCAGGTGAATTATACCTTGCAGGGGGCGTTGAACAAATGACCCGAGCACCTTTTGTGCTTTCCAAAGCTGGGGCTGCCTATGGTCGAGATCAACAATTGTACGATTCTTCCTTTGGATGGCGTTTCGTTAATCCAACGATGGAACGCCTATACGGGGTCGACAGCATGGGAATGACCGCTGAGAACTTGGCAGAGTTGCATGGAATTTCCCGGGAAGACCAAGACGCTTTTGCCTATTGGTCGCAGCAAAAAACCGCCTTAGCACAAGAAAAGGGCTTTTTTAACGGGGAGATCATCCCTGTAAGCATTCCTTCGAAAAAAGGAGATCCAACGGTGGTATCCCACGATGAATTTCCGAAAGCCACGACCACCCTCGAAAAACTTGGATCGTTGCGTCCTGCCTTTAAAAGTACGGGAACAGTAACTGCGGGAAATGCGTCCGGATTGAACGACGGTGCGGCCTGCTTACTCATTGGTTCTTCTGAAGGAGTTTCGCTTTCCGGTGCCTCGCCGCTAGCCCGTATTGTGAGTTCTGCCATCAGCGGTGTTGAGCCCAGAATCATGGGGATTGGACCGGTAGAGGCTTCCAAAAAGGCCTTGCAACGTGCAGGACTTACCTTGGATCAGATGGATGTGATTGAATTGAACGAGGCCTTTGCCGCCCAAGTGTTGGCGTGCACGCGTACGTTGGGACTTGCCGATAATGATCCGCGGATCAACCCGAACGGAGGTGCGATTGCCTTGGGTCATCCCTTGGGAATGTCTGGAGCACGTATTTTATTAACTGCGGCACGTCAGCTTAAGGCTACAGGAAAACGTTTTGCGCTTGTTTCTATGTGCATCGGCGTAGGACAAGGCTATGCAACTATTATCGAAAACGCATCATGAAATCAGGAGTTTTGTTCTTTGGGGTTCTCCTGGTTTTGTTAAGTTGTACGAAAAAACCCACTCAGTGGGAGGTTGATTTTGGGGCACCCTTGATCAACGACACCTTGGATTTGAGCCGTTTAACATCGGATAGTGTTATGGTAGCGAACGGTCAAGGAACCTTGGATTTGGATTTTACCAAGACCTTGCTTGATATAGGTTTGGCGGATTTGATCTCGATTCCTGACACCCAGGTGGTTCAAACGTTCCATTCCAACTTTGCGGTTAACGTGCCTCCCGGTTTCAACGTGTTCAATCAAACGGAGACTCATACCATTGAACTTCCCGGAGTGCAATTAAAGAAAGTTCGCGTGTTCAGCGGAGGCATACAGTTAACGGTGTACAATCCCTTGCCCACCGCAGTGACCTTCAATGTGAGCTTGCCGGGAGTTAGCCTTAACGGAGCTACCTTTCAACAAACCGTTACGGTGGGCGCAGGCGATAATGTAAATCCTACTCCGGGTAACGCAAATTTCGATTTGGCAGGGTATGAAATGGACCTTCGGGGTCCGAATGCGGTTGATTTCAACGTGTTGCAAGCCAGCGTTACGGCGGTGTCCGATCCGAACGGGCCAACAGTCAATGTTACTCCCGCACAAGAATTCAAGGTGGAGGCTACGTTAAAGGACATTGCCTTGGATTATGCCCGCGGATATTTTGGCAATCAGCTGTTCAGCGATACCGTGCTTTTGGACCTTCCGATCATGGAAAAGGTGGAGTCAGGATTAGTGGACATTCAATCGGTTCAATTGGGATTGAGCTTTTCCAACGGAACTAAAGTGCCCATTCGAGGTGCATTAACTCAAATTGCCAACATTAATCCAACGGGGAGTACCGTTGCCTTGAATGCTCCGATCATCGGACAAGATTTGTATTTGGCTCCTGCTACGGGATCTTGGAATTCTTTGAATCCTTCGACCCAACAAGTTCAAGTGAATTCTGGCAACAGCAACATTGAACAAGTCATGGAGAACTTGGGCTCGAAATTTCAAGCCGGATATGCGATTGAAATCAATCCCAACGGTAATTTGAACGGCGGTTGGGACGAGATTTATTCTACGAGTAGGATCAAGGTAGTATTGCATGCTCAAATGCCCTTGCAGCTCCAAGCGGATCAATTGACCTTGGCTGATACGTTTCAGGTTTCCTTGAAACAGGATGCATCAAAAACCCATGTAGTGGGGGGGTATTTTCAACTGGATGCAGCCAACGCCTTTCCAATGCAAGCGCAATTCAAACTAAGTTTCTTAAATTCCCAAAAGGCGGTCATCGATGAATCCGTTGGCGACGCATTGGTGTTAAGTTCTGTGGCAGGGTTACCGAATGCAAGTGGCATTCTAGTGAAAAATTCTACGGTACGGTTTTATCTCTCTGAATACTTGATGCAGCACATCCATGAATTGAAGTTTCTACGGGTTGAAGCCGTCTTGGATACTCCCGTAGCTTCGGGTGCATCCAACCAAGTCGTAGCCATACCGGTAGGGGCATTTATGCAGGTAAAAGTGAAAGCGGCATTGAAAACTGAAATTGTTTACTGATGGGAAATAGGATCCTTTTGTGGGGAATTTTTTTCGCGGTCTTCGGAACGAATGCGCAAATCCTGCGCAATTATGACTTCGACACTTCTGTAAGTTCACGTCAATTGATGTTGGTCAATGGAGTTTTGGAATATGGCGGTTCAGCTCTGGAAAACGGAGTGTTCAAACCACTGATTTTTGGTGGATTCATCGACAGTTCAGCGAAAGAAGCGTCCTTGGAAAATCATAAATCGGTCAATGTTGTCGGCCTCGAAGGTGCAGCAAATGTACGTTATTATTTCAGCCCAAAGTTCAAAAACGAGCGCCTTAAAGACTGGATGGTTGGGGTGCGTTATGGTCAAAACTACCTCGGTTCTTTGGCGTACACCTCGGACCTGTTTCGATTTGCCTTTTACGGCAATACCCCTTTTTTAGGAAAGTATGCTGACTTTTCAGGTTCCGAAATGCGTTTTGTTGGCTTTCAAACGCTTGGATTGAGTGTTTTGGATAAACGTTCTCAATCGTCGCTCAGTTTGAATTTAGTGGGTTTAACCTCTTATTTCCGTGGCTCGTTGGGAGATCAGGATCCCATGAAGTTTTATTACACGGAATCCGGAGACAGCCTCTACGGTATTTGCAGTGGTGGGATAGAACGTGCCGCGTCGCCTGCCTATTTCAAAGGTCTCGGAATGAGCGTTGATCTTGATTACCGCTTTAATGCGTTGGGAGAGGAGAGCGGTCGGGTGCATACGATGCAATTCAGCGTAAGTAATTTAGGATTCGCCTTCAGCAACCGATATACTTCTCAGCGCATCGATACTTCGTTCGCCTTCGGCGGATACACCATCAATGATATTATTGATCGTAATGGTTTGTTGGCTCCAGGCTATGCTTTTCAAGACAGTTTAACCACCGTTAGTGCTTCAAGCAAGTGGATTTTGTTGCCCATGACCATACAATTGAATAATGTGGTTGGACTTCAGGCAAAGCAGATTTTGCAGCCAACCTATGGTTTTCGCTTGACCTTTATTCAAGGGTTTATTCCTCACGTTTATGCGGGATTAAATGCAAGAATAGTAAAAGGCCTTCACTTCGGAATGTGCGCCAGTTATGGTGGATTTTCCGGCTTTAAGATGAATACTTCGCTGGTGTATCACCGTTCCAAGTTTTACGTGGGTATTGGCAGCGATAATTTACTCGGCTTGTTTTCAAACCGCGCCTTTGGACAAGCCCTTTCAATCCGTTTACGATGCGATATTTGATCTACCTGTTGTGGATGCTATGTAGTTTTCAAGCGGCGGCTCAGCTGAGTTTTTACCGCCAATATTCTGGGTCGGAATACGATTTTGGTCAGGGGGTTGTACAATTGCCGGATAGCAGTTATGCCATCACAGGGAGAAGCGGAAGTTGGGGGCTCAATTCCGAGGCTTTTATTTTAAAAGTGCACAAAGACGGTTCGTACGATTGGAGCCAGCATTACGGGGGATCAGAGTTCGATGAGGGAAGAAGGATTTTGTCCATTCCCAATCAAGGGTACTATGTTGCGGGAAGTTCTTTATCCGATCCGGTGGCAGCATACGACGTGTATCTCGTTAAAACGGATTTAATCGGGGAATTGCAATGGGAAAAAAGGGTAGATTTAGGCGCATGGGATTTTGTTACCGATGCGGTCCTTGCTGCAGATTCAGGAGTGCTATGTGTAGGTTATTCTCAGGCTTCTTCCTCAAATGTTACCCGTGGTTTTGTGCTTCGATTGGATCAAAACGGCGATACTCTGTGGTCACGTTATGTGGGCACTCAAGCGCACAACTCGGTGAATGCAGCGTTGTTGTTGAACGATACTACCCTCGTAGTTGCCGGAACCTATTACAATTTGGATTCCACCTTGAATAAAGGGTTTTTAGCCGCATATCATGTCAACGGCAATCCCTTGTGGTTTACGTCGATTGGCGATAACGGTGCTTTTGGTATTACCGACCTTACCCTCAACCAAAACCGCTATAATTTAACGGGATGGAAATACGATGCAGCCTTAGGCGAACACGATAATTATTCGGGCAGGTATGAGTTGAACGGCAGTTTGTTTTATGAATCCGTATATGTGAATCCAGGTGATGTCATCCTCGACGAAATTACCCTTAACGGGGCCCAAACCAAGTTGTACGTCGGATACCGTAATGAAAATTTGAACGATGCTACTTTTGGGATGGACGTAACTCTGGGAAGATTTAATACCAATTACGATTGGGACAACGGACCGATTTACATTAACCATGGAGGCGATGAGAAAGTGGAACAGTTCATTCCTACTTCCGACGGTGGGGCACTGGCGGTTGGATGGATTACTTACCCTATGAACGGCGGTAATTCCATTTTCCTCATGAAAATAGGTCCCAACGACGAAGTTCAAACGGTGGTTGGAAACGAACCCTTTTTGCCTTTGGTCGAAAATCCAGACCTAAGTTCCTTACCCTTTACGATACATCCTAATCCGGCTGAGGATTACCTTCATCTTTACCTTCCGGAAGCCATCGAGGAGATGCGCATGGTTGATGCACAAGGTCAACTGCTGCTGCAACAGCCCCTAGCGTTGGGATCTCATACCTTGGATGTGAGCTATTTGCGCGCTGGAATTTACTTTATTCAATGTGGTCAAACTACACGTAAATGGGTGAAACAATGATTCGATGGTTGTTGTTCGTGCTTTGGGCGGTGCCATGTTACGGTCAAGTCTTGCCGGCGAATCGGGCGGTGGATTGGACCGTCGCGGGATTGAACGATACCAATACGATTGGATTTGCCTATTACGATGTTGTTCAGGAGGGCGCTGTTAACGATGGGATAACTTCAGTGAATTCTGTTGTGGATAGTTTATTGGCCTTGAATCACCCTGTGGGGGTGCATCTTCATTTTCCAGCAGGGAGTTATTTTTTCAATCAGCCTGTATCGCTTCCCAGCAATACCCGGATCAGCGGTGCAGGAGCTGATGCAACGCATTGGATTTTCGATTTGGGAGGGACCGGCCATTCCGTACAAACTTCAGGAAGCTTGGTGAGTGCCGACAGCAGTTCCTTTGCGGTCGCTGGGGTGAAAGGAAATATGTGGATTGTGGTAGCGAATGCCAACGCATTCTTTGCGGGCGCTTGGATTCGAATTCGACAGCAAGATGCAGATTTAGTTACCTCGAGTTGGGCCTTGAACAGCGTGGGGCAATTGGTGAAAGTTGACAGCATTGTCGGAGATACCCTTTACTTGCACAGCGCTTTGCGCTTGGATTATCCCTTGAACCGTTTACCCAAGGTGGTGCGTATTGCCATGAAACGCAACATTGGTTTGGAGTGTTTATCCTTGGAACGTATGGACAATACCGCTCCTGAGCAAGCAAGCGTCATACATTTTACCTATGCCGAGAATTGCTGGTTCAGCGGCTTGGAATCCAACAAAACCACCTTTGGTCATATGGAATTTGAAAGTGTGGCCAATTCAAAAGTCGAAAAGAGTTATTTCTACGATGCGTTTGATTACGGAGGAGGGGGAAGGGGCTATGGGGTGGTGATGCATTTTACCACCAATGAGTGTTTGATCGAAAACAACGTGTTTAAGCATTTGCGCCACAGCATTTTACTGCAAGCAGGTTCCAATGGAAATGTTGCTGCCTTTAACCATTCCACCGATCCTTATTGGACCAACGCCAATCCCTTATTGGGAGGTAATTCGGCGGGTGAATTGGTGCTTCACGGCAATTACGTTTACGCAAATCTGTTTGAGCAGAACGACGTCCAAAACATTGTGATCGATAATTCGCACGGGGGCAACGGACCTTACAACACTTTTTTAAGAAATCGGGCTTCTTTGTACGGCATCTTTTTTTCTGACAATACCAGCCCTTCACAGAATTTCATCGGCAATGAAATTCCAAATACTGGTTTTCCTTACAGCGCTGTGAACTACAATATCTTGGGCAACGATCAATTCGTTTTCGGCAACAACAACAAGGGAACCGTAGCTCCCGCAGGAACTTCCAATTTACAGGATACGAGCTATTATTACGCTGAAAAGCCCGCCTTTGTACAGGCCTACCAATGGGGAAGAATCGGATTGCCGCATGCCATGAACAGTGCTAAGGTTCCCGCTACGAACCGCTT
Source organism: Bacteroidota bacterium (assembly GCA_046046325.1). Classification (GTDB taxonomy): domain Bacteria; phylum Bacteroidota; class Bacteroidia; order Flavobacteriales_D; family Crocinitomicaceae; genus UBA952. Next base: position 32,828 of record JBJOJZ010000028.1, read on the forward strand.
TGAAGGCAACGATATTTTTGCTGGAGCCTGTGGCAAGGAAGATTATTATGCAGGATTGTCGGAAGGTGTTAAGTATGCAATCTACCCCAATCCCGTTAGCGCAACCTTGTGGGTTCGAGGTGCTGGGCAAGGGGACATTTTCCGAATTTATGACCTGCAAGGTCGGAATTGGATGGAAGGAGTTGTAACCACCGAATTACAACCGATTTCTGTGGGGTACTTACCGCAAGGAATGTACTTGTGGTATTGTGGCGGAAAGGTAGAACGCTTCGTTAAAAACTAGGCCGATTCTTGAACCGCACCTTTCTTTGATTTTCGATACAGGTAGGAATCGTAGATGAACCGTTTAGCAAACCGTACTTGTTTATCGGAGTTAACGAGTTTTTTAAACACGTTTGCATTGACCCCAAAATACTCATAGGTATCTCCATTGGTAAACGTGATTTCCAACAGGAGTCCTTTGTGCTTGTAATCCGCAATGCCACATTCGGCGATGGTAGTCGTATATTCTCCCAAATTTGCTTCCTTGGTTTCGGGCGCGATGCTCACGAGGAAATGATACCCATCGGTTATTTCACGTCCCATGACGGTCGCTTCAGCATGCATGGGGTCGTTTTCTTGGAATTTATCGGGATGCCATTGTTTTACTAACCTACGGTAGGTGTTTTTAAGTGTGGAAAGTTCTATTGGACCTTCAATCTCGAAGAGTTTTTTGTAATGGTTGATGCGTTTCATGGAGGGTGGAATAGGAGATTTTAGATTGAGTGTCCTTTGTTCGGGTGCAAAGATAGGGATAGTTAGCCCTTCCTGGGTGAACTACTTGATGAAAAGGCTGAATTCCTTTTAGCCAGATTTTAACGCTCTAAGTTAAAGGTTGTCTAATTCCAATTGCAGACGTTGTACTTCGTTTTCCCAAGATTCGATGATGAGCATTTGCGCGTTTACCTGTTCTTCTTTTTCAGCAAAGGTTCTGAGAAAATGAAATTCTTCGATTTTTTCCAGTTTGGCTTTTTCCTCTTCTAATTTATCCTGTGCTTGGTCCAGCCGTAACTGCAGTTGTTGACGTTTTTTTTGGAGCAGTTCTTCTTGGTAGCGGCGAGCCTCTTCCTGTTGGCGTTCTAATTCTTGCGCTTGTATCAGTTCTCGCTGCTTCACTGCCTCTTGTTGTTGTTGTTCGAGTTGTTTTTTCAGCGCTGCTCTTTCGGAATCGTCTTTTGAATTGAAGGTGTAAACGGTAAACCAAATTCCAAAAAGGAGGGCAATTCCGGCGATAATGGGAAATCGGTATTCGTGTAAAAGATGCGCAACGCCTTTGGTCTCTGGGTCTTCAGGAGTTGCAGGCGTGGGAGCTTTAAAGGGAGGTGGCTCGCTGCGAAAAAGGTCGGATAATTCAGGAATAGAACCCATTTCTTCCCAATGATCTTGTCCTTCAAACCACACGTAGGTGCTTCGGGTAATGCGCATTAATTTTAAATCATCTTTGGAAAAAGGACCAGACTGCTGGCCGTCGATGTTGACAAAATACTTCTGCATAGATACGTTAAAAGCTCAACGAAGATAGTTAATTTCATAAAAACGCAGGTTTTATCTGTTCAATTATTTGAAATTCAAGGCATCCAAAAATCGGTAAATTTTCATCGAAAAAAATAACGGGTTATTGAACAAGCATACAGCTATGAGGTGCTAAATAAGGCATGACTGATTTTAGTACCTTTACCTTCTTTAATAGGGTCTAATTGAAAGAACGAATAGCATCGGAGGTATTAAAGGGTAGTGCGCTGGATGGTCTTGTTTTCAAGGATGTCTTCGCTTTTTTGTATTTACTGGAAATTGAAGGATCTCTCGACGAGAGTTATTACCTGAAACACATTATACCCCGTTCGGATGGCACGAAGAGGATTTTGTTCGAACCAAAACCCGTACTTAAAGCACTTCAGCAAGAACTTTTGAAGGTGTTGTATGATGTTTTGGAAAAGCCTCAGCCGTACACAGAATATTACAGATTTCAGCAAAAATACCTGTTAAGCCATTGTGCCACGGCGTATCGACCGAAAATAAGTGTGATACACAATGCGAATTTTCACCTTGGTAACGAGGTGGTTTTAAAAGTAGATATTCACGATTTTTTCGGAAGCATTCCCACAGCAAAAATGAAATCAACGTGGGTGGAGTTGCTGTATTTCTGCTCGAACCAGCTTATTCAATCGGGACTCTTAGTCCACCGAATGAATCGAGAGTTCGTTGCTGATGTCATTAACACCTTGGCAGACAAAATCACCTGGATTACCTCCCTAAATGGTTCCCTGCCGCAGGGGAGCCCAACGAGCGGCGCCATCGCGAATTTGTACATGGTTCAATTGGACCGTAAAATCCTACATTACAGCGTTCGAAATCGCTTGAATTATTCACGGTACTCCGATGATATGACTTTTTCGGGGAGTGCTGAGGATTTGAAAATAGGAAACATCCTCCATTGGTTAAACGGTTTATTGGGGCGTAATGGCCTGCGTTTGAAACGTTCGAAAACCCAAGTGTTGCGACAGCATAAGCGGCAAACGGTTACAGGTATTGTCGTTAATACATCAAAAAATGCCGGAAGAACCTATCAACGAAGCGTGCGGCAATCCATGCATTATTTCAAAAAATTTGGAAAGGAACACGCACTGCGTACTCATCCAACTTTGGACGCATTTCTCCGAGAAATAACAGGGCAAGTAGCTTGGATTCTCCAAGTGCAAAAGTCAAATTCGGAATTTCTACGTTACAAGGCAGAACTGAACATTATTAGCCGTTTTCATCGACAAGGGAAACCTGTTGCTGAGGCAATGGATTATTTGCGGAATTTGGCACAACAGGCAGAGCAATGGAAGGCAAACGAAACCGTGGTGATAGGAGGCTTGGAATGGAAAAAGGAATCGGAAGTCTATGAAGGAGAGGACATGGATGGAATTTATACCTTTCAGCGGCGGGGACAAAAGCGTTCCTTTTTTAGCCGAGAAGCCCTCGAAAAATACCTTAAAAATCATCCCGAATGGAGGTTGCCTACTTTGCACGAGTTTGAGCAGTATTTTCAAGCAACACGGTTTTATGACCGAATGCAGGTGGGATGGACCTTGCCGAGTGACCCTCGGTACAATGGCCTGATTAACGGCACGGAATTTCTCCATTTTAACCGGGTAGGAGCCTACTGGTCGAGTGATCTCCGTCCGAGAATGACCCTTACCATGGCCAAAAACCGTGTTGGACGAAAAGTCTTGTGCGTTGCTTCTAAAAATTGGCCGATTTATCGTCATTTAGCGAAAATACGTAGCGACCTATCCTATGTAACGCATGATCATGTAATGGACCTTCGAGTTTCGGTGAATGTACCCGGAACCAAGGAATATGGGTTATACTCTGACGACACCCAAGTGCTTTTGCCGAAAGAAGCTTTCTCGGTTAAATTGGTACGCGATTTACGACCCAATGAGCCCTCGACTAATTTTCAAGGGATGGACATTGCCCTACGGAAGTTAGCCGAAAGCAGGTTTTCAACAAATTTTAAGGGACTTCAACTAGCGGATATTCCTCGGGAGGTTTTAGCGAGATGGCAATCTTCGTCCATGTTGTTATCCGACAATGAAATTGAGCACTTCGACGTACGGAATGCTGCTCCTGTGAAGCTTCTCTGTTTGGATAACAACCGGTTGAAAGGGTTCGACTTTTCCGCCTTACATCCCGGTCTGCGGCAGCTTCATCTAAAGGGCAACCCTGGTCTTAAGGGAGCGGAAATTCCTTGGCCTCAACTGATGAGGCAACTGCATGAATTGAGCCTCGACGACATACCAGATTTAGTCAGAACGATGCCGTTGGAATCGATCTATTTACAGGCCTTAGGTGGGGAAGTTTGGACTATCCTTGAAAACGAACAGGAGTTAGATGCATTGATCGGAAAGCAAATTCCAGTAAGTTATTTATTCGTTCGTTATCGAGTAGGGGTTGATAGCTTGGATGCAAGGAACTTATTCGAGAAATTGAATCGAATTGCTCCAAAACATTTGTACGTTTGTTTTGAGCCCCAGGATGAAGGGTTACGACGTCGATTGAATCGGTTGAAATACATGACAGCCTCTTGGGAAAAGGAGATAGAAGAACTTGATGGGTATCTCAAAAACCTTGCTTCACGAAAGGATATTGAAACGCGTGTAACCTTATTTCCAGAGCATCTAGACGACATCAGGATTCAGCATCTTATTATTGATTTTTCGTGGTTGCCGAACCTGTGTTTTGAGGGCGATTTTGGGATCAAGCCCGATAGCTATCACCTGTTGCATCCGGGAATGCCGACCCTTCAACTTCCTGCAACAAGTCAGCGTTTTCATCGACCGACGGTTTTGATGAAAATCATAGGAAACAAGATTTTGCCTACACAACATGAATTTCCGCAAGTTGTGAGCCTTGATGTGTGCTACCCTCTTGCCAAGAAACATCGAAAAATACGCTTGTCCAACCTGCATACCTTGGTACCGCTGCATCAGGAACATGTAGGGGATTTGGTGTTGGTGCTCTCCGAGGATGGTGGTAAGCAATTGGAGTTGGGACGTATTGAGGAGGTGTATCCTAGAGCGTATGAACTGAGAAGCGCCTTGCAGTATAGGGTAAATGTAATCGGAGATACTACCGTAAAAATGTCCTATCGTAAACGCATTTCATCGATGCCATTGTTAGGTCTATCCTTGCAATTCGATGTTTACAGCTTAAGCCTTCCTATTGAGTCGGTTCCCAAAATCAACCGTTTTGGAATCCTTAATCTTACAAAGGTTGATGGGGATAATACCATGAAATACAACGAAACTGATGTAAAGCGGTTTTTAGAGAGAACGAGTTTTGTTAAGGAACTTGCTTACCTCACGATATTTCCGCACAAAACACCTGATATACCTTTGCTGGTGCGTGATTCCCAGCTAAAAAGAGATGTGGATTTGCCCTATGTGATTCGAAAGAATATCTATGCCAAAAAAACCTTGATACGAAGTCAAACCATCGACGCACTTAGATCGGGAGAATTATTGGCGATTTCCTTGCCCAAGGCATATCGACGTGATCGAGAAATAATGCTTGCTGCGGTGGAGGGTAATCCTTTCGCCATGGTTTTTGCGCACAAAGCCTTGAAGCAAGATGCTGGATTTATCTTGGAGGCGATGAATATTAGCGTGCGTACCTTGGTGTTTCTATCGAAGGATTTGTTTAAAAGTAGAAACCATCCGAACAGTGCGCTTCATCAAGTGTTGATGGCCTTAATGGAACGGTATAACCCAGAGGATTTCAATTTCATCGTCGGTCGCTTATCAAGGCACATTAATATCGAAAAGGAGCCGGTTTATCGCTTCGTTTTAGAACCGAAGCCCAATGAGTCAAGTTCTGAAGTGTCTTCTTTTGAGGAGGAAAAAAAGATCCTAGATCATCGATTTTGCACACGCGCTGGTATGTATAAACCTATTCGTAGTTATTTCTACAAAGAGGCCGAAAGATACGGATTCATCAATGATAACGGTTATTTCAACGATATTTTTAAGGCTTTAGCTCAACAGAAGTCGGTTAGGTTTCTCGACCTGAGTTTTGCTGGTGGGAGAACCCTGTATGCGCTGGATAGACTGGGTGAATTATCCGGCTTAAGGGAGTTAAAATTAACGGAGTGTAGGTTCATCAATAGCCTACCGAGATTAACAACCGTAGAGGTATTGAACATTAACCGCACTTCTAATTTTTGGAACTACCATGAAGGAAAAACAATGCATGAAAGGTTGCCGAATCTAAGGCGATTCGAAGCCAAGTATATCCACGTTAGAATACAAGAGATTGAGGATTTAATGGTCCACCATCCTTGCTTGGAGTATCTTGCCATTTCGGTAACCTATGACGATGAATTAGAGGAAATCAATGCGATAATCGAGAAAGTAAGTGCCCAAGGAAAGGTCATTGAAATCGTTCTGGATAAGTCGGAGTATATTGGTGAATTACCTTTTTAAAACGATTGGATGGAGGAGTTTTCGAGTAATAAATTAAGGGAGTTGCTAAGCGACATGACCAACATGGACCAGAATTGCTTGATGATCCCGTTGTTTTCCTGTGATAAGGTGGATGAGCTTTGGGAAGCTTTTGAACGTGATGATAGCGAGGATTTTGCCCGTTTGAGTTTTTTTCAATTGCTGTTGATAGCATTTGGAGCTGAAGGCAGTTGTGCTGCTCGAATCCGCAGCGGTGAAGTTCATTACCCTCTTCTTTGTTGGCCTAAAACCGATACGCTGAACCTTAACAGCCAGTTTCGCACGGTACCCTATGGTGTGGTAAGTCAATTGGCCCAAGCCCTTTCGATAAGGCGGATAGTGGTAGAAGACGCAGGAGCATTACCTGCAGTATTTGACATGGATTTTAACCTGATTGCATCGCAAATCGTATCGGTTGAATTCAAGGATTTGGAATCGTATTATCAATTGAATTCGACGTTGTACTGCACTCCGTACTTAGAGGAGTTGTCCTTTGTTGGGGTGAAAGGGGATATTTTACCGCGAGATGTGTCCCGATTAAGCGGACTAAGGCAACTTCAAATGGTCCATTGCTCAGCGGGCAGAATTCCCCTTTTGCCCAGTTCTTTGGAATTCTTGCAGTTGAGTAATTCAGGGTTCAAGCTTTGTGATTTTTCAACGTTTCCCAAAAACATCAAGGTTTTGAAACTTTCCAATAATGCCATTGAAGAAGTGATTGGAGCGGAATCCTTGGCCTTGTTGCACGACTTGGACTTGTCCAACAACCAATTAGGCACCCTCGACCTAGGCAGTTTACCTGCTTCTTTAGTGGCATTGAACCTGAGATCCAACCGCATCGAACGAATTGTTGGCAATTTCGATGGGCGAGAAAACCTGCAATTCTTGGATTTAGGGCACAATGCATTGAACGAATTTCCTTCGGGTTTGGAGCGCCTTACAGGGCTCAATGAGCTCTTGTTATCCAACAATTTCCTGCAAGAACTTTCTGGGGGTATTGGAAATTTAACGTTATTAGAACGCTTGGATTTACGAAAGAACCGTTTGCACAGTTTACCAGCAACGTTGTCGGATTTAAACCGCTTGCTTTATTTGGATTTAGAGGACAACCTCCTTGTAGAGGTATTTGATCTTCTTTCCAAGGCGGATTGGGACCACGCTACCGTGCGGCTAAGGGGCAATCCCTTGCATGAAGAACGGCGAAAATTAAGTACATTAACCCACCAAAGAATTGAATTATGAGCCAAAATAATGGTTGTTACGGAGCCTCGGTCAACGGGGGTGAATTGTTGGACCTGCTCGGTAAGGTCCTTGAAGCAAATTTAGCCTTCGAGGAAGAGACGGATAGGCGTCCAACCCCCATATGCGTTTGGGGAACTCATGGTTTAGGTAAGACCGAAATCGCCATGGAAGTTGCCCGGCAAAGGCAATGGAAAATCGCGTATTGTGCTCCGGCTCAGTTCGAAGAAATGGGAGATTTACATGGCTTACCTATGAAAATTGACCCCGACCCCAACGTATACGGCGACGAGCGTACCATCTATTTGCCGCCGGAGTGGGTGCCAAACGACCCGGGTCCAGGGATCTTATTGCTCGATGATATTAACCGAGCCGATGACCGGATACTACGAGGAACCATGCAATTGCTGCAGAATTTTGAAATGTTCTCATGGTCCTTGCCTCCCAAATGGCAAATTGTTGTGACTGCCAATCCCGATTCTGGTGATTATTCGGTGACCTCCATGGATGATGCGATGTTGACAAGGATGATTCACGTTACCTTAAAATTTGACGCAAAGGCCTGGGCTGCCTGGGCCTTAAAGGCGGGAATCGACGAACGAGGCATCAATTTCGTGCTGACGTATCCAGAAATGGTAACGATGAAGCGGACTACGCCCAGAACCTTGGTTCAGTTTTTCTCACAAATTAAGAACGTCAAAGATTTGGTGCAAGAACGCAGGTTGGTGGAGTTATTAGCTCAAGGTTGTTTGGACTTAGAAACCTCCGATGCGTTCATGAATTACATCGAACAAAGTTTGCATCAAATCCCAAGTCCTGAAGACTTTTTAGCCCTAGAAACACCGTCCAGCGTTCTTGAAGCGGTGGAACGTTTGACGGCTTCGGAAAAGGGTGTTCGTTTGGACCTTTTAAATACCCTCTTGAGCCGCATCGGTATCTTGCTTTCGGGGAATTACACTCCGACGCCGACCGCTGCTACTAACCTGATAGAATTGTTGAAAACGGACAAAGTTCCTATCGACCTGCGTTTTGCATTTCACAAAGAACTGATGAGGGTACGTTTGTTGAAAAAGCCGTCGATGGAGGCGGTGGTGACAGCGATATCCAACCCAGAGGTGCTGAAACTTTTCGTGGCGATGCAATAAATAATCAATGGAGGCTGACGATACCCTTTCTAGGTCCATTTATCAGCTGTTGCGGCGTGAGCCTTTTTATGCCCATATTTTGGCCAATGTCACAAGGGTACTAACCGATGACGTGCCAACGATGGCGGTGTCTTTTCGTGAGGAGGTTTTTTATTTGTACGTAAATCCTCATTTTTTACTGCATGAACTGAATCCGGGTGAACGGGTTGCGGTATTGAAACACGAAGTGTTGCATTTGATTTTCAAACATTTGTTGCGAGTTAAAGGAAAGCATCCAAAAATAGAGAACATCGCCGCGGATTTAGTGGTCAATCAATACATCACTCCATGGAATCTACCAAAGGGTGCCATTCTCCTATCCACCTTCCCTGAACTGGCCTTGGATCCTATGGAGTCCATGGAATATTATTACAACCAATTATTGAAATTATTGGAGGAAGGTGCCGAAGCACAATACCCTGAAAGTTGTAAGGCCTTGGATACGTTACAACATGAACCATGGGGTATTGGCATCCATGATGCTTGGGGTGAAGATGGCAGTGAAGTGGCCGAGCGAAAACTCAAGGGAATATTAAACGAGGCGAAACAAAAGTCCTCCTCCTTTGGTTCCCTTCCTTACGACATCCAACGCGCCATTAACGAATGGTTGGCAGTACCTAAAATTTCTTGGAAACAAGTGCTTCGATTGTTTACATCATCGTGCGGTAGAACGGCTATAAAGACCACACGGCGAAAGGAGAGCAAGCGATTTGAAGGAAATCCTGGGAGGCGGATTAAGCGATTGCGAAGAATGGTGGTGGCCATTGATACATCGGGATCGGTGGATGAAAAACTGTTGGGCGAGTTTTGGGCCGAGATTATGGCCATTTATACGACAGGTTCGGAGGTGACGGTATTGGAATGCGATGCAAAAATACAAGCAGTATACGATGTGCGCCGCACCGGTACAGTACCCACGATGAAGGGAGGGGGAGGAACCCGCTTTGATCCGGTCATTGCTTGGGCGAATTCAGCGAGAGGGTATAACGGTCTGATTTATTTTACCGATGGCTATGCCTCAAAACCTCCTCCTTGTAAACTTCCTTTGCTTTGGTGTGTTTACGGCGACATACAGCAAACCGATCATTTAAAAGGAAAAATCATACGTGTAGGAAATGCTCAACAAGAACCTTTTTCTTTTTAGTATCTTTGTTGGGTGCGGAATATGTTTTTAGCATTTTGGCTGGCGAGTCGCAAGTCTAGCAACGTGTTGTCCTATAACCAATGACCTTTCAATGGTTTTTAAAAGACACGAATTAGAATTAAAGGGAGCAACAACTTCGGTTGCTTTCAAAAGTAAGTTCTTTCCGCACGAAAATGCCTCGATTTAGGGGCATTTTTTTTTGATACACCTAATCCTCCAACTTGGGATAAATGCAAAAATTGTAAAGGGTTGAGGTTCTACCGTCCATGGCGTGTCGAAACGAAATGCAATCCAGGGTCCCCCGAATTTCATCAAGGTAAATTCCTCTTTTGGTGGTGCGTGATGTGGGTTGAAAATGCATCATCTGCATGAGCTGATAGAACCCTGTAACTCCCAGTTCGGTTAACGGATCACTTTCCATAAGGCCTTTCCCCATGCACAATTGACTACACCCCACTATAAGGGTGTTGAGTTCTTCAGGGTCGGTGGTTTTGGGTTCATGGAAAAAATCCGTGGATCGGTAGGTTTCGGCCCCTTGTTCCAAGAAAAGCGCTGCCTTGGTGAAGAGGTAGGGGAATTGCTGTTCGAGCGCATGAAGCTGATCGCTTTCGGACAGGTTGTCCATGACTTCGTCCAACGATTGGTGCAGTGGGTTGTTTTCCATAGGTTTAAAAGTAGCAATTTTAGGGCTTGTTACTTTTGCTGTGCGATAAATGGCTAGTTTTGATGTGTATAAACTAAACCACGGGCATGGAAAAAATACTATTCAACGGACTCGAAGAAGGGGGCGTATATCAGATGCGGACCAGTGAATTTAAACCCAAGCAAGGGTATCAATCCATTTTACAAGAGTTTGATTCCCTCTATGAAAGCTATCAAGGCTCAGGTACGCTGTTTTCGGTACATGGTCAGGATGCTGTGGTGGTTTTGGCGGATACCCATACATTAGCCCTAGTTTTAAATGACCTGGATTTTACCGATTACAGTGCTTTTGCTGAGAATTTATCGCAATTAAAGGATTACTTATCGAAGGTTGGAATTTCGGCCGAAACGAGCGCAATGTTGGTTCGAATGGTGGAAAACGAGGATTTATCGGTAGGGGGCATCATAGAACAACTTGCTGAACCCGGACAAACCATTACGGTCCAATGTATGGATTCCTTGTACGGGAATAACGAATACGAAATAAATGTTTGAGCCTTAGCAAGGCGTTTGATGATGGGTGCTGTTTATCGAATTCAACAGCAAATCAACCATCAACCGTTGATGTACTTGGATGTCTTGGAATAACCATTCTTTCCCTGCATCTCGAAGATCTGCATTGTCTTTACATTGTTGTAGCATGATCAAGAATTTGAGCGATGCAACGCTTACTTGCCGAATCTTGCCGGAGGCATCGAGGTAATGGTCCCTTTTGACCCGAGGCGTCCAATTGGATGCCGAGCTGTTGACATCGCTACCAATCATAGCATAGTTGCCGAAGCAATTGATCTGTTCTTGGGTGGGAACACCGTTGACACCGTTCGCATTTGCTTGAGGAAAATAATGCTCTAAACTTCGTCGCGTTCGCGAGAAATAGAAGTGATGGAACATGTTGAGGTCAAACTTGGTACACCCCATGCGGTCAAAAAAAGCGGAGACGACTTCTTCGTTTTTAGCCGGATCGCCGCGCAAATCCTCAAAATATCGGTGCCAAATCGCATAATCCAGGTAATTGAACACAAACAAGGGAATTCCCTTCGTTATGGCTGATCCATCGCCGAAAACCGCATTAAAATCAAGGTGCGTATTGCGGATTTGTTCATCGATTTTCCAAATTCCAGATTCATCCTTCACGAGTAAAGTAGCGTCAAATGATCCAGGTTTAGGTACGTTGATATCGTTTAAATTTTCTGGATTCAGGTAAACGTCCTTCACATATTTTTCCGCGAGGTATTGGACAAAATCGCAGTAATCTTTAATGACTAGGTCCTTGAGGTTTTCAAGGCGAAAGAAATAAAATAGGCAATAAAACAAATAGTTCTTGCGCTGCCTTGCGGTAAATGAAACCTCAAACATGGAAAGAAGGTGTACCAATTTAAATTGCGCTTCGTCCTTTCCACCGCTGTTTTTCAAATAGGCGCTCTTTTCCTCTTTATACCAGTGTTGGAGTTTCCAAGGGTTGTTGTCTAGCGTATCTTCTTCGATGGAATGGTGCACGACATAATTATCGAGTAAGAATTTGGCTTTTAGCAGATTGTAACCAAATTGCCTCACGAAATCCTCGGTCAATTCCCCTAATTCATCGAACTCGTTCAGTAAGTTTTTATCGTCCAACGTGAATTTTATCGGATCGAAGGAAGCGTCGTTGGGGTCAGAAATTCGGGTGATTTTGAGCACGATTAATAAAAAATTGGAGAAATCAAGGATGGGCTGAAATGCATCAATCTCATGTGCAGTGTTTTCGGTTTTTTCCGCGCTGGATGCTGTTAAAATATCCTTGATACTAACCGTTTTTTGGTCGGAAGCAGCTGCTGCTGTAACGGGGGGAAGGTCTCCAAATTCCTTCGGCTCAAAGGTGCAATAGTTTTTTCCAAAAATTTTGGGGTCGTCGTATTTTTGTTGAATGTAAACATTCATCTGACTGCAAAATTCCCACAGCTGATGGAATGTGTTTTTGTCTTCATCGCTGGAGAGCTTTTCGATCAATCTTGCCTTAACAATTTCGTGTTTTTCCAACTGTTCTCCTCTGGAGTTCATGATTTCAAAATAATGATTCAAGTCAACGTCCCTTGGAACTTGATAGTGGATGATGTGGACCTTGTTTAAGAAATAGGAGCAGAAGTTTGCTGTGTCTTGTACCGGTACAATTTCCTTCAGGGATGCTTCGGCGGACTGAAAGCCATCAACAATTCCGGCGTCTTTTTGGTCGATGTTAAAATGGGGAATGCTCCGGATGCTGTCATTCGATTTTTTGCGTGCACGGTAGGTGAGTTGGTTGTTCAATGGTATACCCAAAGCCTTGAGAATCAAGTTAAGGGTGGTCAAGCGTTGTTGTCCATCGATTACTTCAAATACGTTACCGCCTTTGTGAAATGAAACCAATGTGCCGATATAGTAGTTTTCTTTTCGGTGGATCATGGAATCGTAAACATCCTGTATTAGCGTTGCAATTTCTTCCTTTTTCCAAGCGTAATTTCGCTGATAAATAGGAACCTCATAGGTGGCATTTGCTCCGTTGTAGAGTTCACCAATGGTCAAACTTTTCAGGGGTAAATCGGAATTACTCATTGATTTCCATGAATTTATTCAACTTAAAAAAGTACAAGTAATGCTGATAGGTTCCGTCGGCATCCTGTTCCTCCAGCTTTTGCAAATTGGCTTTAATTCTTTTAAGGGGTACAACTGATAATTGTTCGGAAAGCAGGCCGAATAAATGCGTCGGAGCATCTGATTCAAGGATGGATTTATAAAGGTTCATGGAATTCGTAACTTGTTCCTTCCCGAGGATGTAATTCTGTGCTGATTGCCATCCTAAATTGGTGTACTGAGCGCGCAGGGAGTAGGCCCAAACAAAAGCGAAAACCACGAATTGATCCAGCATTTTTAAATCGTTTTGCGTGGGATGAATGGGACAAAACCTATCAACGTAGAGGAGAACAGAGGTATCAAAAAGTAAACGGGCGATTCGGTTACCTACACCGGTTTTGTACTTGCGCAAATCGAGCGTTTTTACCAAAAAATTATCGTTGATGAAATAGCCCACGTATTTGCTGTTGTCTTGAACATCTTTGAGGATTTCATAATAGTGCTTGGTGTATTCAAAAAAAGGTTTTCCGGACAGAATAGGCGCTTCTAACTGAAAAGGTTTTAAATCGGTAGATCCCGTAACCGAAGGAATGGGTGATTGGTTGATCATGTTCGCGTAGGCGTAGGCTCCTTTGAAATACTGAGCGAAGGGAAAGGTACCTGATTTTGCCAGTCCTTTGAACAGGTGGATGTTGTTTTCATTCAGTTCCGATGCTCGATTTCCTTTGGTCCATTCTTTCAGTCGGTAGAGGTACTCACTGAATAACAGCGACAGCTGTTGCTGATCTAAATCCTCCCAATTTTTTACCAAATCTTCGATTTCGTCCGAGCTTAGGTGGTTCATTTCCCGCAGGTGATAGGCTTTCAATAGGTCATGCGGGAAGAGTTTCTTACCCCGCGCGTTTTGCGCATCAAAAAACTGAAAAGCTTCGGAGATATCATGGGTAATAACCACCATGAATTCGCAGTGGCATTGGAGGTATTTCAAAAGATCGTCGCGATCGAATTTTTCTAAATTTCCGAGCCTTCTTTCCAGTGCCCGATAGTTGGAGGAAATGTTTCGACGGTTGATGGAAATGTTAGACAACGGTTGTTCTAACAACGGTAATTCATGAATGCCCATGGCATGAAGTATCAAGGAAAAGGTGATGGTTCGTTGTTGTCCATCAACCATGTTGTAAACCCCTGGTTTTCGTACATCGTGGTGGAGAATGAGGCTTCCAACGCGGTAAACCTCTTTCTTTTGATTTCGGGCATCGATGATGTCATCCAACAGCTGAAGAGCATTTTTGGCGGTCCATTTATACGGCCGTTGGTAGTTGGGGATGCGAAGTTGGATGCCTTGAACGCTATTTTTCGTATCCACTCGTGTAATCTTGTGGTTCAACAACAGGTCTTCTACTGTTGTAATACCAAGGGTAAGACTTGAAGCCATTTGTACCGTATAAACGTGAATGTTGCGCTCAGTAATTGTTGATTGCCGTGCAATCCAAGCACTAAGATACTCGATTTTTGGATTTCGGTCCTTTTCCGCTCCTCAGAACCGAGTCACTCAGATGTGAGTTTTCTCCATGTCGCTTCATTTTACGATGAAGAAAGGGAAAAGTATCCTTGGCAGAAACCCGTTGGCACAAGGTAGATCATTGACGTTGGGCTCAATCAAATAAATCCATGGCCCATCGAAAGGTATTGCAATGCGCCTCCACGATGACATTGATATCCGGAGAATACCCGCCGCCAAGCGCAACAGCCACGGGGATTTCGAGGTTCTTTAAGGTTTTGAATACAAATTCATCCCGTTGCTTACAATCCGCTAAGCTCACTTCAAGCCTTCCGAACTTATCGGTGTTTAAGATATCAACTCCTGCCAAGTAAAAGGTGAAGTCAGGTTTAAACGAATCGATGACTTTTGGGAGATGCTCGGTTAAAAGGGCTAAGTAGGTCTCTCCGGTAGTGCCGTTTTCAAGTTCGATATCGAGGTCCGATCGCTCTTTGTGAAAGGGATAATTCGTTCTTCCGTGCATGCTGAAGGTGAACACCTGTGGATTGTTTTCCATCAGTTTAGCGGTACCGTTCCCCTGATGCACATCGAGATCAATGATTAAAATTTTCCGACAATGCTTGTTCTTCAATAAAAAATTAGCGGCAACGGCCATATCGTTTAACAAACAAAATCCCTCACCGCGTTCGGCGAAGGCATGGTGAGTCCCTCCTGCGACATTTAACCCGACCCCGTGGTTCAGTGCATGCAGGGCAATGTCAATAGTACCTTGGGTAATGACCAATTCCCGTTTTACCAGTTCGGGGGATTGTGGAAATCCGATTTTTCGTTGTTCGGAAGGACTTAATTGCTGTGCAATTAACCGGTTGAAGTAGGATACGTCGTGGGTGTCGAGTACCACTTCATGTTGGCAAGCGCTTGGTTTGAAAAAATGATCCGAAGTGCACGTACCTTCATGCAGTAATTGCTGTGGAATGAGTTCATACTTGAGCATCGGAAACCGATGGTTTTCCGGCAGGGGGTGCGCATAAATCGGGTCAAAAGCAATTTTTACCATAAACGCTGCAAACATAGCAATTAATCCTTGGGGGTCGTTTTGATGCACTTGGGACTTAATTAACACGTTAACATAATGCCGATTCCGAGCTTTTTGCTTTTCCACGGACCCTGTTTTTCCTCCGAAACTTTTGTCAAGGTGAAAGTAGGTCGAAGGACGTATCGAAGAGTAAGTGGAAAAAGTAGCTGCGAGTTTTTGTACTTGTATTGAGTTAATCGAAATATCAAGACACAAGAAAGGCAAGAATTTTTTCCTCTACTTTTATCCCGCACCCTTCGATACGCTCGCAATAGCGAGCACTCAGGGTGCGGCTTTCGATTTCCTCTAGGTGCGGGTTTAAACCCGCACCTAGAGGAGAAACATAACCCTTAAACATGCACCAATGGTATTTAAAGTCTTCAGGCAATCAACTTCGTAACCAGAGCCACCCTAGGCAATACTAATGCATAGTGTCAGCTAGAAATAATTGCCTCTACCTCACTAAGTAAATCCCGCACAGAATCCTCATGCAGTTTGGTGAAGGCAAACCACTTTTTCCCGAGGTCTTTGAGCGAAGCTCCAAGGTGATACACCTGGGTGTGGTCAATGATTAAAAATCGATCGTGGCTCTTGGAAAAGGGAATTACTTCGAAGTTGCCGTATTGTTCGTTGGCCTTTTTTAAGTCCAGTGCTACTTGCTTGCTGGAATTGTTTTCCCCTGTAATGGCAGTTTTGGTGAGGATTGAAACCCGAACATCGGGCTGTTTTTTCGACAATTGAGTCAAGGTTTGTTCATCGATGAAGTTATCGATGAGCACGATGCGCTTTTTGGCAGACCGAATGATCCGTGAGGTGAGTTCATAGGCATCGAACACTTGGCCGTCCATGTAAACGCCTTGGGTTGGAATCAGTTTCGTACTTATTTGAAGGTCAATTTGATCCACTTTTTTCGTTAAATCTACCAGATGATCTTCGAGGCGGTTTATGCGGTTGTTTACGGCAAAGCCTTTAAGTAGATAACTTTTTAATACGCTGTTTGCCCAAATTCGAAATTGGGTACCTTGAATAGATTTTACACGATAGCCCACTGAAATAATGATATCGAGATTGTAGAATTCTATCTTTCGTTTAACATTTCGATTTCCTTCCAATTGAACTATCAAGGATTCCTTGACTGTTGAATTTTTTTCTAATTCTTTTTCTTTAAAACAATTTTGGATATGAAGACTTATATTTTGTTTTGTTTGGTTAAAAAGAATAGCCATTTGTTGTTGTGAAAGCCAAACCGTTTCATCTTCCATTTTCACTTCAATCCGCTCAGTAAGGTTATCGGGGTGGTAAATGATGATCTCGTCTTTCATGGGT
>JBJOJZ010000036.1:0-48932 GCA_046046325.1 Bacteroidota bacterium
CACAAATCCTACCCAATGAAGCGTTTTTGTTGCTCCTTTTACCTCAACAGGCATTGGCGCAGTTAAGAACGCTTCAAGTCTATGTATGTAAAGGTCACCATTTATGGAATTTAAATAGGCACGATCGTTAGTTAATAAATTCAATACAAATTCTAGCGCCACGGTATACGTCAAATAATTTTTTCCTGATGCTATTAAACTCTCATCGTTATCCAAGTATAATGTAAACTGCCTTCTCAAAACTTCAGGGGCCTTGGCAATAAGCACCTCTATATCCGTTGTTTTTAGGGGCGGCGGCGGCGGAACGACCGGCTCATTGTTACGATCTACCTCAGCGAAGGGCAAATAGAGCTCTTCTAAAGTGCTGTGGATAATTTTCCCCATACTACTCATTTCCAAATCTTCTTCAACCGTTTCCTCTTCACCGAGTTCCGCTAAATAACGAAAATAAAAATCCAAAGGGCACTGAAGATACTTAAGCATTGCGCTAGCGGAAACCTTTTTGGAAAAATAATTCTCCAATAAATGCTCTATTTGAGGTCGTTTCTCAATGATTGATAACCGATAGTCTTGATTCAAAGAAAGCGGTGTGGTATATACTTTTTTCACCAAGTTTACCCTCGGATTTAGCCTACAAAGCTCCATCTCTATTTGAGTAAGATATCGGCTTGGTTCAGCGGTTCCAATACCTTCTCCTCCAATCGCATAGGTACAAACCACCTTTTCTGCACGATGCAATAATCGATAAAAATGATGCGAAAAAAGGCCTTGTTTCTCCCTTGGAGTTGGTAAGCCTAGTCCTTTTCTTAAGTCCATAGGTATTACTGAATCTAGGCTATTATTGGGGGGTAAAACACCTTCATTTAACCCTAAAACAAGGATGGTTTTAAAATCCAACATTCGTGTCTCTAACAACCCCATTATCTGCAAGCCCTCGGTAGGATTCCCATGGTACGCTAAAGAAAGTGCGGACCAATGTTGATTAAAAAACTGTTTAAAGGTTCTTAAATTCATGATTGGAAATCCTTCGCTGGCTAAATTTTCCAGGGCCAAAAGTCCCTGCTGAAAAACCACTAAAATTTGAGTTTCGAATTCGTTATTTTTCCCAATTGCTTCCAGCAGCACGCACACTATTTCCTGCATTTTTTTTATAGCAACTGGATAATCATTATTCCAATTGAAGAGTAATAGATGTACAATTCTATCGAGTAAAGGAGTGAAAATCAAGTGTTTCTCAGATTGAAAAACACGGTTGTTTTTAATGCTGCTGATCTCCCACTGCGTTATTTTGTCGCGCACTTCTTGAGGCATCCAAACCGTGATAAATGGATGTTGGAAAAGTGCGAGTAAATCTTTGTAATAGGCACTTTGTGTTTTGAATCGATCTTTATTCTCTTGGATTGAAAAAACGAGATCCAAAAACGATTTCAGCGGAGTTTGGTTAAGCGGTAATCCTACCGTTACATTGGCTTGATTTACCGATGACGGAATATTCTTCAGCAAGGGCATTATTAACCTTTCATCAGCCAACAGTACCATCGTAGAATTTAATTCGTCCTTGTTTAATTTTGAGAGCTCGGTAGACGCAACTTTAACCTGTCCGGAAGCTTGAGGACAGGCGACGACCTCTACATTAAGGCTCTTGGACTTCAATTCATCCAAAACAAAAGGTGCATTTTCCTGTCCAAACACCTCTCTATTTTTACGGTGAAACATACCCGCCTCATGAGTAGAACTCATACTATAAAACAGGTCTACATCAGCCCAATAGTCCCCTTTTTTTGCTTGAATAAATGCACTTATTATTTTTTGTTCGGCTTTTGTAAGGGCATTAAATCCAATAAAATACGTTTGTTTCTCACCAAATAGAACCTCGGGGTTCAAGGCTCGATCACGAAGTAAGAGGCCGCCAGTGGTAAATCCTCGAAGGCTTAATTCGCGAATATATTGCTCATAAATCGAGGGTAAAATTTCCCAAAACGCCATAAACTGTTGCTGACTTTCAGAAAATTCTTTTCCTTCTTCCAAATTCCAACTGTCTAATTCCTTGATAGATTTGAGGTTTCTGAATACCTGATCCGTATCCAATAAGTAGCGGTTCATTTCCTCAAAATCGTTCAAAATAATCGGCCCCCATGATAAGAAGGACTCAAAGGATAACCCATCAAATGCTGGGTTTTTTTCCACCACGTGATATAGTAAAAACAACTGTCGAGTTTTATCAATCGGCGTTTGCCTGAGTCCTTGATGAAGAAGTTCGTCGATGGTTAAAATTTGCGGCAAGAAAATAGGTTTCTTATAGGCATGAACAAAGGCTTCATAAAAATACCTCTTGGCTCTTTTTGAAGGAATCACCAACACAAACTCATCGGAATTTGAGTGCGCCAGCATTAACTGTTGCACACAAGTTGAAATGAAAGATTTCATTAGGAAAGAAAAGATAAATAATTAGAAGGGCTGATAATTTGAACAGGAATTTCAGGATAGTATTTCACAAATAATGGCGGCGGTGTAACAACGCGTTTTGTCTTCCAAACCACCATGAAAGCTTGTTTTTCTCCTGTATCTGAAATCACCAATAAATCCATGTTTTGACGGGTGTGGGATTGCCAAAAAAAGTAACGACAGTTCTTGTGTTCTCGAACATCCTTTTTAATCTTTTCCGAAATAACCCAGTTTTTCCACAAATCTTCCACATCTGCACGAATATCAATTCCATCAAAATTATTCTTATAGGTATTTAATATTCCATTATCTAAAAACCCCACCCTAATACCTTTAACATATTCGTACCTCTTACGTGAGGAGAAAGAAACTAGAGGAACCGTAATTCCATAGTCGTTAAGCTTTTCGACGTAGCGTTGAGCTGTTTCATTGTCCATTCCGCACCAAGAACCTATTTCATTATATCCTAAGGTTTTGTGAACACGATTCGCCAAAAAAACCAAGGTTTTTTCCATGTTTTCCGGCTTATTAATCCGGTTTGTTTTTGATTTTACAAACCAACCAGCCTTTGTCCGGTTAAACTTTTGTTTTTCATTCATGGTCATCCCATAAACCATCCACTTTGAAAGATATTCACCTGACTGAAAGACTCCATAATTCCGCAAAAATTCGGGAAAATTATCGGCATAAAAACCCTGTACTTTTGTAGCGTAAAGCTTGCCAAATTTTTCCATTTGAGCCTTGCTTTGTCCAATGCCAATTAGGTGTATTTTATCTTGATTTAAATAAAAAAAATCGAGAATCTTCGAGAAAGACGAAAGGCGTTCAACATGCGAAAAAATGGACCACTTAACCTGAGCGAATAAAAACAACCATTCCTCTTCCTTTAACTGATTCAATGTTTTTACCAAGGATGGATTAGAACAATCGTAAAGGTTTGCTGAGTTAGTGTTTTCTGCCAATACCTGGGTTAATTCCTCGGGAAAAGGCGTAAAAATTAAACTTATTGGTTGATTTAGTATGTGGTTTACGTTTACTTCTTCTAGCATAAGAATCACTCCAAGACTACATGGTTAAAAAATCGGGATGGGCGGTCAGAATTCATTAATTTGTTGCCTCCGTGACACGTAAGGATGGCTACATGATGCTCATTCAATATAATCCGCTTCCACATCAATGGTTCTGGATAGGCGTCACTCAACCCTTGAACGTATTCTGTACCGTCGTCCAATACCCCGAATGAATAAGGGGCACTTGGGGGTGGCGCCATTAAAATTTCCGCATATTCCAAAAGAGACAAGGCGGTATCCCTTGGTTGCCATTGAATTTTATACGTGTTTCCTTGACCCAATTCTTTAAATACAACACCTGATGGAATGTTTCGGGGGATACCCGGAAATGTTGCTTTTATTACGCTCTGTTCAAACGATAAAATCAATTCAAATTGTCGAGGAGTTGGAAAACCTTTAAGTGCTTTACCCTTGGTAGTATTCATTTCCATTTTTCGCACTTTGCAGCCTTTTAATCTCAACAGATTAAGCATGCCTTTTTCACCATACAGGTGCGAGGCACCCACCGAACAAAACACGGATTTTGACTTCACTTCTTGGTAAAGGTTATCGGTTAAATGTTGGTTTCTTTTCTCCACGAGTTCGATATATGCCTGTTTCTGTTGCGAGAATTTTGAACGAATTAATTGGTCTATAGCGGAAATTCTACCCTGCAAGTAATACGACTTCAAAAGCGAGTGTTCCGATGAACCACCGTATAGTGCCTTGTCTGCCAAAGGCGCAGCATCAAGGGCTTTCGTTTGAAGGTCGGGAGATTCGAGAGGCACCACTTTCTTTCCTGCCCTTTCTGCTTCTTCTTGAAAAAAAGCGTCCATAAACTGGGGCATGCCGTCCTCGGAACCGTAAAAAGTACGAGTTGGCTCTTCAGAAGAGGTATACATTTTTCCTTTTTTGTCGAACGAAACTTTTAAAGATTCAACCATGGGTTCTTTTTCCAAGAAGAAGTCGAAAACATCAATCTCCACCGCCACGAATTCGCTTTTAGAAAAAGCCCAATACACTGAATCAGGAAATTCGAAAAGCTCTTTTTCATTGGTGTGAAGCGTTCCCCAAAGGTAGGATTTATGGCTGCCATATTCTATTTCCCAAAGGAGTTCTCCGGATCGATTATAGGCTTGCGAAAAAACGGAAGAAAGCATTAAAACAAAAAACAAAACGCTGTTCCAAAACTTCATTAATTCAGGATTTGATGTATGTGATTCGTTCCGAAAGCATAAGGAATATAAGCCAAAGATGGAGCCATTTCTGTTAAGATTATTTTTCCTTTATATCCATGGAATATAGCCCCATGGGTAGCTTCTAATCCCATAGAAAATGCGGAATTTACCGTTAATGCATTCAATGCTTGTTCTGGTGTCAATTTCATTTTTATACAAGCTAAAGACCACACAAAAAACAAATTAGATGTTGGTGAGGAACCGGGATTGTAATCACTTGCCAGAGAAATGGGGATTCCTTCTTTAATTAGTTCTTTAACCGGAGCAAATGGTATGTTCAAATAAAATGAACATGCTGGAAGCACGGTTGCAATGGTTTCTCCCGATTTCAAAGCGTCAAGGTCTTGATGATCAAGAACTTCAAGATGATCTACGGTCAATGCCTTGTTTTTTACTGCTGCCTCAATGCCTTGAATAGCGGTGAATTGATTAACATGTACTTTCAATCTCATAGACGTTCCTTGAATTGCATGGGCGATTAATTGAATGTCCACCGAGTCGAAATAACCAACCTCACAGAACAAGTCAATATAGTCCGCCAAGCCATCTTCGAGAACCCTTGGAATCCAACGATCTACCACCTCCGTCATAAAACCAGCTTTGTTGCCTTGAAATTCAATAGGAATCGCATGGGCGGCAAGAAATGTTGCTTTGATGGGAATATCCACTTGTGCTTTAATTCGCTGAATTACCCGAAGCATTTTTAACTCGTCCTCAAGGGTTAGTCCATAACCGCTCTTAATTTCTAAAGCGCCCGTGCCTCCAGCTATAATGTGTTTAACTCTTTCCAAGGATATATCGAATAGCTCATCCTCGGACATTGCCTGAACTTTTTTTGCGCTGTTCAAGATTCCACCACCTTTGGCTGAAATTTCTTGATATGTCAATCCATTGATTTTATCCACAAATTCAGCTTCTCTCGGCGATGCGAATACGGCATGTGTATGGGAATCACAAAATGCCGGAAAAACGAACCTTCCCGAAGCATCGATCACTTCAGAATCCCGCAAAACATCCGGATTTAACTCCGACATTTCGCCAAAACTCTTCACTTCATTATCGCTCAGAACCAGATAAGCGTTGGTTATCTTGGGGATTATTCCAAATTCCTCTCCTATCAACGGCTGTGTAGGCATTCGTCTTACTTGCAAAAGTTCTTGAATGTTGAGGAGTACTTTTTTATTCATCGGCTCAAAAATACGCAATATAAAAACACGCGAACCTTCAAGACGGCGGCAGAAACATTGGAAATAAATTCGAAAAAAAACACTCAAATTACCTCGAATTACTTTGCGCTTCCTTACACTTTTAGTAACTAGGTAAACGGAAAATGTGTAGATTTTGAAACGTATTCACTTAAGTATTCTATGGGACAAAAAAAACCAGAGTTCGAAACATTACTGTTACCAACTCTGGCTGCTCGTACCCCGGGCCGGGATCGAACCGGCACTCCCGAAAGAACAGGATTTTGAATCCAGCGCGTCTACCAGTTCCGCCACCGGGGCCTCAATTTGAGGAGGCAAATATACAACATTTCTTAGAAATCCAAAGGACTACCGAAGAACGGTAAGCATTGAAAACTGATTGCACCAACGTCCGTTGGTATCTTTGGCGGTGTAATAGTACTGATACATGCCTGCTGGAGCGGGATCTCCGTTCGGCAGGAACCCGTTCCACACAAATTCAGGGTCGGTAGAGGAAAAAACCACCTTGTTGCTCGCGTCCAATACGACCACACTGAAGTCGGTCAGGCCTTCCGCATCTAGGGTAAGTGCGTCGTTGACCCCATCTCCGTTCGGGGTTATCGCGTTCGGCATCACCAGGTTCACAGGTTTTGCATTCACCTCGGGTGATTCCGCCATGGTAACTTCTTGCGAAGAAGGGCTTGAAGTAGTTTGAACCGAAGCCAAGGGGTCGTGATTGCTGGTTTCCGCCGCTTCCGCTGCCAGATCGTCTCGTAAAACAAGGGGTTCTTGGATTTTTTCGGGCTCTAAAACAACGACCTCTTCACCTCCTGAGCAACGGATTATTTTTTCCGTTGGATCTATGACAGTCAATGGAGGCGCATATTCTACGCCGACTTGAACTTTGCTGACGTTATTCTCCGCTTCTATCGGCTCATTAACCTTCGTTTTTGGCTCTTGCTTATGGGGCACTGGCTTTGAAATATTCTCTTTTGATGCGCTATAATAGAAGACCCCTGCCGTGAGCAATACCGCAGTACCTGCAATGCCCAACCACGCACCAAGTCCGAGTCCTGTGCCTCCCGTAGAAATTCCCGCTTGAGCCGCCACGTTTTTCCACAAAGCAGGATCCACCGGCATTTCGTGATTGCCCAGTTGATCTTTTAATAACTTTTCAAAACTATTCTTTTCCATGGTCTTTTTCTTCTATTCGTTGACGTAGGTATGCCCTGGCCCTGAGGTACTGCGATTTCGAAGTGCTCTCCGAAATACCCATTTGTTCCGCAATTTCCTGATGGGAAAACCCTTCAATCGCAAACAAATTAAATACCACACGGTAGCCTGTAGGCATGGATTGTACCAAACCCATCAGCGCTTCGGTATTCATGGAAGATGTTACCGTTTCTTGTACTTCAAGCTTGTACGCAACATCATCATACGTTACGTCAGCAACAAAGCGCTGGTTCCGGCGGAGTTGGTCGAGGCAGGAATTCACCATTATGCGGCGAACCCAACCTTCCAAAGGGCCTTCAAACTTAAACTCTGTTAACTTTGAAAACACTTTAACCATGCCAATCTGAAAAGCATCTTCCGCTTCATCCTTGTCTTTCATATACCGAAAACAAAGCGCCATCATCCTTGGGGCAAACTTATCAAACAACGTTTTCTGAGCCCTTGCTTTTCCGCTTAAACACTCTTTCACGAGCTGCACATCTTCCATAGGCTCAGGACAAATGACTAACTTTAACCCTACAACGTTGCATTATGGCGGAAAAAACTTTTAATTTCTTCATTTCTCGAGCTTTTGGCCCTATACTTTCGCTAATCATATGCTGCGGAAAAATAGCGCTTTTTTCTCAAACCTCCTTCCATGCAGAACTCCAATTAAACGACCGATTGAGCCTTCCCTTTGAAGTGGTATACCACGAGGACAAAGGGCCAAAGCTAACGGTAGTCAACGGTGAAGAGCGAATTGACCTTCGGTTTTTGCTGGAAAAAAAAGACTCTATGTTCTTTGAATTCCCTGAAATTGCTGGACAATTGGTGTTTCACAAAACAGAGCGAAAAGGATATTGGTTAAACTTAAATAAAACCCTCCCCACGAAAACACCCTTTCAGTTTCACGCCGCTCAATCACCGGCGCACAATGTTCGTTTAGACCTAAGGCTGGACAGCCTACCTCAAGTTTTTAATGGTACCTACGACGTCCTGTTCACCGATACGAATGGCAGCGAAAAAGCCATTGGAATTTTCCAACAAAACGGAGCGCAAATCGAAGGGACATTTCGTACTGAAACGGGAGACTACCGCTTTCTTTCGGGGGGTGTCGTAAACGGCACAATGCGGCTCAGTTGCTTCGACGGAGTGCACGCATTCTTGTTTGAGGCTCAAGCAACCACTGGCAATGGACTGTCGGGGACATTTTACTCTGGAATGCGTTATCAAGCTGCGTGGACAGGAGTCCTTAATCCAAACGCCGAACTAACCTCTCCTTATTCCATTTCGCGACCGCTTACCGAACGTGCTCCGTTAATTCTTGAAGTGAAAAACTTTAGAGGCAAGAAACGCACCTTAGATCAGCGGTTTTTTCAAGGAAAACCGAGTGTGGTGCAAATCATGGGGACTTGGTGTCCGAATTGCTTGGATGAAACACGGTATTTCATGGATCTGAAAGAAAAAGATGATTTTAAATCCGTGCGCTTTGTCATGGTGGGTTTTGAAAACGGTGCCAACGATAAAGACCGCCTTCAACGCTTAAAAAAATATGCTCGGAAAATAAACCTGAATTATGGTTTTTACCTTGGTGGGGAAGCCAGCACGAAACAAGCAGGAATCGTTTTTAGTGCTTTGAACGGAGTTTATTCTTTTCCAACCACTCTATTTCTCAATGGTAAGGGGGAAATAGTTCAGGTCCATTCAGGATTCGACGGCCCAGGTACAGGAGTCCATTTCACCCACCTTCAGCAAACTACAGAAGCCTTGTTGCGTAAGTTATTGGAGGAATAACCGATAAAACCTCCGCAATTTTATACCTTTGAAAAAAAGATAGGTATGTGGTCCATGACGGGTTTTGGGAAAAGCAACGGGGTTTTTGAAGGAAAAAAGCGCTCCATCGAAATTCGATCGCTAAATGGAAAAGGTCTTGACCTTACTTTAAAAATACCCGCCCTTTACCGAGCCCTAGAACCCGAGTTTCGTGCCGTTATCGCGGCTGGGCTAGAACGGGGGAAAATCGATGTGGGATTGCACTTGGAAGACCAAGAAACGGCAAATCCAGAAAACATTGATTGGAACTTGGCCCAAGGCTATTTGAAAGAATTCAAACTTCTTGCCTCCGAAAACAACCTGCCGCTCCACGATTGGTTAATGGCTGTAACCCAAATGCCCGGTGTGATAAAAACCAACGTATCCGAACCGACTGAAGCAGAAAGAGCATTCATGCTTTCCCTCTTGGAAGAAGCCTTGAGCGCAACACAAACGTTTCGATACAGCGAAGGGGCCAACCTCAAAAAAGACTTAGAACAGGTTTTGGATGCCCTACAATCATTGTTGCAAGACCTAGAGCCCCTAGAACAAGAACGTTATGCGAATACCCGTCAACGCTTAACCAATGCGGTAGCCGAGTTGTCTGCCGACTCCGTTGATACAGGGCGTTTAGAACAAGAAGTGCTTTTTTACTTGGATAAATTGGATGTTTCCGAAGAAAAAATTCGCTTGCGCAGTCATATCAACTATTTCCATGAGACCCTTAACGAGTGCAACTCGAATGGGAAAAAATTAGGTTTCATTGTACAAGAAATGGGTAGGGAAATCAATACCATAGGGAGTAAGAGCAACCACGCCATCATGCAGCGAAAAGTGGTAGAAATGAAAAACCACCTTGAGAAATTAAAAGAACAGGTGCAAAATGTCCTTTAATACGGAACCATTTGGAAAGAGCGTCATTGTCTCAGCGCCCTCGGGAGCCGGAAAAACGACCATTGTTCGAAAGTTAATGGAACAGGTTCCATCGCTGGCTTTTTCGATATCTGCCTGTTCAAGAAATGCAAGACCCAACGAAGTCGATGGAAAAGACTATTATTTCTTAGGGTTAGACGGATTTAAATCCGCCATTGAGAAACAGGAATTCATTGAGTGGGAGGAAGTTTATAAAGACCATTTCTACGGCACTTTGAAGCAAGAAGTACAGCGCCTATGGAGTGCAGGGAAAGTGGTCATATTCGACGTAGATGTGGTTGGGGGAATGAACTTAAAAAAGCTGTTCCAAGAAAAGGCCTTGTCCGTTTTTATTGAGCCCCCAAGCTTAGAGGTGCTCGAACATAGGCTTCGTTCAAGAGAGACGGAAACGGAAGACCGAATAGCGCTTCGAATAGAAAAAGCCGGTTGGGAAATGGCCCAAGCCAAGGCCTTCGATGTTAGTATTCGAAACGAAGATTTATCTACGGCTGTAGCCGAAGCAATGTCGCATGTAACCGCCTTTATTACCTCATGAAAGTAGGCTTGTTTTTTGGTTCTTTCAACCCCTTACACAATGGTCACCTCATCCTTGCCGAAGGGGTATTAAACGCAAGTGATTTAGCACAAATTTGGTTTGTGCTCACGCCGCAAAACCCTCATAAGAAAAAAGAATCCATGTTGGCCGACCACGAACGCTTGAACATGCTTCGGGATGCACTCTATGAAAACGCGCGGTTTCGGGCGTCCGATATCGAGTTTCAATTAAGCCCTCCTTATTACACCTCACGAACCCTTACACATCTTAAGGAGCGGCACCCAGAACATGAATTTTCCTTGATTTTGGGCGAAGATAACCTTAGGAGCTTTAGCTCATGGAATAATTACGAGTATATTTTACGCCATTACCGTTTATTGGTATATCCTAGGTCCTATCAAATGAATGAAAAAGAGGGAAAACTACCGGTAATTCCGGAGGCTCGCATTGAGCGCTTAGACCACCTGTGCGTACTTCCGCTTTCGTCCAGTTATATTCGGAGCCTTCTTCAGCAAAAAAAGAGCATCAAATACTTGGTGCCAGCATCCGTGGAGCAAACCCTTCAAGCGCGCGGCTTTTACCAATAATTACAGTTGGTCTCGGAGCTGTGGATTCAAGTGTTTGGAGAATTCCCACAAGGTGATTCCAACACAAACGCTCACATTAAGGCTGTGTTTAGTGCCAAACTGAGGAATTTCTAGTACGCCATCGCACAGATCCACCACCGCTTGTTGCACACCATGTACCTCGTTCCCAAATACAAGGGCAACTTTATCGAACGATAGCTGATTTACCCGATGTAAAAGTTTTGTCTTCTCTGCTTGTTCCAAGGCGTACACCGCATATCCAAGTTCTTTTAACTCCAAAACCGCTTCTATAATTGTAGGGGCATACCGCCACGCTACACTTTCCGTGGCGCCAAGGGCTGTTTTATGAATTTCGCGGTGCGGTGGGATGGGAGTTATACCGCAAAGCACGACTTGTTCTATGGAAAAAGAATCGGCCGTGCGAAAGACGGAGCCCACGTTTTCAAAAGAGCGGATATCATCGAGCAATACCACGATGGGAATTTTTTCTTGTTCAGCATACGCTTCCGGAGAGGGTCGATTAAGTTCCCAAAGCTTTCGTTTTTTATTCATGTTGATAAGTCGTATTGAGGGGATTTTGAATTTCCATGAAGTACTGCTAATTTAGAGGTTAAAATCTAAAATCCCTTCCGTTTGGCGAAATCTACCAGCAGCGATGAAACTCCTTTGATGAAACAATACCATCAAATCAAAAGCAAGCATCCCGGTGCGTTATTGCTTTTCAGGGTGGGAGATTTTTACGAAACCTTTGGGGAAGACGCTATAAAAACGTCGCGTATTTTAGGAATCGTGCTCACCAAGCGAAAAAACGGAGCCGCAGCGGAAATTGAATTGGCGGGCTTTCCACATCACTCCTTGGAAACGTATTTACCCAAATTAGTTAGGGCTGGTCAGCGGGTTGCTGTATGCGACCAATTGGAAGATCCCAAGATGACCAAAACCATCGTAAAACGAGGTGTAACAGAATTGGTAACCCCTGGGGTGGCGTTTAACGATCAAGTGCTTACGCAAAAGAGCAACAACTATTTAGCGGCAGTTCATTTCGGTAAAACAGAAGTTGGTGTTGCCTTTTTAGATGTTTCTACCGGCGACTTCTTTGTAGGCCAAGGCCCCAGCAATAGAGTGGAAAAATTGCTTTCGGTTTTTAATCCTTCGGAAATTATATATCAAAAACAGCGGCAAGAAGCCTTCAAGGCTTTGGCTCGTCCCACAGATTGCGATTATCGACTGGAGGATTGGGTCTTTACCGAGGATTTTGCCAACGACCACTTATGTACGCATTTCGCCACAAAAAACTTGGTGGGTTTTGGGGTTCAACACATCGGATCAGGGGTCATTGCGGCCAGCGCTGCGCTGCACTACGTTAAGGAGAATCAACTTAAAGCCCTGCACCACATTCGTTCAATTTCCCGCATCGATGAAACAGAACACCTTTGGATGGATCGTTTTACGATGCGTAATTTGGAGTTGTTGTATCCGCAGCATGAGCAAGGTATTTCTTTATTGGAGGTCATCGATCAAACCTTAACGCCCATGGGGGGACGCTTAATGAAGCGATGGTTAGTAATGCCGCTTACGAACCTCAAAGCGATCCAGGGAAGAATTGCAACGGTGGATTGGTTTTATCAGGAAATGGACGGAACGGACGGGATTCGATCCCTGTTAGCGCAGTGCGGTGACTTAGAGCGCTTGGTTTCGAAAGTAGCGGTGGGGAAAGTTAATCCTCGAGAACTTCGTCACTTGCACCGAACCTTGAGTTTAATCGTTCCTCTACAAGCTGCACTGAAAGCCGGCATCAAAAACCCAGAAATAGCACAACTCATTAACTCGCTCAAGGATTGCAGTACCCTGCTTGGTAACATTGATCGAACCTTAGAGCATGAGCCAGCAATGAGCGTGGGTAAAGGAGGGGTTATTCGTGAAGGTGTAGACGATGCTTTGGATGAACTGCGAAGGATTTCGAACCATGGAAAAACCTATTTGGACGCATTGCAAGAACGGGAGTCACAAGCAACGGGCATCAGCAGTTTGAAAATAGCCTACAATAACGTTTTTGGATATTACATAGAAGTGCGTAATACACACAAAGACAAGGTTCCCGAGACGTGGATTCGAAAACAAACCTTGGTGAATGCGGAAAGGTATATTACGGAAGAACTGAAGACCTACGAAGAAAAAATTCTCGGAGCGGAATCAAAAATCCTAGAAATCGAACAACGTTTATATGCTGAATTGGTTCAATCGCTCATCAGCGACGTGGAAGAAATTCAGGCAAATGCGGTTGCTTTAGCGCGAATTGACGTGTTTTGCGGCCTAGCTGTCCTTGCGAAAGAACACCATTACAACAAGCCTGAAGTCAACGATTCCACCGTTATCCACATCGAAGATGGTCGTCATCCAGTGATTGAGCGGGCCCTTAAAACGGGGGAAATTTACGTTGCAAATGACGTGTTTCTTTCAAATGAGGAGCAGCAGATACTCATGATTACCGGACCTAATATGAGCGGTAAAAGTGCCGTGCTTCGGCAAACGGCACTGATTGTACTTTTAGCTCAAATCGGATCCTTTGTGCCCGCAAAAAAAGCCGTCCTTGGCATCGTTGACAAAGTGTTCTCTCGGGTTGGTGCCTCGGATAATCTATCCGCGGGAGAATCCACGTTTATGGTGGAAATGAACGAAACGGCCAGCATCTTGAATAATTTATCCGAAAGGAGCTTGGTGATTTTGGATGAAATAGGGCGTGGAACAAGTACCTATGACGGAATTTCTATTGCTTGGTCGATTACCGAATACCTGCATGAGCATTCGAAGTTTCGTCCGAAAACCTTGTTCGCGACGCACTATCACGAACTGAATGAGATGGCGCGACGTTTTCCTCGGATCAAAAACTACTCCATTGCGGTAAAGGAGCTTGGAAAGAACATTCTTTTTTTACGGAAACTGGTAGAGGGTGGTAGCGAACATTCCTTTGGAATTCATGTTGCGCGCCTTGCGGGCATGCCCGATTGGGTTGTTACACGGGCAGAAAAAGTACTTAAAGATTTGGAATCGAGTCACGAAAAGATGGGCGAAACGAAGGAAAAAAAGCCACTAAAAAAAGGAGAACCAGGGGTCCAATTGAGTTTTTTTCAACTGAACGACCCCGTGTTAGAACAAATTCACGAAGCTTTGGTATCCATCGATATCAATGGATTAACCCCTGTAGAAGCTTTGATTAAACTACATGAAATCAAAAAAGTGATTGGCGGTTAGTTCAATTTATTTGGTAAAAAAAATGTTTTTCGTACTTTTGTACTCTTAATACCTATTAAGGTATTGAATGCGAGAATAGCTCAGTTGGTAGAGCGCAACCTTGCCAAGGTTGAAGTCGCGGGTTCGAATCCCGTTTCTCGCTCTAGGATTGCTCGAGTGGTGGAATCGGTAGACACGCCGGACTTAAAATCCTGTGGGCATTTGCCCGTGCGGGTTCAAGTCCCGCCTCGAGTACTGAGGATAACCCCGAAACCCGGGGTTTATTTTTTTGTGCGGGGGGAAGTTTAATCCTCAAATGAACTAGGGACATGTGGCGTAAAATATCGGCAATCATTTTAAGGAATCGCTTGTATCTATTAGCAATTACCTTGTTGCTAACCTGTTTTTTTGGGTATTTTGTTTTTACCGACTTAAAAATCGACACGAGATACGGTGTAATATTGCCGAGCGAACACCCCGCTCAAAGGAACTACAAAAATTTCACCAAACTCTTTGGTGAAGATGGTTCGACCCTTGTGATTGCGATTTCCTCAAAAAACTTATATACTAAAACTAAGTTCCGAGCGTGGCAAAAACTCGGAGAACAAATTAACAAAATATCAGGTGTTGAAAGTGTTTTATCAGAGCCCCGTCTTATATACCTCGAAAATGATAAGGTCAATCGAAAATTCGTTGCCCACAACGTATTTTATGATTCTAAAACAAATGAAGAACGATCAATTCCGGAGATTAAAAAAGTAATCAAACAAAACCCTTTTTTTGATGGTCTAATTTACAATGATTCAACAGAGGTGACTTTAATGTTGGTCGAAATCAATAAAAATTTTTTAGAGGACAAAACGAAATCCAAGGTGGTTTTGGATATAGAAAATCTTACTCAAAGAAGCAAGTCTAAGTTAGGCAAAATCTACTTTTCGGGCCTACCGCACATCCGTGTAGCTCTGGCTAAACGAATTCTCAATGAAATGTACTTATTTCTTGGATTATCATTATTGGCCTCTATATTTCTCATATTTTATTTATTTAAATCAGTTCGAATTATCCTGCTTTGTGGATTTATTTTAGGGGTTTCTATCATTTGGGCACTTGGAATGGCCGCATTATTCGGATATCCCTTAACCGCAATGATGGCTTTGGTTCCTCCGTTATTGGTTATTATTGGTATTCCGCATATCGTATACATAATTACGTGCTATCACCAAGAATATGTAAATTCCAACAACAACATAAAGGCTATTTTGGTGACAACCAAATACATCGGTCCCGTTACCCTCTTGATGAACCTGACCACAGCGGTTGGATTTATTACCTTTACGAGCAGCGAAAGGGTAACTGAGTTTGGAATCATTTCGAGTGTAAATGTAATGGTACTTTTTGTATTAACTCTGTACCTTGTTCCTGTGTTTTTAAGTTATTACGGTGACCCCAATAAAAAACACATGGGGCATCTAACCAAAAAATCTTCGTTCACTTTTGTAAACATTATCATGTCAATTGTGACCAAACGTCGTCGCATAGTTTATTTAATTACAGTGCTATTAATTGGTCTGGGGGTCTGGGGGGCAACAAAAATCTCAGTAACCGGTAATGTAATTGCGGATGTTTCGGTGAAAGACCCCATTGCACAGGATCTTAAATATTTGGAAAAGAGCTTTGGTGGTTCTATTCCTTTTGAAATTGTGATTCATTTAGCCGAATCCAAAGATGTAATGAGCAAAGACTTGATGGAGAATATAGAAGAGGTTCAGTTGTTTCTTGAAAAAGACACCCTGTTTTCTAAAAGTCTATCGAATGTTGACTTAATTAAGTTCGCCAATATGGCTTATCACAACGGTAATCCAAACTACTACATAATTCCAAGAACCAAGGCAGAATTAGCTATATTAAAAAGATACTATGATGCTTCTTATGCCGATTTTACGTCATTTTCTGACGGCAGAATTTCGCTAAAAGGTCTTCAAACAAAAGAACGAAAACCACTTAGAATCCGGTTACAGATTAAAGATATTGGTTCCTTTGATTTATTGAATAAATTAAAGAAACTTGAAATGCAAGTAGATTCAATACTCAATCCAAACGACACTCAATGGAGAGCGTACAAGAACAAATGGGATGAAGGTAAAGTTACCTACTTTGATTCTTTGATGGAATATACTCCTTTAAAGAACGGCATAATTGATTTCTTAAGTGCGAAAAGCCCTAATCTCCGATTTGAACTAGAAGAAAGCGACAGTTTATTACAAACCTACAGAAACGACAAAAGCGTATCCTCTGCTCTTGACAAAGTACTTCAAGAACAACGTCATGAATTTCATTTCACAGGGATTGCGGTCTTGGTTGCGGAAGGAACTAAATATCTTGTGGAAAACCTTTGGGAGGGCCTCTTATTTACAGTGATATTAATAACACTACTAATTATCCTATTATTTAGATCCTTTTCCATATATTTAGCTACCATGATTCCTAATCTCATTCCACTTATTATTACAGCTGGAATCATGGGTTTTTTCAAAATACCGCTCAAACCGTCTACCATCATGATTTTTGGTATTGCTCTTGGAATTACGGTAAACGACACAGTACTTTTACTGGGTAAATTAAAACAAAAACTGAAAACCAATCCTAATATTTCGCGAATCGAAGCACTCATTCAAGCATTGGAAGAAAGTGCCATGGCCATGGCTTATACCTCCATTATTTTGATTTTTGGTTTTATAATGTTCATTTTTTCGAAATTTCTTGGAACGCAAGCTCTCGGATTATTGATTTCAATAACATTGGTAATTGGTATGTTCACCAATTTAATCCTTCTTCCCTCATTAATGTTAAGTTTCCATCATCGCTTTAATTATAAAAACTTAATCGAGTCTGAGCTTTTCGAAGAAGAAGATGAATCGATTACGCAATAAGTAAAAGAGGTTTTCTTGTTCAGACCAGTAATGCTACATTTTAGGAGTGGACATATTAATTAAGCGCCCTCTTCAATTCTCGGTCTTTTCCTAAAAGAAATCTTATTTGGTTGGATTCCTGCCAAAGTTGACGAGAAAACTCTTCTTTAATGTAGGGAATCAACGACTGCTTTTCTTGGCGTAACAACAGGGATAAATCCTTCATCTTGAGTTGCTTTTCTGCAAATTTTTCAAATTGATTCCATTCTGTGTTGGTAAAGTTGTAGTTGGCCAAGGTTTGAATAGTTCTCCATTCATTAGGTCGTGTTTGTAAAAATTTAAACACATATGCACTGAATACCTGATGGGTAAAAAGCATGCTTGCGAGCATTGAAACCTCGCTGCTGTCATAAGCAACAAACACGTCTGGAACGATTCCTCCCCCCCCATAAACCGTTCGGCCTTTTTTGGTTTTAAACGCTTTTGATTTATCCATCGGAATAGAATCCTTGTTAAATAATTCCCCTTCCCTGAAACGAAGTTCGTCCTTCATATAGCTTTCATAATCCCCCGTGTAAGCTCGTTGAATGGTCCTGCCCGAAGGTGTATAATACCTTGAAATGGTCATGCGCACACTGCTTCCATCCCTCAAGATTTGGTCTTGTTGAACAAGTCCTTTCCCATAAGTACGGCGGCCAAACAATAAGCCACGATCATTGTCTTGAATGGCTCCTGCAAGAATTTCTGCAGCAGATGCCGAAGATTCATCAATCAGCACAGAAAGCTTTACGGCCTCTAACATACCTCCATCTTTTGCATAGGAGGTATAGCTGGGAATGGATTTTCCCTTGACTGAAACAATAACATCGCCTTTTGGAAGAAACTCATCCGCAATGGCAACGGCTGCATCCATTACCCCCCCTGGGTTTCCCCGCAAATCCAATATCAAAGTTTGCATTCCTTTCAATAATAGCTTTTCGGCGGCGAATTGAAACTCTTGATGGGTTGGAAGGGAAAACTGATTAATTTTGATGTACCCGGTTTTGGCGTCTATCATAAAATATGAATCCACCGTTTCCACGGCGATTTCACCTCTTTCGATTTGTATCTCCAAGGTTTTCCGCTTTCTGAGGACTTTAACCTTAACCATGGTGTTTTCCTGGCCTCTTAGGTTTTCCATGACTAAATCGTTGGTGATATTTGGTCCTGTAAAATCCTTTCCGTTAATCGAAATGATTTGGTCGCCGCTTCGCATACCCGCCATGAAGGCTGGACCGTTTTTCATGGCAGAAATTACGCATACCGTATCGTTGATTCGTTGAAAACGCACTCCAATTCCTCCAAAACTACCCCTCATTTCTTGTTGTTCTTTCAACAAATTCGCTTTGCTTATGTACCTTGAATGTGGGTCGAGTTTGTGTAGCATTTCATTAATAGCGTCGTTAAAAAGCACATCTTTATTCACACTATCGACGTATTTTTCCTCCAACGCCATGAGGACCTCTTCAAACTTACTTGCACGGCGGGTATCAATGTTCGGATGTAAATGAAAGCCCAAGTAAATGCCCAATGCAACTAAAACGGCAGCGACAACGGGGTAAATAAATTTTCGATTTTCATTCATCATTGAAAGTCTTTGTATTGTTGTAATGCTATTCCGGCTTGTTCTAAAAATAACAGGCCGCTGCGGTCTTTGTACTCATGAATGTAAACGAGTCTTTTGACTCCGGATTGCAGGATCAATTTACTGCAGTCTTTGCAGGGTGAATGGGTTAAGTAAAGTGTTGCGCCATCCATGTTGTTGGTAGATTTTGCCACTTTCAAGATGGCATTGGCTTCAGCATGTAATACGTACCAATGCGTCTCTCCGTTTTCGTCCTCGCAGGAGTTTGGAAAACCGGAAGGAGCTCCATTATAACCATCCGAAATAATCATTTTATCCTTAACGATAATGGCTCCTACTTTCTTACGAGAGCACTGCGATAAATCGGCCCAACTTAACGCCAAACGCAAATACGCTAAATCGTACCTGATTTTTTTTTCTTCCAAGGGATTCATTTACGACAAAAATACCGAAAGTTTACGAGGGCTTGAATCGATAAGGAAAAGTTGATGGATCCATTTCATTGCCCGATATCAACTGTTGGACCCAGCGCTGCGCCAATGGAGGTGCAGTTAAATACCCTTTGGTGCCTAAGCCATTAAAAACAAAAATCCCCTTATATGTTTGGTGTTCTCCGATTAAGGGTCGCCTATCAGGGGAGGTTGGTCGGATTCCTACTTCATGATTCACCACCTCAACATCATCTTTGGAAATAACGTGAAATTTCTCCAAGAGCTCTTTTCGAGCCGCCTCTGTTGGCTCGAGAGATTCCGTGTGCCACATATAAGTTGCTCCTATTTTAAAATAACCCGGACGTATCGGGAGAACATACACTTTACGGTGGAGGGAAGACCTCATGTCACTATTATTCCAAGAAACCGTAAGAACCTCGCCTTGGGTTGAATGAACGGGCAAATCTTGAAACCATGGTAAGGCATTATTTTTATATCCTAAGGCGAAAACAACGTTCGAAAACCCTTTTCCCTTGTAGGTCATGTCACGTACCGAAAATGCCTCGTTCGAAAAAGACTCTTTCAACAAGGTCCCTTGGTTTTCAAAAAACCGGTGGTTTTCCTCAATAAAGGTTTTCGCGTCGATCCAAAACCCCTTGATTCTTCCAGAACCAAAAGGAGGGTGGTTCTCGTCGTCGCGGTCAAAAGGAATCATGAATGGCTCAAAATCAGGGTCATTAAATCGCTGCTCCCACGTAGTTTTTTCTTCCTCTGAGCTGAAAATTCTACGAATATCTATGGGGAAACAATGTTGGGCTGTCAACCGTTTCTCGTTGTTTTGATAGAAACACAGGGCTTCTTGGTAAAACGGGTGAGCCATCCAAGTTAAGAGCGTTCTTCGAAAAGAAAAAGGGTTTACAATACCGGCAGCAATAGAAGAACATGCATTCTTTCCGTCATCCATTATTCGGTAATCGATTCCTTTTTCTGCACAAGCGTGGGCCAAGGAAATGCCGGCAACCCCTCCTCCAACAATTAGTACTGGGTTCATGTTCTTAATTTGCTATCGCTGCGGCAAAGATAGTAATCTGTAGATGTGGATGTTCATGTGTTAAACTATTAACTACTTGCAACACCGTTGCTCCTGTTGTAATAACATCGTCGATGATGCCTACGTGGGTAATTTCATTTGGAATAGGATGAATTAATTTAAAGGCACCTTCGACATTTTGCAAGCGAGCTGCTTTATTCAAGTGCGTTTGACTCACAGAATTTCTAACTCGTTTTAAGTACTTAGAACTATAAGGTATATTGGTGAAATTTGAAAATCCTTGGGCGATACAATCGCTTTGATTATACCCCCGTTTCATGTGTTTCTTCGAAGTGATTGGAACAGGGAGGAGCAGTTGTGGCCACGCGGATTCTGGAGTGCTTTTTGCCAATTTCATTCCCAAATCGATGCCGATCGCTTTTTTATTTTGGTACTTCAAATGATGAATTAGCAACTGAACTGCGGTATGTTCTTCGAACCGATATAACCCGAAACAGGGTGTCGCCTCAAGGCGCTCTACATAAATTGGCCCACAATTTAATGGAATCAACTCCTCGGAACAAAACACACAGAAGACTTTCTCGACTCCAATTAACTCCTCTAAACAATGCAGACATCGGTTCGGAAAAAACACATGCAACAAATTCCTCATCATAAACTTTTACATCATTTTTAGGTTAAGTAAAGGAATTTCAAAAAGTCAACACTTGCTTGTTGAAAACCCCTGTTTTCGAGCAACTTAACGGTCATTAATTCTTCCGAAATTTAATTCCATATTAGTGGAGCGCCCGTAGGGCAAATGCATTGGGGTTCAATAAAATTTAGCGGCTTAATAACTTTATTTAATTGTTAATAAAATCTCAAACATAGACGTGGAGAGAATTGCAGCGGTATATTGACACGAATGGGTCAAAATTTAACATTCGACAGATGTTTTTGAGTGGCTTTTTTTTCGAACCTTTGTAAGCCTTTCGGAAACGTATTTTTAGCAATAAAATTGCTTTTGTAACGGGAGAGGATAATTTGTTTTTACGGCGCATAAAAATCCTCACTAATGGGGTAAAAATTATTTCGATTTACCTCATGGGAATTAAGAAATTGTAAATAAAATATAAATAAATGGAACCAATACTTAATGAAAATAAAAATCGATTTGTCTTGTTTCCCATCGAGCACAACGACATTTGGAGCTTTTACAAAAAGGCCGAGGCCAGTTTTTGGACTGCAGAGGAAATCGACTTGTCACAAGATTTAACCGATTGGGGGCAATTGAACGACGATGAGCGCCATTTCATCAAACATGTTCTAGCTTTTTTCGCGGCATCTGATGGGATTGTCAATGAAAACCTTGCTGAGAATTTTCTGTCAGAGGTACAATATACCGAGGCGAAATTCTTTTATGGATTTCAAGTAGCTATAGAAAACATCCATTCTGAAACGTATTCTTTACTGATTGACACCTACATCAAGGATTCCAAAGAAAAAGCTACGCTTTTTAATGCCATTGACACCTTGGATTGTGTGAAGAAGAAGGCAGAATGGGCATTAAGATGGATTGAGAAAGGCTCTTTTGCCGAACGGTTGGTAGCTTTTGCTGCTGTTGAAGGAATCTTTTTCTCCGGATCGTTTTGCTCTATTTTCTGGCTTAAAAAACGAGGTTTGATGCCTGGCCTTTGCTTTTCAAACGAATTAATTTCCCGCGACGAAGGTCTGCATTGCGATTTTGCTTGCTTGCTATATTCAAATCACCTCGTGAATAAATTGGATAAAGCACAAGTAGAAGAGATCATTCGCGACGCAGTAGCCATTGAAAAGGAATTCATTACCGAAGCACTTCCTGTAAAACTCATCGGCATGAACAGTGATTTGATGAGCCAATATATTGAATTTGTAGCTGACCGACTTTTGGTGGAACTTGGCAATGAAAAGATCTATAATGTCTCTTGTCCATTCGACTTCATGGAAATGATCTCCATTCAAGGTAAATCCAACTTTTTTGAACGCCGTGTCGGAGAATACCAGAAAGCCAATGTTTTAGGAGAAAAAGAAACACAACGTTTCAGTTTAGATGAAGAATTTTAACCCCAAAAAAGAAGAAAAAAATGTACGTTTTAAAGCGTGACGGACGAACAGAGGCCGTGAAATTTGACAAAATAACAGCAAGAATAGTAAAAATGTGCTACGGACTTGATCCCATTGTTTCGCCAGAATCAGTGGCTATCAAAGTGATTGAAGGCCTTTACGATGGTGTGTTGACTACGGATCTCGACAATTTGGCGGCGGAGGTTGCTGCGGCAAAAACCACCGAACACCCCGACTATGCGTTGCTTGCGTCAAGAATTGCCGTTTCCAACTTGCACCGTGAAACCAAAAAGTCGTTCTCCGAGGTGATGTCTGATCTATTTCATTATCTGGATCCTAAGACAGGTCAAAATGCTTCCCTTTTAGCAGAAGACGTCTACAATATTATTCAAGAAAACAAAGAAGTACTTGATTCAAGTATTATTTATGATCGTGATTTTCGATACGATTACTTTGGATTCAAAACCCTAACAAGGTCCTACTTATTGAAAATTGACGGAAAAATTGCAGAACGCCCACAGCATATGTTGATGCGCGTTTCCTTAGGCATACACAAGAACGATGTGCCTTCAGCGATAAAAACCTACAATTTAATGTCAGAAGGATGGTTTACTCACGCCACACCCACCTTATTTAACGCTGGAACGCCGAAGCCTCAAATGTCTTCATGTTTTCTACTAACGATGAAAGAAGACAGTATCGTAGGAATTTACGACACACTTACATCATGTGCTCAAATTTCACAAGCTGCAGGAGGCATTGGTCTTTCCATTCACGACATTCGTGCAACAGGTTCCTACATTAAAGGAACCAATGGAACTTCGAATGGTATTGTCCCGATGCTACGAGTATACAACGACACCGCCCGATATGTAGACCAAGGTGGAGGCAAACGAAAAGGTTCTTTTGCAATCTATCTGGAGCCATGGCACGCGGATGTTTTTGATTTCCTTGACCTTAAGAAGAACCATGGTAAAGAGGAACAGCGAGCTAGAGACTTGTTTTATGCACTTTGGATTCCAGATTTATTCATGAAGCGAGTAAAGGAAAATGGAACGTGGACGCTCATGTGTCCTAAAGAGTGTCCTGGTTTATCTGACACCCACAGCGAAGCGTTCGAAGCGCTTTACACCCAATACGAGCAAGAAGGACGGGGGCGAAAAACCATCAACGCACAAGATTTGTGGTTTAAGATTTTAGAGTCACAAATTGAAACGGGTACGCCATACATGCTTTACAAAGATGCGGCAAATGCGAAATCCAATCAACAAAACTTAGGAACCATCAAGTCTTCCAACCTTTGTACAGAAATCATCGAATACACCGCGCCGGATGAAATTGCTGTATGTAACCTTGCCTCCTTGGCTCTTCCCAAATTCGTGACTGAAGATGGTCAATTCGACCACGATAAACTTTTTGAGGTAACCTATCAAGTAACCCTCAATTTGAATAAAGTAATCGATGAAAATTACTATCCCGTTGAAGCCGCTAAAAATTCGAACCTACGCCATCGACCGATCGGGCTTGGGGTTCAAGGGTTAGCAGACGCTTACATTTTAATGGGTTACCCTTTTGAATCCAATGAGGCACGTAAATTAAATCAGGAACTATTCGAAACCATCTATTTTGCTGCAATGACGGCGTCAAAAGACTTGGCAAAACAAGACGGTCCTTACTCCACCTTCAAGGGTTCTCCGGTTTCCAAAGGTGTTTTCCAATTCGACCATTGGGGTGTTACTCCATCCAGTAGATGGGAATGGGACGCATTAAAGGAAGAGGTTAAAAAACATGGCGTAAGAAATTCTTTGTTACTTGCCCCAATGCCAACCGCCTCTACCGCTCAAATTCTCGGAAACAATGAATGTTTCGAGCCGTACACGTCGAATATTTACACACGACGCGTTCTATCCGGCGAGTTCATTATTGTCAATAAACACTTGCTTAAGGACCTCGTTAAAGAAGGACTTTGGAATCCCGAAATGCGCCAAAAAATTATGGCTGCCAATGGATCGGTACAAAACATCGCCGAAATTCCTGAACGCATCAAAAATTTATACAAAACCGCATGGGAAATTTCCCAGAAAGCCATCATTGATCAAGCCGCAGATCGCGGGGCCTATATTTGCCAAAGCCAATCTTTGAACATTTTCATGGAGAATGCAAATTTCGGTAAATTGACCTCAATGCATTTCTACGGATGGGAAAAAGGATTGAAGACAGGAATGTACTATTTAAGAACAAAAGCAGCAACCGACGCCATTAAATTTACCATTGACAAACGTGTTGTTGAGGAGCCAACTAAAACAGAGGAAGAAATTCAAGCTCAAATAGCTTGTTCTTTGGAGAATCCCGACAGTTGTGAAATGTGTTCTGGATAGTAAAAAGTTCAACAAATGCTTCAAACTAGACCGATTCAATCGGCATTAATTTCTGTTTATAATAAAGAAGGGTTAGCGCCCTTGGTCCATAAACTTCATGAAATTGGTACCGTAATTTACTCCACCGGAGGGACAGCGTTGTTCATTACTCAACTAGGAATACCAGTTATTCAAATTGAGGACATTACCGAATTTCCGGAGATTCTTGGGGGACGCGTAAAAACGCTTCATCCCAAAGTATTCGGAGGCATCCTGAACCGAAGAGAAAACGTTTCGGATCAAGCGACCATTGAGCAATATCAAATTCCCAACATTGACTTAGTAGTGGTCGACCTTTATCCATTCGAAGAAACGGTAAGGACCACCAAGAACGAACAGGACATCCTTGAAAAAATTGATATCGGTGGTGTGTCGTTGCTACGTGCAGCGGCTAAAAACTTCCAAGATGTTGTCGTAATTTCATCGGCAAATCAATATGCCGAACTCGTTGAAATCCTTTCTTCATCTGGTGGAATTACGCTATTAAACGACAGGAAACGTTGGGCGGGCGAGGCTTTTGCTAAAACTCAGTCGTATGACTTATCAATTCATCAGTACTTTCAAGGAGTTTC
The DNA here is from genome assembly GCA_046046325.1 of Bacteroidota bacterium. Taxonomy (GTDB): domain Bacteria; phylum Bacteroidota; class Bacteroidia; order Flavobacteriales_D; family Crocinitomicaceae; genus UBA952. The sequence continues at coordinate 25,313 of JBJOJZ010000036.1, forward strand.
AAATCAATCAATCTCGTTGCGGTATGGCGAAAACCCGCATCAAAAAGCGAAATTCTCGGGTGATTTAACCATGCTTTTTGAACAATTAAACGGCAAAGAATTATCGTACAATAATTTATTGGACATTGATGCTGCTTGGCGCCTTATGAAGGATTTCCCCGAAGACAAGCCTTTTTTTGCCATCATAAAGCACAACAATGCCTGCGGTTTAGCTCTTGCAAACACCTTAGAACAAGCTTACGAATGGGCATTGGAATCTGATCCGGTCAGTGCTTTTGGCGGAGTATTGATCACGAATCAAACCCTTAATGTTAATGTTGCAACCTTACTTCAACCCTTATTTTTCGAAGTTTTAATGGCTCCGGATTTCCAACAAGATGCATTGAACCTTTTGAAGGAAAAAGTTAACCGCATTCTTTTGAAAATAAACCCCTTTGATTGGCCAACAAGTCAAGTTAGAACCATATTAAATGGGATGTTAACCCAAGACACCGACCTCATAATTATCGGAAAAGACCACCTCAACTTAACAACAAATCGTCCCTTGACGGCACAAGAAACCGACGACTTAATCATGTCGAATATTATCGCAAAACACACTAAATCCAACGCCATTGCTTTGGTTAAAGGGGGAAGATTATTGGCGTGCGGTACGGGACAAACATCTCGAGTGGACGCCTTACAGCAAGCCATAGATAAGGCCAAACGATTTGGGCTCGATTTACAGGGTGCAGTGATGGCCAGTGATGCATTTTTTCCCTTTCCTGACTGTGTGGAAATTGCAGCAAAAGAAGGAATCACGGCAATCATACAGCCAGGCGGATCTATCAAAGACCAACTATCTATTGACGCATGCAATCGATTGAATGTTTCCATGGTATTCACGGGCTATCGGCATTTTAAACATTAATTTTTGTTTTCAATCTTTTTGCCTAACTTCGATGTCAATTTTTACCATACCATAATTCATGGGTTTATTTAGTTTTTTAACGCAAGAAATTGCGATCGATTTAGGTACAGCGAATACGCTGATTATTTGGAACGACAAGGTGGTGGTGGATGAGCCTTCTATCGTTGCAAAAGACATTCAATCGGGTAAAATCGTTGCTATTGGCAGAAAGGCACAGCAAATGCATGGCAAAACCCACAAACTCATTGAGACCATTCGTCCCCTTAAGGATGGTGTTATTGCGGATTTTAACAGTGCTGAGCAGATGATTCGCGGAATGATAAAAATGATTAATTCCGGAAACACCCTGTTTAAACCCACCCTCAGAATGGTAATTTGCATTCCTTCCGGGATTACAGAGGTAGAGAAAAGAGCGGTACGTGATTCCGCCGAACATGCAGGAGCGAAGGAAGTTTATTTAATTCATGAACCAATGGCAGCCGCTATTGGAATAGGAATTGATGTAGAAGAACCAACTGGGAACATGATCATCGATATTGGTGGAGGAACCTCTGAAATCGCGGTTATCGCTTTAGGGGGAATTGTATCCGATAAATCCATTCGAATTGCTGGAGATGATTTCACGAATGACATCGAAGAGTACATGCGACGTCAGCATAATATTTTAATTGGTGAACGTACGGCGGAACAGATAAAAATTGAGGTTGGTGCAGCGATTCCGGTACTTGAAGACCCTCCACCACCCTATGCGGTTCGGGGCAGGGACTTATTGTCAGGCATTCCAAAGGAAATCCTAATAACCCACGACGAAGTTGCGGCGGCTTTGGATAAAACCATTGCAAAAATAGAAGAGGCGATTTTAAGCGCTTTGGCATCGACACCACCTGAGTTAAGTGCTGACATTTATAAAACAGGAATTTATTTGGCGGGAGGCGGTTCAATGCTTCGGGGTCTGAACCTGAGAATACAGGAAAAAACAAAATTGCCCGTCCACGTTGCTGACAATCCCCTTCGTGCTGTTGCCCTTGGAACAAGTATCGCGCTTAAAAACATAGGTCGATATCAATTCCTAATTAAGGATTAACGCGAGGAATTATCCTCTTTTTTTATTGTTGCGAGATGCAAAACCTTATAGATTTTTTAATCCGATTTCGTGTTTTTTTAGGTTTTTTAGCGTTTCAAGCATTGTGTTTTTTGTTGTACATTCATTTTGTAACCTACCCTAGAAGTGTGTTTTTTACCGGTGCCGGAAAATTGAATGGTCAATTATTGGCATGGGAAAACCAATGCTATCAATACCTGCGGTTGACGGATAACAACATAAAGCTCCAACAAGAGAATGCGCAATTACGTGGAGTTACTTTTGATAATTATTACCAAATTCAGAGGCCGAACCTCGAAAAAAACGATACAGTATATCAACAACGGTTTAGATTCATTCCTGTGCATATCATCAGCGCACCTACGGGACAAAGAAATAATTATTTCACCATTGACGCTGGTGAGCTTCAAGGTTTACGAAAAGGAATGGGAGTTATTTCCGATAAAGGGGTTGTCGGAGTTGTATATAAAATTGGGAATAAGTACAGCTTGGTGAAATCCGTGCTAACTTCGGACATCAACATTGATGTAGTGGTTGGTAAAAAGCAAGTTCGCGGCATTCTTAAATGGAATGGTAAAAACCCCAGGATTGGAAGCATTACAGGGATATCCACCGATACTTACGTTCCTAAATGGAGCGAGGTGCGAACACAAGGCTCAACGGGAATATTTCCAAAAGGAGTACTTTTAGGTAAAGTTAAAACCAAAAGAAGAATGGAAAACCAATCCCTATGGGATATTGATGTGCTTTTTAAAGAAGACTTCCGCAACGTGCATGAGGCATTTGTGATTAATTCCCTTTTCATTAATGAAATTGAACAGTTGCAGCAGTTTATTCCAAAGGACAGCATAGAATAACCCATGAAAGCCATACTTCGATTTATCTTTTTGTTTTTTGTCTTTCTATTCCTTCAAGTTTTTCTTGCTAGAAACCTTGAGCTTGGTTGGGGTGCCCATTTGTTTCTTTTGCCGTTATTTATAATGATTCTACCATTTGAAACCAACATTTTTATCTTAATGAGCCTTGGTTTTTTACAAGGGATTCTTGCCGATAGCATCATGAACACTTATGGATTGAATGCCTCTTCTTTAGTCCTATTTGCCTATCTAAGACCTTTCGTTTTTAAATCCTTTACCCCAAAAGAAGGGTACGATGTATTAAAAACCCCAACGCTTTCGGATATGGGATGGACATGGTTTGTTTTTAGTTATGGTTCCTTACTTTTGATGTACGTCTTTTGGTTTTTTCTAGTAGAAATATTTTCCTTCCGAGAAGGCTTGCTTATTTTACGTAACAGTTTTTTTAGCTTCGCTTTTAGTTTGATTGTTGCTTTAATCTTACAACTTTTCTTTCGAAAGAAAGCGCTATCATGAATCTAGAAAACCGAAAATACTTGCTCATTGGGCTGGTGATGTTCACGGCGATCGTTTTCACTTCAAGGCTCGCATACATGCAACTCATAGATGACTCTTGGTCCCGAAGAGCAACAGAAATAGCGGAAAAACGCAGAGAGGTTGTTCCCCCACGGGGTACCGTTTATGATCGTAACTGGAAAAAAATTGTAATCAACCAAATTTCCTACAACTTAATGATTGTTGAAGGGAAACTTAAAGACTTTGATACTGCTTCCTTTGCTCGACTCATAGGATGGAAAAAAGAAGAAGTTGTTGATCGACTGAAAGAAATCAAAGAGAATGAGGGGTATTATTTAAATCCTTCAACAGGAAAAAGGGAGTCTAATTTTAGGAAAGATCGGCCATATCCTTTTATCAAGGATTTGAGCCTCGAAGAAATAACCCAAATAGCGCCACAACTTGGCGATTTCAATGGTGCCATATATGAAGAACCTGTAGGGACCCGATATTATCCGTTCCCGAATGCTGCAAATATTTTTGGTTACATGAGTGAGGTTAATCGTAAGGAGGTTGAAGAAGATCCTTTTTACCGACCCGGAATGAACATTGGTCGCTCTGGTATCGAAAGAGCCTATGAGGATATACTTCGAGGAACCAAAGGAGTTAAGTATGTTGTTACCGATGCAACAGCTCATGAAATCAAACCCTTTGCCAATAAAAAATTCGACACCCTAGCAAAACCTTCTCCCTTTTTAATGTTAGGATTGGATATTGAATTACAAGCCTATGGCGAAACCTTAATGAAGGGGAAAAAAGGATGTATCGTGGCCATTGAGCCGAAAAGCGGTGAAATTTTGACCATGGTTTCTTCACCTAACTATGACCCCAATTTGCTTTCTGGAAGGAAGAACATTCGAAAAAATTATCCAACCCTCCTCGCGGATCCACAACTTCCGCTGTTCGCAAGGCCTCTTCAAGCAGAATATCCCCCTGGGTCCATTTTTAAGCTACTTCAGTCGTTAATTTGTTTACAGGAAGGAAGAATTAATGCCAATAGCACATTTTCTTGCAATAAATCAGTGGTTGGGTGTCATAACCACCCAACGGCAACCTCAGTAGCAAAAGCGATACAATATTCTTGTAACCCCTATTTTTACGCGGCAGTTCGAAAAGTTATACAGCCCAATAAATTGAGAAAAAACGAAGAGGACGCGGTACTTGGTTTGGACAATTGGCACCGGTACATGAGTTCCTTTGGATTGGGAAAAAAACTGGATGTTGATGTTGATTTTAACGCCCAAAGAGGTGGCCTTATTCCAAATTCAACCTACTATAACAAGTATCTCGGTAAAGGGAACTGGGCATTTTCAACCATTCGATCTATTTCCATAGGACAAGGTGAAATAAAACTAACGCCCATACAAATGGCAAATATTGCTGCCATGATTGCCAACAGGGGTTGGTATATTACACCGCATTTCGTTCGTTCCATAGGAAAGAAAGGGCCTAGAAAACAATACCTTCATCGAAATATTGTTCCGATAGATCGGGCACATTTTGAGGTGGTCATCGAAGGGATGAGAAGGGTTGTTTATGAGCCTGGCGGAACAGGTAAGGAGGCCAGAAATGAACAATTCATCGTATGCGGTAAAACCGGGACGGTACAAAACGGGAAAAACAAAAAAAACCACTCCGTTTTTATTGCATTTGCCCCAAAAGACAACCCCAAAATTGCGCTTGCCGTATTTGTAGAAAATGCCGGTGCTGGGGGAGTTTGGGCGGCTCCCATTGCGGGTTTAATGTTGGAGAAATACCTGAAACGATCGGTTTCCAACAAAGAGAAAGAAGAATTCATCAAAACCACTCGACTGTAGATTCAATGAGAACGAAAGAGCGGCTATTCGCAAATCTTGATATTCCTTTACTGATAGCAATTTTGGTGTTGATGATAATCGGAATGGCGACCGTTTATTCGGTAACCTATAATCCAAATTCCCCTTCAATATTCAGTTTCAGTGAAAAATACGGGAAACAATTAATTTGGATTGGTGCTTCGTTGTTTTTGGGCGTTCTTCTTTTGTTAATTGACGCAGATGTATATCGTAAATTCGCAGAGTTTATCTACTTGGGGTGTTTATTGTTATTGGTGTTAGTATTGTTTATGCCTCCCGTCCATGGAGCAAGAGCTTGGCTGGGTGTTGGCGGCTTGGGGATTCAACCGGCAGAGTTTGCGAAAATATCCACCGCACTACTGCTAGCTAAAGCCATAGATCAAATTAACTTAAAACTTCAAAATGCACGAACGGTAATTAATTTACTGATAATCCTTTTAGTTCCAAGTATTCTTGTAGCATTACAACCTGATGCGGGCACCTTACTGGTATTCAGCTCCTTCTTGTTTGTTCTGTACCGAGAGGGTATTTCTTTTGATCCCATTTTCTTAAATTTCGTCAACCGTTTTCGCGGCGTTCGATTCAAAACCACATGGCTAGGAACGCATTTTATTCCATTTCTTTTCTTCGTACTTGTAACAAGTCTTTTAAGTTTGTACATGTCCGGTTCGGAATATTCATTTGCCGGTTCAAGCATTTCCGGAATGGTATTACTTTGTTTTATTGTTACAGGAATTGCCCTCCTTTTTCTCCTAGTGATCTTGTTGTTCGGATATCCTCGATACCGGAAAAACAACCTGATTGTACTTGTGAGCGCATATACCTTTGCATTATTCCTGGTTAATAGCATTTCCTTTGTTTTCAATAACCTGGCAAAGCCCCATCAAAAAAACAGGATTGAATTGGTTTTAGGCTTAAAAGAAGATCCTAATGGTGCCGACTACAACCGAAATCGGGCCATGGCCGCTGTTGGGTCTGGTGGGCTTTATGGTAAAGGTTATTTACAAGCATCGGTATCCAGTATGAGGACGAATCATGTGCCTGAAAGCGAGACGGATTTTATTTTCTGTCCTTTTTCCGAAGAATGGGGATTTCTCGGTACACTGCTATTGCTTTCATTGTACATGTTCATTGTGTTGCGTATTTTTATTATTGCGGAGCGGCAACGTTCTGTGTTTTTTCGTATTTACGCTTATTGCGTGGGAATGATCTTTTTTTATCATATTGCCATCAATTTAGGGATGAATATCGGTTTGGCCCCCGTAATTGGCATTCCTCTTCCGTTCATGAGTTATGGCGGGTCATCTATTTTGGCCTTTACCTCCATGGTTTTTATTCTTCTAAAACTCGATAGCCAGCGGAAGGACGTACTTAGATAAATCGTATTTTTGGACTAAATCTTCATTACATGCTCACTGAAAACCTTCGCAAACGGTTTACTCGAATTTTTTGGATCATTTCTTTGTTCCCGTTCATGTTCGTTTTAGGGTTAGTAGTACTTCAATCAGAGGATGATTTGCCTCCTATTTCAATGTTGGATAACCCTCCCGAATTACAAGCCTCCTTAATCCTTGGAGAGGAAGGTGATACCCTTGGAAGATATTGGCAGGTAAATAGAACAAGTGCGGAGTTTAAGAACATCTCTCCCTTTGTCTTCGATGCGTTAATTTCAACCGAAGACGAACGATTCAAAGAGCATTCAGGGGTGGACTTTCGTTCAATAGCTCGTTCTTTTGGGTCGCTTGGTAGAGCCGGTGGTGCCTCAACTATTTCCCAACAATTAGCAAAATTATTGTTTACACTTCAGCAGCGTCAACGCGAGGAAATTGCTCGTGCGAATGGAGAAACACTGTTGTCACATCGAGGTGGAATTATTGGGAAATTTCGACGGCTTAACGAAAAAGCAAGAGAGAACATTATCGCAACACGGCTAGAATCAAGGTATACCAAAGAAGAAATAATAACAATGTACCTCAATCAATTTGATTTTCTTTACAACGCGGTAGGTATTGAAAATGCAGCAAAAGTATATTTTAATAAGCGCCCTAAAAACCTTAAAAAAGAAGAGGCGGCCATGTTGGTTGGCATGTGCAAAAATCCAGCGCTTTACAATCCATACACGTACAAAATCAAAAATTACCGTAAAATCATTAGCCGACGCAAAGGTATTCCCTCAGAATCGGTAAGATATTCTGATATACAAGAGGCGAGAGCCAAAGACTCCATGCGTTCCGTGAATCGACGGAATCAGGTCTTGTATCAATGGCTCAGAAATAGTGAGAAAGGAAATGAATCCCTGGGTTATAAATTAAGTCGAGCAGAATATGATAAGCTGATTAAAATTCCCGTCAAGGTTAACTATCAGTCCGTTGATCATAAAGAAGGAATGGCTCCTTATTTCAGAGAGGTGCTGCGACAGGAGGTTACCGAAATACTTTTGAAGAAAAAAGAAGACGGGTCCTTGAAATACGTTCGGGAAGATGGACAATCGTACGACATTTATCGAGACGGTTTGAAAATTTACACTACCCTCAATACAAGGCTTCAAAAATATGCCGAAGCAGCCGTTGAGAAACATATCAAAGAGTCTTTACAACCAGCTTTTAACAGCAATAATCGAGGACTGAAAAACTACCCTTTTTCAAATCAAATATCACAAGAAGTGGTACAGACCCTCATGAATAGTGCGCGAAAAAATTCCGGTAGGTATAAATCTCTCATAGCAGCTGGTTTAACCGAGAATGATGCCATTGCATCGTTTAACGTTCCAATACAAATGCGCGTGTTTTCCTGGCGAGGTGAAATTGACACCGTAATGAGTCCGAACGATTCAATACGTTATTATAAGGCCTTCCTACACGCAGGTCTTGTAAGTATGGAGCCACAAACAGGATTTGTTCGTGCCTGGGTTGGTGGTGTTAACTTCAAGCACTTTTCCTACGACCACGTGAAGCAAGGAACGCGTCAGGTGGGGTCAACCATTAAACCCTTTGTTTACGCTGCTGCATTATCTTTGAACGTTGTTAATCCCTGTACAACATTTAGTCCGGGTGAATATTGCGTGGATTTAGTAGACCCAAATAACAACGTTGTGGGTCAATATTGCCCACAAGGAGAGGTAGCTAGAAATGTAAAAATGGGAATTGCCTTGTCTTCCAATCCAACCACCGTTGCTGTAATGGCCAAAATGGGCAAATACAATCCCGCCAACAAAACAGGTGGGCCTTATGAGATTGAAAAACTCCTTAAAAAAATGGAAATTACGTTAAATCCCAACGATGTTGTTCCTTCCATGTGTTTAGGTAGCATGGACCTCTCCTTATTTCAATTAGTCGGGGCACAATGCGTTTTCGCAAACAATGGGGAATACAACCGGCCTACGACCATTGAGCGCATAGAGGATCGAAACGGAAAGGTGATTTATGAGGCAACACCATACAACGATGAAGCGCTTAATTCCACCGTTGCCTATGAAATCCTAAAAATGATGAAGGGAGTAATTAGCCAAGGAACCGGTGGAAGTTTAAGAAGTGGTAAATACGGTCCAATTCCTCCAACAGCAGGAAAAACAGGGACGACACAAAATAATTCAGACGGTTGGTTCATTGGTATTACTCCAGATTTGGTTACTGGTGTTTGGGTGGGTGCCGAAGACCGAGCAGTACGGTTTAAATCCATGAATTGGGGACAAGGAGCGAGAATGGCCTTGCCGATTTATGGTTATTACATGCAACAAGCCTACAAGGATCCTGTATTATCCTTATCCACCCGAGATTTCTCCGAGCCTCCGAATTATGATCCCAAAGCATATGATTGTTCCGATGCTCCCGATCCGGATGCGGCTGATGAAACCGATGTTTTATTTTAACAAAAATCGACATGAATAAAGTACAACCGAATATACAGCGGGCTCTTGAAGGGATTCAAAACGGCATGACGCTTATGATAGGCGGTTTTGGACTATGCGGAATTCCAGAAAATGCGGTTAAAGAGCTCGTTAAAATGGGGGTGAAAGATTTAACCTGTATTTCCAATAATGCTGGCGTTGACGATTACGGATTAGGTTTGTTGCTTAAGGGTAAACAAATTAAGAAAATGATTAGCTCGTACGTTGGAGAAAACGATGAATTCGAGCGGCAGATGCTTTCTGGTGAATTGGAAGTTGATCTGATCCCTCAAGGGTCTCTCGCTGAACGTTGCCGTGCAGGGGGGGCTGGAATCCCGGCATTCTATACTCCTGCCGGATATGGTACGGAAGTAGCGGAAGGAAAAGAAGTCCGTTTTTTTAACCATAAACCACATATTTTAGAACATGCTCTAACGGCCGATTTTTCCATTGTTAAGGCATGGAAAGGAGATACCGAAGGGAACCTTATCTACAAAGCAACCGCCATGAATTTCAATCCTATGATGGCGATGGCGGGAAAAATAACGATTGCTGAAGTAGAAGAACTTGTTCCCGCCGGCACCTTGGATCCAAATTTTATTCATACCCCTGGGATTTTTGTTCAACGTATCTTTCAAGGAGAAGTCTTTGAAAAGCGGATTGAACAACGAACCGTAAGAACTCGATAACTATGGCGCTCGATAAGATAGGCATTGCAAAACGAATCGCTCAAGAATTGCGCGATGGATGGTACGTTAATCTGGGTATTGGTATTCCAACCTTGGTGGCCAATTATGTTCCCGAAGGATTATCCGTTGAATTCCAATCCGAAAATGGCGTTTTAGGAATGGGGCCATTTCCCTTTGAAGGAGAGGAAGACGCCGACTTAATTAATGCGGGAAAGCAAACCATCACCGTAAAACCTGGTGCTGCATTTTTTGATTCAGCAACTTCCTTTGCTATGATTCGAGGGAAGCATGTACAGCTTACTGTTTTGGGAGCAATGGAAGTTTCACAGAATGGAGATATTGCGAATTGGAAAATCCCAGGAAAAATGGTGAAAGGTATGGGGGGAGCAATGGACTTAGTTGCCTCAGCAGAAAACATCATTGTTGCCATGATGCACAGCAATAAGGCCGGGGAATCGAAATTACTCAGAGAATGTTCCCTTCCCCTTACAGGTGTAGGATGTGTTAAAAAAATCGTCACAGAGCTTGCTGTGCTAGAAATCAAAGACGGTGCTTTTCACTTATTGGAACGGGCTCCTGGGATTACGGTTGAAGAAATCATATCAAAAACCGAGGGCGCTCTGGTGGTACCTGAATTCGTGCCTGAAATGGTGCTATAATTTAACCGTGAAAACCCAAGGATACTTATTGGTTCTAATTGGATTGTTTTCATTTAGGATTTCTGGACAAGTCCTTGTATTTCAACAACAAGAGCCTCAAATAAACGCTGAAAACTGGATTGATATGGGGCTCCGAAATTGGAAAAATCCCCAGCATCGTAAAGGGTTTTTTAAGTACGACTCCCTTTACCTCTTGTCGTACCGAGATAGCCTCGGAGCGACCATTAGTGCCTCTCCCATCTTCAATCTTTGGGCAGGAACCGAACAAGGTAACAGCGGATTAAAATATCAGAATTCACGAGGTTTACTCGTAACTGCGGGGCATAAACGGTTTTCTTGCTACGTCATGCTCATGGAAAATCAAGCCTTCCTGCCCGATTATCAAACGCAGTTTATAAAAACCCATGGTGAATTTTATCCAGGACCGATCGATTACAATCAACAAAACGGGATGGTTCCAGGAGGAGGAAGAACCAAACCTTTTAAAAACAACGGGTTTGACTATGCCTTTTCTCAAGGAGGGTTAAAGTGGGGGCTTTCCAAACGAATCACGGTGTTTGGAGGCAACGGAAACATACGTATCGGCGAAGGGCTTCGATCCTTGTTTTGGTCCAACCATAATCAGGCTTTATTAATTGGGACTACCATCAACATAACACCTCATCTTCAATACATCCTTACTAAGGGAAGGTTATATGACCTCATTCGAAAACCCAAATATGCCAACGTTGAAAGCCCTTATTATATAAAAGGGTATTCGATGAACGCACTTATTTATTCATTGAAAAAACTTCGTGCCGGTATTGTTTATCAGACCATTTGGGAAGGGGGGGACAGCCTTCGGGAGCGGTCACTTTCCCCTTGGTTTTGGAGTCCTATTGGGGGGGTCGACCGCCTAGCAAAAACCCGTGTTTCACTTCCTCAGTGGGGTTTTGTTGGACATTACATACCGGTTTCTAACTTGTTGATCTATGGTGAGGCGTTTTCTCGAGGCTTAAAAAAATCCTCCATGAGCTTCCAAGCAGGCGTTGGCTACTCACCGAAATTGAATGGCCCTTTTGCTCTTAACGTGAACCTAGCATTTATTCATGTAGGAAGTTGTTTTTACGGCGATAATTATTCATTGAGTTTTACCACCAATAACCTTCCTTTGGGTTCGATCCTGGGCAATGGAACTCAAGAAATCTTATTTTCAGGGAAGTTAAACTATCGACGGCTGTATTTAGACCTATTAATGCAATATTACACCACTGAGTCTCCAAAAAACGTGCTTTTTAGGCCAACTTACACCGCAGAGGAGGAGGTGATTCATGCAATGGGTGAATTCGGTTTTTTAGTGAATCCTATCACTCAATGCACCTTGTTTGCATTATGCGATTTCAGGCAGGGAAGTTATTCGTTGCAAACACTTGTATTTTCTCTTGGAATAAAAACCGCCATTTTCCCGAACCGACATGTATATTAAGTGGATGATGCTTTTTGTAGGAATCACCTTTGGAGCAGCAAGTTTTGCACAATCCCTTGGTTTTTTACAACAAGACTCGCCATACGATAGCTTACGAAAATCCGATAGATTCCCCGTGCTTCCCTCAATAAGAATGAAACCGAGCAAAGTGCCTTTTGAACGCTTTATGCCGTGGATGGATGTTGCATTAAAAACATCTATTCCCCTTGAAGGAAAAATACAAAGCGGTTTTCTTCTAGATTATGAGAAACCTCTTTTATTCCTGAGGCTTGGATTTCTAGCAGGATACAATTCATATTTGACTTCACTAAACAATAACGGATTATCCGAAAAACAACAACCTCGACAATGGACGCCAAACATGCGATTCGGAATTAAACCCACCAAATATTTTAACGCACAAATCGGATTTGACCGAAATTTCTACGGGGAGGGTGCTCGCTCGTTATTTTTATCTGACTTCGGGAGACCATACCCCTTCGCATCAACCCGATTCAACGTTGGCCCAATAAACTACCAAGCAATGCTTGCTTATTTATTCAATAACTCCGGGCAGCAAAAATTTCACATGAGCCACTTTATACATGCCTCCATTGGAAAACGAATCGACTTGCAGTTGTTTGAAGCCGTCGTATTCAATAGCGGAGACACCATTTCCCATCGATCCTTCGACCCATCTTATTTAAATCCTTTTGTGGTAATACGGCCACAAGAATATGCCATAGGATCCGGAGACAACGTGCTTCTTGGAATTGGAGCCTCTTTCAACCTATCAAGACGAGGAAAACTCTATGGTCAATTTGTTTTGGACGACTTTTTACTAGACGCTTTTCTGTCGAAGACCAAGTATTGGGGAAATAAATTTGCAGGACAATTCGGTTGGAAGAATCAATTCTCAAAGAACCAGATTAAATACCTCACAAGAATTGAAGCGAACACTGCACGACCCTATACCTTCTCACATCTTGGCGATGCATTAAGCTACACCCACGGTTCCCAAGTGCTCGCGCACCCATTAGGAGCTAATTTTTGGGAAGTTTTTGCCCAATTTAAGATGACAAAAAATACGTGGTCGGTGTTGGCTGAGATGTCCTTTGGAGAACAAGGGATTGATTCTTCTACCATTAATTTTGGTGGTAATATTTACCTCCCTTACACCAATCGACCCTACGATTATGGCATTTACTTGCTTCAAGGAAAATCCACGTTCTTTCATAAAACGCGAATTAATATTTCTTACGGATTGAAGAAGTTTTTTTTGAAAGAACTTTTTTGTGAAGTAGTAATACAACACTTTAAAAGTCTTTCAACATCAAATACAACCGTTATTCCTTTCGTCGGAATTAGGACTCCTATTTTCAACGACTATCGTTTTTAATGCAAAAAGGCCCGGTTTCCCGGGCCCTTTCTTCCATAAAATCAGAGTCCAATAATCTGCCTCAGTTCTACTTCGGTTGAACTTCTTTGCTTCCCTTGTTTATCTAAGAACGTCCTGTTCACAAGGCGGCCATGTATGGCTACCTTTTTTCCTACTTCCGCATTGCTCTCAACAAATGAAGCCATATTCCCCCAGGCAAAAACACGATGCCAATCCAAACGGGAGCTGTACTTACCGTCATTCTTCCTGTAAACCTTCGGTGTAGTGACTAAAAACCTCGCGACTTTACTTCCATCATCAAATTTGACAACTGATGGGCTGCGTGAAATGCTCCCGACCAGCGTAACATAATTGTTCATTTAATCTATAATTGAGAGGAAAAAGGGGGGTACCTGTGCGCAGCCCCTTTTTCCTGCGTGAATTTTACAAAAGCAATAAATCGTTTACTTCGACTTCGGTAATTTTTATCGGTCGCCCATTCCAACGAATATATCGATTCACTAAGCGCCCCTCAATGGCCATTGGTAAATTAGGCTGTCCAACATCAACTAACAATTGTTGCCATTTGCCCCAAGCGAACACATCATGTTTTTGGTGGCTTTTTCGTGCTTTTCCGTCAGAATCAACCCAAGTGGTTTCAGTAATCAACTTGAACCTTGAACAGCACATTCCTCCCCTCATTTCACCGAAAACCGGGTGTTTTTCCATCTTACCAATCAAAGAAACAAAATTCATTACTTGACTTCTAAAGCAGCTTTATTTAACAACATAAAGTCATTCGCCTCAATGACCGTACTATATTTTTTCTCTCCCTTCGCGTTTTCATAAGATTGATAAGCAATCTTTCCTTCTAAAAGCAGTTCTTGTCCTTTTTCCAGTTTTTCAGCTTTATCAGCCATCTTTCCCCAAAGGTTTATGGTATGCCATTGTACCTCCTCCTGCCATTCACCGCTTTTATCTTTATAGCGCTCGTTGGTAGCTAATGAAAAACGCACTAATTTTCTTCCAGAGTCAAAAGTGTTAATCTCTGGTGCATTGCCTAAACGGCCAATGAGGTTTACTTTATTTTTTAGATGATTCATGTTTTTTGTTTTTAAAAATTAAACTTGGTTTTATGAGGATTCCCTCGTTTTCTTTGCAAAGATTGGGGCGTAAACGTCGATGAGCTGGTTTTTATTCGTTTTTGTTCGAATGTTATTCGTTTAATGTCGGATAACTCCTTGCGCTAATTCGAATCGACATGCAAAAAAACCTTTATTTTTATGAAAAATTCCATGATGTCTCAAAATATTATTGTTGAAAGAGAAGAACAGGTTGGATGGATTATTATTAACCGTCCGGACCAATTAAACGCCCTTAACAGAAACACTATAAGCGAATTAAACAAAGCGCTTTCCGATTATCGTGAAGACCCTTTAATTGGCGTTGTTTGCATCACTGGAAGTGGTGAAAAGTCTTTTGTAGCAGGTGCCGACATTAAAGAATTTGCGGACTATTCCGTGGCAGAAGGGGGAGAATTGGCGATTCAAGGTCAAAATCAACTCTTTAATTTTATCGAACAGATGAACAAACCCGTCATTGCTGCAGTTAATGGCTTTGCACTTGGTGGGGGCTTAGAATTAGCCATGGCTTGCCACATACGAATAGCATCGTCCAATGCAAGGATGGGGCTTCCAGAAGTTTCTTTAGGTGTCATTCCTGGTTACGGTGGAACCCAGCGACTTCCTCAGCTGATTGGAAGAGGACGTGCTAATCAACTCATATTTACTGGAGAGATGATTGGTGCGGATCAAGCCAAAGAGTGGGGCTTAGTTAATTCCGTAGTTGACCCCTCAGATCTAAAATCTTCGGTGCTTTCCCTGGCTTCTAAAATCCTAAAGAACTCTCCAAATGCCATCGATAAAGCCATTCAATCCGTCAATGCCGGTTTTGATAGCCGCCAGAATGGCTACGACGTAGAAATTCAGTCTTTCGCTTCTTGTTTTGGCACCCGAGAGTTTATTTTGGGAACGCAAGCCTTTCTTAAAAAAGAAAAAGCCAATTTTAGAGGATAATGGCCTCTCCGATTGCAAAACTTTTTGGTCAAACCGCCTTGTATGGATTGCCGAGCATTCTAGGCCGCTTATTGAATTATCTTTTAGTTCCCTTATATACCGCGGTATTCGCTAAGCCAGCAGATTACGGTGTGTTATCGGATTTATACGCATATGTTGCTTTTTTAATGGTTTTGCTTCCGCTTGGAATGGAAACCGCTTATTTCCGCTTTATTCAAGAAGAAAAGGACCCCGATAAAGTGTTTAACAACGCGTTTATCCCCGTTGTTTTGGTAAATTCTTCGGTATTTCTTGTGCTCTACTTTACGAATCCTTGGATAGCCAAATGGATGCTTTACAAGGAGCATACAGAGTATGTCCTGCTGATGGGGTCCATTGTCTGCATTGATGCCATCTCTGCACTACCCTTGGCGCGACTAAGGGCGGAAAATCAGTCGA
Source organism: Bacteroidota bacterium (assembly GCA_046046325.1). Taxonomy (GTDB): domain Bacteria; phylum Bacteroidota; class Bacteroidia; order Flavobacteriales_D; family Crocinitomicaceae; genus UBA952. The sequence goes on from JBJOJZ010000036.1 coordinate 41,141, forward strand.
AACGGTTCGTGAGCGTGCAAATGAGTTCGATCCTGGTTAATATAGTTCTTAACCTTCTATTTCTTTTGGTTTTCTTTAATCCACAGCGACCAGAAGAAGGGATTTTATTCGTCCTAATTGCCAATTTACTTTCGTCAGGGCTCAAAGTTGTAAGGGTTTATGACATCCTTGCTCGAGTTCGTTTGGTGGCAGATTGGAATCTTATTAAAAACATGCTCTTTTATGCTTGGCCTCTCATGGTTGCCGGTTTTGCTGGAATTATTAATGAAACATTAGACCGTGTATTGCTGAAACAAATCCTGTACGACCCCAATATCCCCAACTCGCTGGAACAAGCCACGGCTCAAGTGGGAATTTATAGTGCTTGTTACAAACTAGCTATGTTAGTTACGATACTTTTACAAGCTTACCGATATGCTGCCGAGCCCTTTTTCTTTGGACAGCTGAAAAATCAAGACCGTAATGCGGTATTTGCTCGGGTCATGAACATCTTTATTGCCGCGGTATGCATTGCATTTCTCGCCGTTTCCATCAATATTGGTCTGCTAAAATTCTTTATTAGAAAAGAAGCGTATTATATTGGTTTAAAGGTGGTTCCCATCCTTCTTTTTGCTAATGTTTGTTTGGGGATTTACTACAATCAAAGTGTATGGTACAAACTATCCAACAAAACCAAATACGGGGCCTATATTGCCCTGTGTGGAGCATCTATTACCGTTCTCATTAACGTTCTTTTTATTCCGATGTACGGTTACATGGCTAGCGCTTGGGCAACGTTGCTTGCCTATTTAACCCAAATGATTCTTTCGTATTATTGGGGACAAAAACACTATCCTATTCCCTACAATACGCGGAAGTTTTTTCTATATATAGGAAGCGCCATCGGAATTTATTGTCTTTTCAGCCTAGTTAGAACCGGCCTTAAACTGTCCCTCAAAGAAATGAATGTTGGACTTTTATTGATGGGTAACCTGTTAATTGCGGGTTATATTTACTTGGTATATCGAAATGAAAAAGCGCTTTTCAAGGTTAAGCGGTCCCAAACTTAGTTTTTAAGGCCTCTACCGTTTTCTTATCACTTCCTACCGAAAGAAAATCATCGTACACGATAATGGGTCTTTTTAAGAACGTATATTCCTTTAACAACCATTCTCTGTAGCTTTTGTCGTCTGTTAAGGAATCCTTAATCGCGGAAAACTTTAATGCTCTCTTGGAAAAAACCGCTTCATATGATCCGGTTTTCAGGTATAATTTAGTTAAATCTTCCTCACCTATTGGATTCGATTTAACATCAATCCAATCTATATCGGAGGGAAAAGATACTTCTTTGATAATTCTAATGCAGGTAGAGCAAGTGCTCAAGTAAAATACTTTTTTCACGAGCAATACTCGTCATAAGCCGCCTGCAGATTTTCCGCAATCAAAGCTGCACTTACCCCTTCAATATGATGTCGCTCAATAAAATGAACCAAAGCTCCTTTATGAAACAAAGCAATAGACGGCGAAGAAGGTGGGTAAGGTAAAAAGTACTTGCGAGCTTGCTGTGTGGCTTCCGTATCATAGCCAGCAAAAACCGTACATAGTCTCGCGGGTATTTTGGTATGGCTTAACGACATTTTGACTCCAGGGCGCATGTTTCCTGCGGCGCAACCACATACGGAATTTACCACTAGTAACAACGTTTCCGTTGAGGCGTTGATTGCTTGATCTACCGCTTCAGCACTTAAAAGCTCTTCGAACCCAACGGACGTTAGGTCGTTTTTCATGGGTTGCACTATTTCTATTGGATACATGTTATTTTGATTTATTGCAAAGATACGAAGTTTATCTCAAGACGTTCACGTGACCTACTGCCATGTGCTCAAAGCCTTCTAAATCCTTGTATACCACTTTCCAAATGTACGTGCCATCTTGAACGTCTCGACCTTTGTTGGATTTACCGTCCCAAGCGCCTTGAATATCTTTCGTTTCATAAATCAACTCACCCCAACGATTAAAGATGGTAAAGGTAAAGTCCGAAACCTCATCGAAATTCGAGAATACAGGGAAGAACAACTCGTTGAGATTGTTTCCATCTATGGTTACTGTATTTGGAACATTTAAACGCACCGTTTCAGAAGAACTGATGATCATTTGCGCAATATCGAAACACCCGTTAGTATCTGTTGCTGTCAAGGTAACGACATAATTTCCTTCCGTCCATTGAGGATACTGGAAACTTGGATTCACTTCGTTGGACCCACTAGAAGCATAACCAAAATCCCAACTGTAAAACTGTGCGTTGACCGAATTATTGACAAATTCAACGGAACCGGAGTAGTAATCAATTTGAGGGCTTACCGTAGTAAAGGCGGCATTTGGACTTGGGTACGCAATAATGTAGCCCGGTTGAACCATGGTAGAGGTACAGCCAAACCCGTTCGTCACGGTTAACGTAACATCGTAGGGGCCTCCCACCTCAAACACCACGCTAGGGTTTGAATCTGTACTAGTTATGCCATTCCCGAATGACCAGTAATACGATAAGTTCTCACCCAACGATAGATCGGTAAACTGTGCCGCAAAAGGCCCACATCCGGACGAGTCTACCGCTGTAAAATTAGCGAATGTTACCTCGGTATCATCAATTTCTACCGTATCAACTTTTTCACATCCCACGTTGTCTGTAACCAGTACTTCGATAAATCCTGAGGAAAGCCCCGTAATGAGATAGTTTCCTGGACTTTGGTTGATTTCCATACCTATGGGGTTGTTGATATTGGGGTCGTTCACATTATGCCATGCAACGTTATATCCAGGAGTTCCTCCCATTACTTGAACGTTAAGTATTCCTGCGTTATCGTTGCAGCCACTATTGGCAACAACCGTAACACTTGGAGTAAACACCGTACTTGGTTCAGTAATGGTAATTGCGGCCGAATTGGTGGTACAATTATTCGAATCCGAAATTAAAATATAATACGCTCCAGGACATAATCCACCAAGTGTAAATACCCCGTTCGGGTTCGTTAATAAATCTTGTAGCGTTATAAGGGTGTCATTCTCTGAAAGTTGTGTTTGAACGTTGATAATACTTATAGAATAATTGGCGTTGCCTCCTGTTGGAGTGAATTCAATTTCTCCAGTGCATTGTCCCTTACACAAAATGTCGTTATCAGCAATATTCAAAAGGCCGACGGTAATTTCATTCAAAATGTAGACAAATTCGCGGGTACAATTGGAATCGTCTACCACCGTTAGGGTATAGGTGCCTCCCGGTAAATTAAAGGCCGAAACGGTATTACCCACATAAGAGGTAAAAGAAATCGGAATATTGTTTCCTTGAGCATCAACTCCGGACCAAACTACATTGTAAGGGGTGCCTACTGTGTTTGGAACTCCACCGAAAATATCTACCGAAATAGAACCTAAATTAGTGCCTGCGCAGAATGCGTTATTGATTACTGAATTTACCGTATCGATTCGATTGTTCTGAAGTAATACTGCTCCGCCGGAGAGGTTACACCCGTTTTGGTCGGTTACTTGGAAGTTGTAGGTTCCTGCGGGTAATCCGGAAATATCAAAGGTCCCTGGATTCGCCATAATCTCAAATCCGAAAGGATTACCAGCAACAGGACCAGACCAACTAACGTTATATGGAAGGGTCCCTCCTTCAGCATAGACATTGATGATTCCCGAACTGTCACCAAAACAATTCACATTAACGTAGGTGCTCGCGATATACAATGGAGCTAAAGGCTGAACTACGGTTGCGACTAAACTGGATGTACATCCAGAAGCGTCTGTAACCACCAAGGTATAATCCCCTGGGATTAGTCCAAATGGATGCGTTGTGCTTCCAATGTTCGGAAGCGTTGATTGACCTGCGGGAATAAGACCGTTTACTGTGGTCCATTGATAGGTATAACCTGAGTTAATATTCACATTCCCACCACTGACTTGAGTAGTAATCATACCACTCGCTTCACCAAAACATCCCACATTCAAAATGCTTGGAGTTATGGCAATCGGTGTTGGTTGAGTGATGGTAATGGGAGCCGTGGTAATAGTGCATGGGCCATTGTCGGTAATCGTTAAAGTATACGTGCCCACCGGTAGATTTCCGAGGTCCTCGGTGGTTTGCCCAGTGTTCCACAATAAGCTATAAGGCGCCCCTGTTCCACCGTTTATGGTAATGTCAATGGCTCCATCAGACCCACCAAAACATGTCACATCCGTTGTAACTGCTGAATACGTTAAAGCCGTTGGAGGTTGAGAAATTACTATTTGCTCTGTATGTAGGCACCCGTTAGCATCCGTAATATAACAAACATATACCCCCGAAAATAAATTATTCAAGGTCGTTGATGTGGAATATTGCTGCCCGTTCAAGAACCAGTTGTAATTGTAAGGAGCCGCCGGAGCCGCAAACGGTGTGCCGCCGGTAGCTGTAATCGTAATGGATCCGCTATTGTCGCCGTAACAACCCACATTCGAGGAAATAATGGTGGAAGTAAGAGCCGAGCTTGGTTCTGAAATTGTTGCGGTGAGGGGCACGGTGCAACCCGCCCCATCGGTAACCAACACGTCATATTGCCCAACAAATAAACTGCTAATGTTTTGGAATACTGAATTATACCCTCCAGGACCTGTCCACTGGAAGGTGAAATTAGGGGTTCCGCCATTCAACGTTAAATTAATTGATCCTGTATTGTTTCCATGGCACTGAACGTCTCCGACGGTTGCTGTTACCGTAAAGCCCGGGTCTTGGTTGATCGTAACTTGAAGCGTATCTTGGCATCCCATTAAGTCGGTTACAACCACAGTATATACCCCCGGATAAAGGTTGGTAACCGAAGGTCCTCCTACCGGAGTGGTCAACGGCAAAGGATTTGGAGGAAGCGCCGCTGTGGTCCAATTGTAGCTGTAATATCCATTACCTCCATTGACATCTAGGTGAATTTCGCCGTTAAATGAACCAGGAACGCACGAAACATCTACCGAATTATTAAGGGTGACGAGCAATGGGGCCGGCTGGGAAACAATAGTGTTTAACGTAATGGTACAACCGTTTGCATCGGTAATATTATAGGAATAGTTCCCCGCTATCAAACCGGTTTCTGTAATTATTCCCCCTGGTAGAAGTATCGTGCCTGTATAGTTGTGTCCATTGCCTGAAACGGTGTAAGGCCCAACTCCTCCTGAAGCCGTAATATCAATGCTTCCGGTGGCATTTGAATTACAGTCTACTGCATGTGGAGTGAGTGCCCCTGCTACCGGAGTAGCCGGTTGCGTTATCGTAATTACCGCGAAGTCCGTACATCCTCCGGAATTTCCATTAGCATCATTGACCACGACCATGTAGGTGCCTGCAGGAAAACCAAAAGGGTGGTTCGGGTTGGGTGGATTGCCCGGAGGTTGATTCGCTGCAGCAGGGAAAGGAATACCATAAAGAATACCATTCCATGTTGAAAGCGTGGTCCAATTGTACGTATAAGGACCCGTTCCTCCCGAAACTTGAGTGCTTATTTGACCCGAAGAATCGCCGTAACATAATACATCGTTCACTGAATAATTGATGTTCAAAGGTGCGGGTTCGCTGATTGCCTCAACCACAGTGTCTTTACATCCGTTGGCATCGATCACCTCAATGGTATATGCACCTGGACAAAGGGTGCTTGGTGTACTAACGTTAGTACTTGTGTTCAACGTAACAGGCAAAACACATCCTGGGCCTGTAGGACCAGAAAGCCAATTTACGGTATAAGGGGATATTCCTCCAGCGGGGGCAATATTTATGGATCCGTTCATGTCTCCGTTGCAAAGCAAATTAGTGGGAGTAGTTACAACCGATAAGGCCGCAGGGCTGCCAACTACAACGGAAGCTGTAGAAGTACACCCGTGGTAGTCTGTCACGGTCACGATATAGAAGGTTCCTGCAAGGTTTGCGCTTACACCAGTCATTGTTTGGCCTGTAAGCGGGTTGAAAGGTATCATGCTCGGTGCTACAATATTGCTTGGGCCTGTCCAAACAAAATTATTCCCAAAGATGGTATACGGCCCTGTTCCTCCGTTAGCACCAACCGTAATGGTCCCCGTAGATGCTTGATTCGGTAACGGGAAACACAATTCATCCGTGTGGTCAATTAAAGCCAATAACGGCGTAGCTGGTTGATTGATATTAACGGTTTCTACCGCAGTACATCCATTGGCATCCGTTACTGTAACTTGATATGTACCGGTTGGAATTCCATTCGGGTGGTTAGGGCTTCCGATGGTGTCATTGGTTGGGAAAGGTATAACAAAATTACCGTTCAAATTAGTCCAATTGTACGTATAACCCGGCGTTCCTCCAATGGCCACAACACTTGCTTGACCTGAAGAGTCCCCGTAGCATAAAACAGCCACAGAATCCGCGTTGAGGATAATTGTCGAAGGCTCGTTGATCGTAAAGGAAAGCGTATCATCACAACCATTGGCATCGGCGATAACCACGTCGTATACCCCCGGACACAAACCGCTTGAAGTATAATTCGGCGAAGGTCCCGCTAAAATGTTTTGATTTAATGGAAGCACACAAGGTCCATTGTTTGGCCCATTAATCCAGTTAATGGTATAAGACGGTGTTGCTCCCGTAATTCCTAATTCAACGTAACCGTCATTGGCACCAAAACAGGTAACATCCACTGGAGTAAGCACTACCGCTAACGGTGTTGGTTCGGTAACCGTTCCACTTACCGTAATTTGGCATCCTTGGGCATCTGTTATTTGGATAAGGTAGGTACCTGCTGAAATTCCCGTCCATGTGCTTGTTCCTCCAGCAAAGTTAATGTTCGCAGGGCCTCCCCAAGGCGTAGTAACTCCAACAATTGTATAAGGAGCGGTTCCGCCATTCGGCGTAACGATTAATGTACCATCTCCTGAACCATTACATGTTTCATTGGTGGTAGCTACTGCCGCACTTAGCGCAAGCGCTGGTTGGTTGATCGTTACATTGCCCAACTGTTGGCAGCCGTTTGCGTCCGTTACTGTAACAACATACACTCCTGCACATATTGAATTTACCGAGGCGGTGGTTGCTCCTCCCGTCCAAGCGTAACTGTAAGGCGCGGTTCCCCCCGTAGCAGAAACCCCTGCACTTCCCTCGCAAATGCCGTTGTTACATGGGTCGTCGGTTGAGGTTAGTGAAATACTGAGAGGCGTAGGCTCCGTTATGGTAGCGTTAAGCACCAAAGAACAGCCGTTGGCATCGCTCACAGTAAATTGATAAACTCCTGGACATAAGCCGTTATACGAAGTAGCGGCATTAATTACTGAAGTCACCGGAAGGGCGCATGGTCCTGAATTGGGTCCACTGTTCCATGTTACCGTATACGGCGTGGTGGCACCGGATGGAACCAGCTGTATCGTACCGTTATTATTACCAAAGCAAGTAACATTCGATGGGTTAACAGCTACCGCTAAGGGTGTTGGTTCAGTTATGGTTCCACTTACCGTAATTTGGCACCCTTGGGCATCTGTTATTTGGACAAGGTAAGTGCCTGCTGAAATTCCCGTCCACGTGCTCGTGCCTCCCGCAAAATTAACCGAAGGTGCTCCTCCCCATGGATTCGTGATTCCAACGATCGTGTAAGGAGCCGTGCCTCCGTTCGGCGTTAGGGTCATTGTACCGTCTCCTGAACCATTGCATGTCTCGTTCGTTGTCACTACTGCCGCACTTAACGCAAGCGCTGGTTGGTTGATCGTTACATTGCCCAACTGTTGGCAGCCGTTTGCGTCCGTTACTGTAACAACATACACTCCTGCACATATT
>JBJOJZ010000074.1:0-8500 GCA_046046325.1 Bacteroidota bacterium
TGGTCCACGGGAACCACCGTACTCAAACCGTCATTGCCGCCATTTAGGCGAATCATCACTAAAACCCGATCTTCCGCACCGGTTGAAAAATTGAACAACTTCTCCCCTATCGCTTGCATTCCAAAACCATTGGAAATAAAGGGAAGACTTGCTGATGCTAAGGCTGCATTTTTAACAAATTCTCTTCTTTTCATAGCGGTGGTTTTTTAAAACATTTGATATTGAGGCATTTTGAATACTCGATCCAAAACCAAGTTGACCCTTTGTCGAACAGGATCCACAAAAGCAGGGGTATTAGGATTTGCTAAATAATCGTTGTATTGCAACGTCCACTCAAAGGTGGGCAAATTATTGGTAAGGACATTGACCAAGGAATTGTGCATGGCAGCATCCACCGGTTTCGCGATAAACAATTCACAAATATCATCGATCACTGCATCGGCACTTGAGGGAATGCTCAAATTATTTAAAAAAGGGATAGGATCTATTTTCAAGGTATATCCATTGATCGGAATACCGTAAACATTTAAACCTGAGGAAATATCGAACCGGAATTTAATCGTGGTAGAATTCACCCACAACCTTGAAAAGGCAGGACTCAGATAAAAGGCCTCCCAGCCTGCAACGCTAGCGGGGTTCAAATAGTCGAGCCCCATATTTCCGCAAGCAAAAAACATATTAAAATATACGTTATAGTCGGTGGTTAGGTTTACGTTAAGCTGTGTTTCCGTAGAGTTCAACATGCTAAAAACCGTCTCCAATGGACTGCGAACGATGCTTCCCAAATAGGCGTTATCGTAAAAATGCTGGCTGGTAAACAACTCTTGAAGTACCGGTAAAACGTCGTAATTGTTGGCAATCATAGTTTGTGCCATTTCCGGAAGAATATTAACCTCCACGTCATTCGTGATGTCGTAATTCACAAAAAACCGATACAACTTCTTGCACAGATAATACGCTACTTGGGGTTGCTGAAAAATAATATCAATGTAATTGCTGTATTCTTGTGCTCCTGCATTGGGAACCGTCGCGTTGTTGAAATGGTAGGACAAGGTTTTGGTACTGCTGTCGTGAAGCGCATTGAAGTAGGTTGCCGATGCCGAGGTCACGGAAGAGCTTCGAATCCCTTGCACAATGTAACCGCTTAAAATTTTGGCTCCCGAAGCCACGTCCAATTCTGTATAATTGGAATAGTCGCCAGGTGCAATTTGCTCGCCTTTACCAATGGTAAAAAGTTCAAGAAGCTCACGAGAGTAATTTTCATTGGGATGCGCTTCCGAATTGGTATTTCCGTTAAGAAAAATAAGCATATTTGGATCGAGTGTGACATCTTTAACTAGCTGTTTAATGTTACCGAGTCCGTTGCTTCGCAATAATTCAAAATAGGTATACGCAGCACGCGCATCCGACGAAAAAGAAACACCAAAATGGTTGTGCCAGAAGAAGAACATTTTCTGACCAATGTTTGCCGTTTCATAGTTCATGTTGCGCATCAACCAAGCGGAAAGAGACTTTACCCGTGCCATTTCACACAACTGATTGCTCACTGGATTAGCCGGATACAAGGCACTCACCCATGGCTGACCTTGTGCAACTACCGTCTCTCCAGCATCGTATGCCAAAGGTGGTGAAACCGGGGTAACTGCCAACAATTGATTTACGGCATTGTTCATTGAAATCCCTGAGAAATGGGAAATCTGTTGATGGGTAGGCCCAAAAAGCGTTCGACGCAATAAATGGGCAGCTTGCGCTCTTGTCCAGGGACCGTTGTAAGGTGTCAGACTCATAACCAAAGATTTACTTCAAAAATAACCAAAATTAACAAAGTTGAAAGTCAAAACTAATTATGGCATGACGGCAACCAAGTGCCCAGTGGCACGTATACATACCGAATTCGTTTTAAAGTGTTAAAAAACGATGAATACCAATCAGTCGTTGGGCATGTTAACTTGCTGAAATAACTGGAAAATTCTCTTTTGACAAACATTAACGATTCGTTATTATATTTGTGTACCCTAAAACGCAATAGATGAAACATTGGTTACTCCTGCTAATTGGTCTAGAAGCCTTTTCAACATTTTCTCAATCAGTTACGTTCAATTACACGGGTGCCGTCCAAACTTGGACCGTACCACCTTGCGTATATACCATAAACGTTATTGTTGCTGGAGCAAAAGGCGGAGGTGCCAATGGAGGAAATGGCGCTCGAATTACTGCGAACATTGCTGTAACTCCGGGGCAAATCCTGAATATTTATTGTGGAGGCATGGGGACTAGCGGAAATAATTCTGGGGGGTGGAACGGCGGAGGAACCGGTCATGCTTCAACCAATGGAAATGCAGCCTACAATTCTTGGGGGGGCGGAGGTGCCTCGGACATTCGAATTGGAGGAACGGCCCTTGCCAACCGTGTTATTGTGGCAGGTGGTGGAGGCGGTCGCAGTGGTGGGTCTTCGCCGGTTTGCGGAGGAGCTGCCAATTGCAATAACGGAGCCCCGGGCTGTAACACGTATGGTCAAGGAGGTCAAGGAGGAACGCAAGTCGCGGGTGGCGCTGGGGGAACTCCCTGGGCAGGAACGCCTCCAGGTGGTTCGCCAGGTACTTTAGGAAACGGAGGTCAAGCTGGATTGTGGCAAACTGCTTCTGGTGGTGGTGGCGGTGGCGGCTTTTATGGCGGCGGTGGCGGTGGAAACGACGGTTGCTGTACTGGCGCGAACGGCGGCGGTGGCGGTGGTGCCGGTTCTTCATTAGTTCCTGCCGGCGGAACCTGCCTAGCCAATAACAACAACAACCACGGCTACGTAACGATCAACTACCAAGCAGGAGGTATCAACATCAGTGCCAGCAATACGGGTCCATATTGCGCTGGTCAAACGATTTCGCTTTCTGCAACGGCGGGAGCAACCACTTATTCTTGGACGGGTCCCAATGGTTTTACCTCAAACCTTCAAAACCCTACTATTCCAAATGCAACACCTCTTGACAGTGGCACCTACACATTAAACTATACAACTCCCAATTGTAACGGTACTGCCTCAACTCTTGTTGTAGTTAATACCCCGATCAACCCCGCTTTCACTCAAATAAATCCCATTTGTCACAACGGTGCTGTACCTGCTCTACCAGGCACATCCAACAATGTTCCCACGGCTATTTCGGGTACATGGAACCCTCCAACTATTTCATCAGCATCACCGGGGACTTTCACCCATACTTTCACCCCGGCCGCCCAGTTTTGCGCGAATCCCGCGACCATGAACATTACCATTCTACCCAACGAAACGCCAACATTTACCCAAATAAACCCTATGTGCATCAATTCAGCACCACCGGTTTTACCCAATCCTTCTACCAACGCAACACCGTACACAGGCACTTGGGCTCCACCAACCATTACCACGGCATCTGCAGGAACCTACACGTATACTTTTACCCCAACTGCGGGACAATGTGCTGTAGCCACAACCATGGACATCAACATTTTGAACTACACCTATCCTACGTTTCAGCAGATAGGTCCCTTATGTCAATTTACCCAAGGGGTACAATTACCGGCATCAAGTACGAATATTACTCCTATTACTGGTAACTGGTCGCCAGCGAACATTAATACTCAACAGCCTGGTATTTTTACCTACAATTTCACACCAAACCCTTTTCAATGTTCCGATACTGCTTCAATGGTCATTGTCATCAACCCATTAATTATTCCCCAGTTTACACCAATGCCTTTGGTTTGTCAAGGCGATATTCCTCCCGTATTCCCTTTGGTTTCTAATAATAATCCTGTAATCGTTGGTACATGGAACCCTCCCACGATTGATAGTTCACTCCCAGGAACTTTTACGTTCGATTTTACACCGAATCCAAACCAATGTGCCGATTCTATCTCTATGAATGTTATTGTGGTTCCATCGGTTCCACCATCCTTTGTTGCTGATACCATAACAGGGTGCAATCCACTCATGGTAAATTTCACAACGAACCCTGTGCCCGGAGCAAGTTACACTTACTTATGGAACGGTAATACCATAGGAACGGGATCCGTGATTGATTACATGTTCACGGCCGCTGGTTGTCATACCATCACCCTACAGTACAACTTACAAGGATGCATTGAAACCACCACGTACACCGATTACATCTGTATGGAGAATTATCCGAACACTTCGTTTACGGCTGCTCCTAATGTCTTGTCATCAACTTCAGAAACCATTAATTTTAGCAATAACACCATTGGTGCAATTAGTTACTTTTGGGAATTTGGTGACGGTCAAACCTCTACAGAATTTGAAGGCCCTCATTTCTACAATGGAATTACCGAAAACATTCTTGTGACGTTGACAGGATCTACCGCTCTAGGGTGTGCCACATCTTACGAAGTCAGCTTACCGGTGATTAGTGATCCGATATATTATGTTCCGAATACCTTCACACCTGACCAAGACGAGCACAATCAAACGTGGTTTCCCGTGTTTACTACCGGTTACGACCCTTATAATTTTAACCTTAAAATCTTCAACCGTTGGGGTGAAACCGTATGGGAAAGCAATGATTCCAAAGGTGAATGGGATGGTACCTACGGTTCAGACGGGACCAAAGTACAAGCAGGAATCTATACTTGGATCATTCAGTATGCCAATAAAGAAACTGACGAAAAGAAAGTGGTTACTGGTTTTGTAAATATCTTAAGATAAGATTATTTCTTTCTAAAGAATATTTTTACAGGAACTCCCGTAAAATTGAAGGACTCTCGCAACCTGTTCTCAAGAAAACGTTTATAAGAATCGTTCACATATTGCGGTAAATTGCAGAAAAAGGCAAAGGAGGGCGCGTGCGTTGGTAATTGCTGAACAAACTTAATCTTCACGTATTTCCCTTTAACAGCTGGAGGAGGATTGTTGTTGATAACCTCCAACATTACCTCGTTCAGCTTCGAAGTAGGAATTTTCTTAGTTCGGTTGGCAAAAACCTCCATGACCGTTTCAACGGCCTTGTGCAAGCGCTGTTTCGTGATCGTAGAGGTAAAGAGAATAGGTACATCGTTGAAAGGTGCCAAATCTCTTCGTAGGTTCTCTTCGTAGATTTTCATGGTCGATTGATCCTTCTCTACTAAATCCCATTTATTAACTAAAACTACTACGCCCTTCGAATTTTTCTCGATCATGTAATAGATGGACAAGTCCTGTTTTTGAAGTCCCTCGGCTGCGTCGATCATCATAAAGCATACGTCGCTGCTTTCAATGGTCCTGACGGAGCGTAGCACGGAATAGTATTCAATATCTTCGGTAACTTTTGCTTTTTTTCGGATTCCCGCAGTGTCGATTAATAAAAAATCATGACCAAAGGCACGATAGCGGGTATGAATGGAATCCCTGGTGGTTCCGGAAATGTCAGTTACAATGTTTCGCTCTTGATTGGTCAACGCGTTAATCATGGAAGATTTCCCCACGTTCGGACGACCAACGATGGCAATTCGGGGTAAGCTGTCTTGTTCCAAGACGTTCTCATCTTCTTTGTCCAAATGTACCACGACCTCATCCAACAGGTCACCGGTTCCTCCTCCATTGGCAGCGCTTAAATCAAATACTTCGCCTAATCCGAAGGAATAAAACTCCGCCGACAATCCTATACGATCGTTCGAATCGACTTTATTGGCAACCACCATTACCTTTTTTCGGCTTTTACGCAAAAGTTCTGCCACCAATAAATCCATTTCTACGATACCAGTAGTAACGTCAACCATGAATAAAATAAGGGACGCTTCATCCACCGCTAATTCCACTTGTTTTCGTATTTCGCCCTCGAAAATATCTTCTTTCGTGGTCGCGTAACCTCCAGTATCTATTACGGAGAATTTATAACCGTTCCACTCCCCTTTTCCGTAGATACGGTCACGCGTAACACCGCTCACTTCTTTAACTATGGCGTCACGGGATTCTGTCAAACGATTGAATAAGGTAGACTTTCCCACATTTGGCCTTCCCACAATTGCAATAATATTGCTCATTAGTATCCGTATTTTTTTAGTTTAGCTTCCGATGATCTCCAATCCTTGTCTACCTTGACATACGATTCGAGAAACACCTTTTTATCCAAGAACTTTTGAATATCGATTCGTGCTTGCCTTCCAATGTTCTTGAGCATTTCACCACCCTTTCCAATGACAATTCCTTTTTGCGAGTCACGTTCTACCACAATGATCGCGCGAATGTTAATAATATGCGGCGTTTCTTCGTAGTGTTCTATTTCAATTTGACAACTGTAGGGAATTTCCTTTTGGCAAAAGTTGAATATCTTTTCTCGAATGATTTCCGAGACAAAAAATCGCATGGGGCGGTCAGATAATTCCTCTTTATCGTAATATGGTGGGCTTTCAGGAATCATGGTTCGAATTCGATCCCAAACGATATCCAGGTTAAATTTATGCAGGGCAGAGATGGGAAAAACCTCGGCGGAAGGAAGTTCATTTTGCCAATAAGCGATTCTCTCTGCTACCATTTCCTGCTTGGAAAGGTCAATTTTATTGATCAGGCAAAGTACGGGAACTTTCAATTTTTTGATCCGCTCCAAAGTCTCTTCGTGGTTCATTTTCTTTTCCAATGTGTCGGTAACGAACAACAAAACGTCCGCGTCTTGAAGCGATGTCGAAACATACTCCATCATGTTATCGTGCAGCTTGTAGGCGGAATTCACCACTCCGGGAGTATCGGAAAAAACAATTTGAAAATCGTCATCGTTAACGATTCCTAAAATTCGGTGGCGTGTGGTCTGAGCCTTCGACGTAACAATGGAGAGTTTTTCGCCCACCAAAGCGTTCATTAAGGTGGACTTTCCCACATTTGGACTTCCAACAATGTTCACGAAACCTGATTTATGCGCCATAAGGTGCAAAGGTAGGCAATTGCAGGCGTAAAGCCGAATTAATCGCCCAGTTCGTCGAAATTACTAACTTCGTAGCGTGAATTCTGATGAACACTACATGCAACGCTGCATTGATTTAGCCTATCTCGGTTTAGGTCATGTAGCACCTAACCCCATGGTAGGATGCGTGATCGTTAAAGACGGGGTGATCCTTGGCGAAGGTTATCACAGAGCCTTTGGAGCACCGCATGCAGAAATAGAGGCGATCAAGAACGTCGGAGATAATGCAGCCATCAAAGGAGCAACGGTCTACGTTTCTTTAGAACCGTGCACGCATTTTGGAAAAACACCGCCTTGCGTAGCTTCACTGATTGAGTTAAAACCCAGAAAAGTAGTCATCGGTAGCAGGGACTCAAATCCCACCGTTGCGGGCAAGGGCATTGACCGCTTGCAACGCGAAGGAATTGAAGTGGTTGAAGGGGTATTGGAAGAAGCCTGCAGGGAACTGAATAAGCGTTTTTTTACCTTCCATGAAAAACGACGACCCTACGTCATTTTGAAATGGGCTCAAACACAAGACGGATATTTAGACCGAAACCGCGAAGAGGACGAAACGGGCATCAATTGGATTTCAACGGTTGAAACAAAAATGCTGGTCCATCAATGGAGGGCAGAAGAATCGGGAATATTGGTAGGAAGAAATACCATCTTGAACGATAATCCATCACTTACGGTTCGTCAAGTCTCCGGAAAAAATCCAACGCGGATCGTTATTGACAGCAATTTGAAACTCTCTTCTGATGTTGGAGTATTTTCCGATGAAGCGCCCACCCTGGTGTTCAACCGCGTAAAAAGCGCCCAAAAAGAAAACGTCGAGTGGATTAAAATCCCCGAAACCTCCACACAGCATATTCTCGAAGAACTTTACCGTCGAAATATTTTAAGTGTTTTGGTGGAAGGCGGAAGCCGAACGCTTCAGTATTTTATCATCGACAACGTTTGGGATGAAGCTCGGGTAATCGTAAGCCCAATCAAATTTAAAGAAGGCATGCGTGCCCCTGTACTCACCAAAACACCGATTCGATCGCATCCATTTGGACCTTCGGACACGGTATATTATTACCAACGCAAATAACATGGATTTACTCTTGAGCATTTTTTCATCCACGTTAATTTTCATTCTATTTCGTTCATTTCCAGTATTTAAAATAGATACACTTCAAGCGGTAGTTGCTAACTATTTTGTCGCATTTACCTGCGGTATAATGTTATTTTCTAACGACTTAAGCACCTTGAAAAACCAAGAAATAATGCATGCAAGCCCCTATGCATTTATGTGCGGCGTGCTGTTTATTTCACTTTTCGTCATTATGGGCATCAGCTCTCAAAAAAACGGAGTTGCCACCACCTCCATTGCCGTTAAAATGTCCATGGCTTTATCGGTATTATTCGTTTTAATAGCTAAATTCAACCCCATAAATTTCAATAACTTAATACCTATCATTTTAGCTATTTGCGGTGTCTTTTTGGTCTCTTACCAAGGACCAACAAAGGAAGGATCCGGTTCTGTCTGGATGTTAGGAATTCTCTTCTTTGGAAGCGCTTGTTTAGACCTAGTTTTATTTTTTGTGCAGGAT
>JBJOJZ010000077.1:0-6444 GCA_046046325.1 Bacteroidota bacterium
TTGTTGAAACTTGCCAGTAAATACAACATTCCCTTTACCTTTTTTCCTGACGCCGGGTGTTTAATTAGGTTTGAAGAACAGGCGGATTGTCATCAAGAACTTCAGCAGGTAAAAACGCAAATTCAAACTTGGGATTCACAAGGACATGAAACGGGCTTACACATTCATCCGCATTGGGAGAAGTCCGTTTGGATGGACGGGCGTTGGCAGCACGATCTATCGCATTACAAGTTGTCGGATTTTTCAGCGGAAGAAGCTTCACACATTGTTGAACGATATGCATCGTATATGAATTCCATACTTGCCCATCCCTTACAAAGTTATCGGGCAGGAGGGTGGTGTGCTCAACCCTTTACACCCGTAGCGGAGGCCATGAAAAAAGTAGGGATTCGCTACGATTCTTCGGTGTTTAAAGGAGGGAAGAACACTTCGAGCCCGTATCAGTATGATTTTACGGTAACACCCAGCGCAACGCATTGGAAATTCACGGAAGACCCCGCCGTGTTGGATTCAGAAGGTGCTTTTACAGAAATCCCCATTGCTTCAATGAACTATTCGCCCCTGTTTTTTTGGAAACTGTTTGTGCTGGGGCGACTGAATCCGGGTCAACATAAGCCCATAGGGAATGGACTTCCTGCCAAAGGCGGTGGTTCCAAAAAAGACTTGCTGACGCGCTCACATCATTTATGTGTTAGTGCCGATGGGTATTTTTCCACCCAATTGAACCGGGCCCTGCGCAAGGCGCAGCGAGCCAACGAGCCCTTCATGGTGGTCATTGGTCATCCCAAGGCCTTAACGCCGTTTGGTTTAAGTACTTTGGAAGCGTTTATCGCCCAACAACATAGAAATCACGAATTTGTAACGCTTTCTTCGGTCTTATGATTATAAGCAATGTACAACTCGATAAACAGCGCTGGGATCAACTTGTTTTGGCAGCGCAACCGGAAGGCTTCTTTTTCATGTTGAGCTGGTATTTGGATGCAGTAGCACCTGCATGGGAAGGGTATGTGCTGGGAGATTATGAAGGCATTTATCCAATCGTGCCCCAGCAAAAGTTTGGGGTAAGTTATACGCATATGCCCTTTCTTACACGAACTTTTGTTCCTATTGGCTTTAATGAACATCAAACAGCGGTGCTTGCACAGTGCCTTTCGAACCGTTTTTCTTACCTGCAATTGGCAGGTGTTCCGTTGAATGCGCCGGTTGATGAACACATTCGAAGATATCAAGTACTTGACTTATCAACCTTCTCGCTTTCTCAATGTTCTGAGAATCACCGTCGGCAGTATAAAAAAGCAGCTCTGCAGGGGTTTGAACTGGAAACATTGGTGAATCCAGAGGGATTAATTGCCCTTTTTCGAAGGGTGAAGGGTGCAGAGTTTACCCATTTGAAAGATGCTGATTATAACATATTAGCACGCTTGATGGAAGAGGCAAACCGTCGCGGCGTGTTGAGGCAATTTTCTTTAAGGGAAAAAGGCGAGTTGGTGGGTGCGGCAGCTTATTTGGAGGTGAATGGTCAGGTACTTTATCTGAAGGGTGCTATTACGCCAGAAGCCATGAAGGTAGGGGGAATGGTGTATTTACACGTGGAGGCAATGAAGGCTTTAATGCCAACATGTTCCCAGTTGGATTTTGGGGGGAGCAATGCGAAAGGATTGGGAGATTTTAACCGAAAATTTGGTGCAAGGGATGTAGAATACCTACTTTTGATCAAGAATTCGTTGGCTAAGCCCTTGGCTTGGTTGGCAAAACGGAAGTTCGGATAATGCAAAAAACGGTATTGATAACAGGAGCGAGTGGGGGCATAGGATTGCGCATCGCGAAGGCTATGCTTTTATCGAACTACAACATGGTACTCCATGGGTTTCGAAACATGGAAGCGCTCAATTCCTTGAAAGCACAGTATCCGGAACGCATTAACGTGGTATCAGCCGACATTTCTAGCCGAGAAGGGCTTGACCAGTTAATTCAGGCGGCGTCAGCGTGCGATATAGTCTTGCATTGTGCGGGCATTCCGAGTGCAGGCATCAGCTGGAAGGTGAGTGCCGAAGAATTCCGAAAGGTAAATGCCGTAAACTACGAAGCTCCCTTTTTCATTACTCAAGGCTTGATTCCCGGAATGCGCAGTAAGAACTGGGGTCGCATTGTATTCTTTTCCTCGATTGTGGCGCAGATCGGAATCCCAGGAACGGCAGCCTATTCCGCATCAAAAAGCGCCTTGTTTGGCTTGACCCGAACGATGGCCTCCGAGTTGGCTGCCAATAACATCACGGTGAATTGCATAGCGCCGGGGTACATGGACGAAGGCATGATCCGCGAAATACCGGAAGCGATGCGCGCCGAAATCATTGCTAAAACGCCCGTGGCCAAACTCAGCGACACCGACGGCATTGTGAGGATGGTGGAACTCTTGCTGTCCAACGAAGCCAATTCCATCACCGGTCAGGTACTCTCCGTGAACGGAGGCTTGTGGATGTAGGATGCAGTGTTTTCAATTTTAAAAATTCGCAAATCTGATAGCATAAACCAACAAAACCGTATATTCGTACATACGCAACCAACCTGCGCTTATACACCCAAATCGGTGTGCTTGAGGAAGGTATAAGCTCGTTAGCGTTCATTGGTAGACACGTATCCCGCTGGACGTTTTTTAAAAGAGTAGGGGGTTACAACATTATAAATAGAGCAATGGAAGAAATCAAAATCGGAAATCAAATTTGGATGAAGAAAAATTTAGATGTAGAAACCTTTAGAAATGGTGATGCTATACTTCATGCCAAAACAGATGCTGAATGGGTGTGTGCCGGAGATCAAGGCAAGCCGGCCTGGTGTTATTATGAAAATACCGAGTTGTATGGTGAAAAATATGGTAAGCTTTACAACTGGTTTGCCGTGAACGACCCGCGCGGATTAGCCCCCAAAGGCTGGCATGTTCCAAGCGATAAAGAATGGGATAAACTGGTGGAATATTTGGGTGGCGAGGCAGTGGCAGGAGAAAGAATGAAAACAATTCATGGATGGGAAGAGAATGGCAATGGCACAGATCAGGTAGGGTTTTCAGGCCTTCCGGGCGGTTACCGTGCTTACGGGGGTACGTTCGACAGCATTGGCGACTACGGTGACTGGTGGAGTAATACGGATGGCGGTGAAGGCAGTGCCTGGTTCCGTAGCCTGAGTTACGGCGGTGGCGATGTCTACAAGGGCTTCAGCCCTAAGGAAAGTGGGTTCTCTGTTCGTTGCCTCAGCGATTAAATTTTCCCTATTTATTAGCTGTTTACAAAGGTAAAAATGATATTGACCAACTCCATTACCGGACAAGTCCTCTCTGTTAACGGAGGCTTATGGATTTAAGGGGGCAGCGTTTTCCATTGTGGAATTTCAAAAATATGGTAGCATAAATCAACAAAACCGTATATTCGTACATACACAACAAGCCTGCGCTTATGTACCAACATAGGTATTTTTTAGGAAGGTTTAATGGCATTTATAAGCAAATTACCTGCAAGCGTAGCGGACGACACAACATAAACAAAGAACGGAAAATTATGAATAGACTTTTTTTAATATTTCTAACTTTTTCACTTTTCGGAATTAATTGTAGTGGGCAGAAAGTGTCTAATCTCAAAATAGAAAAAGTTTTTCTTGACAAATCTGATACAACAAAAAACTCTTACACAATTATAGCTCCTCCCAAACTACCTTGTACCAGTTATTTGTTCCTTATTCCGGGTTTTGGAGAAACAGCTGAAAGAGTTTTACAACAAACAGACTTGCCAAAAAAGTTAGCCCATAATGGTATTTTGACAATTATTCCAACCTTACAAGATGGTGTTCTATCTTTAGGAGTAGATAGTCTAAGCCAGCAAACTTTTAACAGCATATTAAAAGATGTAACTACTAAGCACAAACTTAGAGACCATAGATTTTTTGTTGGCGGATATTCTATTGGTGGCAGTTGTGCATTAAAGTATGCTGAAAATTCTACCGTAAAACCTACGGCAGTTTTCGCAATTGACCCACCACTCGACTTTGAAAGGTTTTATAATTCTGCTAAAAGAGACATTAGACTATCGAAAAGTAATGAAGCTTGTGAAGAGAGTATATATATGATTGAGAGACTTGAAAAAGAAACAGGCGGAAGCCCAACAACAAACCTTTCTGAATATTACAAACTTTCGCCCTATTCATTTTCTGATACAACACAAACAGCAATTAAAAAGATAATCACGATACCTATACGAATTTACACTGAACCCGACATAAATTGGTGGTTAAAAGAACGGGGAGAAGACTTTACGAGTATGAATGCTACTGAATGTTCCGCAATGATTAACGAATTGAATAGGCTTGGAAATCAAAAAGCTCTATTAATAACGACACAGAATAAAGGTTACAGAAAGCCTGACAATAGTAGACATCCGCATTCGTGGAGTATTGTGGATAATGACGAATTAATAAAATGGCTATTAGAACAGAAATGACGCCAGCTGGTAACAGCCGTTTTGCAAATGCGGGCGCTTCGTGCTTCTATGACAGTGAAGTGCTAAATTTAATCTTTGTGCTTTTATATGAAGTTTAGTGCTGAAAATCCCCGCCCTTCGTGTAGTTGCAAACCGTTAAATATACCATTATGAAACAACTACTAACATTATTAATCGGGCTTTTTTGGACAGCCACAGTATACGCAGATTGCGCAGGAACCGGACTTTGGGTTTTCCCGAGCGGTCAGAATATTAATCAAAATTCTATGTTCGTTCTTACCGGTTATGCGGAAAGTCAACACGTTATTTTAGGGCTTAACACAAAACACGCGATCTACCTAAAAACTGGGAATAAGAAAATAAAACTGCTGGTAACCGAGGTTTGTGTTGGACAATTCTATTTGACTCAAGCGGTGTTAAAACCCGAAACCGCATTAGAACCAGGATTTGAATATACCATGTTCATTGACAGCCTTCCGGAATACGAACGATTTGAAAAGTACAATAGGACAACTCAGGAATATGAACCAGTTAGGTATACAGTGGTCGAAGAAATAGATAATGAAAAACCAAAACTTTCGGAAAAACCCAAGGAGTTAAAAAAGACACTCGTTTATTATGGTTGCGGACCTTCTATTCACGTTGTTTTTAGTAATCCAGCAAAAGATAACTCAGATGTCATTGTAAAGACCACGGTAAAAAATTCTAAAACAGGGAAAGAAACAACCTATTACATTGAACCTGAGGAGGACAAAATTAAAGTTGGACATGGCATGTGCTCTGGGGCATTTGTCTTTGACGACAGCAAGCATTACGAAGTAGAATTTTCATTCATGGACAGTGCTGGCAACTTAACATCCTGGATAGGGGATAGAATTATGTTTACAAAACCTACAGAGCAAACCGACTATAAGGATGAATAGAGGAAACTAGGTTGATTTTAGCTAAGATCTTGATTTGCGGTGAAAAAATGTGTTAATATCCGCAAAAATGCGGTGAATAATTAATATATTTGCCGCATGATGAAACATTTTGGTTCAAAATACATCTATCAATACCCCAATTGGCCCCAATTTTACTGGCGTGAACAGGAAATAAGTGCATTGTTTGGGGAGGTGCGTAACTTGCAAGGTAGGTTATTCGCTCAAATGAATATGCTCGGATTCACCGCAAAAGAAGAAGCAACGCTTGCTACAATGACCATGGATGTTTTAAAAACATCCGAAATAGAGGGAGAACATTTGGAATATGAAAACGTGCGTTCTTCCATAGCCAAACGGCTCGGAATCAATGTGGGTGGTTATTTACCTACTCGAAGAAACGTGGATGGTGTGGTAGAAATGATGTTGGATGCAGCGCAGAACTATAAAAATCCGCTCACCCATGAACGCTTATTCGGTTGGCATGCGGCCTTGTTTCCAACGGGGTATAGCGGAATGTATAAAATAGACGTCGGTTGCTATCGATCCGAGGAAATGCAAATTGTATCTGGTGCCATGGGTAAAGAGCGCGTCCATTATAAGGCAATTCCCGCAGTCAATGTAAAGGAAGAAATGGATACCTTTCTCGCTTGGCTCAATACAGATCAAGGCTTGGATCCCGTCATAAAATCAGCACTCGCTAATTTTTGGTTCATCATCATACATCCTTTCGATGATGGCAACGGAAGAATCGCTCGAGCCATCTCTGATTTGCTCTTGGCCCGTGCCGATAATACCCCCGATCGCTTTTATAGCATGTCCAGTCAAATTATGGAAGAGCGGAAGCACTATTATGCCATGTTGCAAAAGGTCCAACACAGCAAGGGAGATGTCACTGAATGGATGCACTGGTTTTTGATGTGTCTGAAAAATGCCTTGTTGAGTACTCAAGCTTCCCTGGATATGGTGTTAAAGAAGCACGAGTTTTGGAAACAACACGAGCATACCGAGCTGAACGAACGGCAACGGAATATGTTGAA
>JBJOJZ010000082.1:0-10764 GCA_046046325.1 Bacteroidota bacterium
TTCCTGCTTATCTTATTGCTTGGTCCAACGGGGCGGTAACGGAAGATCAAATTAACTTGACCGCCGGAACCTATGATGTAACGGTTTTTGATGCCAACGGTTGTACGGCTAACGCACAAGTGGTATTGGTGGATAACAGCATCAGCGGAATCGAAGAGCAAAACGGTGCAACCTTGAACGTATATCCGAACCCCAGCAATGGAGCAAGCCAAGTAACTTGGAACGGAAATATGACGGAAATGAGTGTTGTAGACCAAAACGGACGCGAAATCGTTCGAGAAAACATTGAAGGAACCAACGCCTTCAGCCTACAAGGATTAAGCGTTGGAACGTATTTTGTGAGATTGGCAAATGCCGAAGGAATTGCAGGAACCCAACGCATCGTGGTACTGTAATAACGTTAGGTTTAGGGTTAGGAAAAGGGATGGCAACGGCTATCCCTTTTTCTTTTGCATTAAAAAATGTTGAATTTCTCCGAACAAAAGGTGGGATTTTTGAACGTATTCATAGCCTTCTTTCGCATAAAAATCTAATGCAATCTCTCGGGCATGAAGGATGATTGTCTTTTTACCATTTTTCCATGCAAGTTCTTCCAAATGGTTCATTATGGCACTTCCAATGCCCTTACCTTGATAGCCCTTCGAAACCGCCATGAAACGAATCTGCGCAGTGGTTTCATCAACGGTATCCAAGCGTCCCACCCCTACCGTATTTCCGTCTAAATAAGCGGCTAGATGCACGGCAAGGTGTTCGAGATGGTCTTTTTCTGAACCAGGAGCTTGATTCCATGGTTGCCTTAATTCAAGGTAACGCACTTGGTAATATGCTTCCCATTCTCGGAGGTTTTGGGGACATCTTATTTCCATTGAAAAGCGATTTGTGAAACGCGCTTGGTTAAGGTGGAGCCTTGTTGCTCCTCGCGAACGAGCGATTTTGCCTGAGGCTGTGAAAACACCTCGTTTAAGGATTTTATTATTCCCATCGGAACGCGGCGCACCCGGGTCTGCTTTTCCAACTCCTCCGCGTTCATATGAACCACTTGAGATTGCAGAAGCAAGAACAGTTCCTGTCGATGTTCTACCCTTCGAACATTTTCATTGAAGCGAGGGTCTTGGGCGGTATCGGCTATCCCTAAAATTTCACACAATTGGGTAAACTGTTGTTGGGTACCGATAGCGAAAACGACCGATTTCCCGTCCTTGGTAGTGAAAACTTCCCCATAAGGAGCGATGTTAGGATGAAGGCTTCCGATGGGTTCAGGAATAAAACCGTTCATCAGATACGCTGAGGCTTGGTTGGCTAGGCTGCAAATGGCCGCATCGTACAAGGAAACGCTTACCGTACTCCCCTCTCCCGTTTGTTGGCGCTTCAAGAGGGCTAGTAAAAGCGCTTCTTTCAATTGGTGGGCGGCCAGCACATCGATGAGTGCGATGGGCATCTTTAAGCCTTGGGTATTGGGTTCGCCATTCATGGACATAAAACCCGTTTCGGCTTGAAGAATAAGATCATAGGCAACCCTGTCAGCTTCGTCACCAAACCCTGAAATTTTAGCGATAATTAGCCGAGGATTCAGCGCTCTCAAATCTTGATCGGTCAGTTGAAACTTTGGATAATCGCTTGGCTTAAAATTCATGATAACCACATCGGACTCCACGACAAGCTCATGGAACACGGTGCGATCTTGAGGATTCAAAAGATCTAATAAACGCAATGTTTTCTTATAATTAATGCTCGAAAAATAACTCGTTACTTCGGCTTTTTCTCCAGGGATTCTCCACGACCGAGTGCTATCGCGGTGGATGGGATGTTCAACCTTGATGACTTCAGCCCCTAATTCAGCGAAAAAGGTGGCAACCGAAGGTCCCGCAAGCACGGTGGACAAGTCAAGGACCTTTAACTTTTCTAGCATGGGTCAAATTTAGGTATAATCTCCCCATAAAAATGCCGAAAACGATACACTAATTGCCTTAAAAACCTTAAATTCGCACAAAAATAAAACGATGGTATTTGACTTAGATATGATACAACGGGTATACAGCCAATACCCGAAACGCATCGCAGCGGCAAGAGCTGTAATGAATAAACCCTTAACCTTATCTGAAAAGATTTTGTACGCTCACTTATGGGATGGCGAGGCACAAATGTCATTCGAACGAGGAAAGTCTTATGTAGATTTCGCTCCGGACCGAGTAGCAATGCAAGATGCCACTGCGCAAATGGCCTTGTTGCAATTCATGCAAGCTGGAAAAAAGCGGGTTGCTGTTCCGTCTACCGTACATGCAGACCACTTGATTCAGGCACGCGTTGGAGCGAGCAAGGACTTGCAAGATTCCTTGAACCAAAACAACGAAGTATTCAATTTTTTGGCCTCTATTTCAAATAAGTATGGCATTGGATTTTGGAAACCGGGTGCGGGAATCATCCACCAAGTGGTGTTGGAAAATTATGCGTT
The DNA here is from genome assembly GCA_046046325.1 of Bacteroidota bacterium. Classification (GTDB taxonomy): domain Bacteria; phylum Bacteroidota; class Bacteroidia; order Flavobacteriales_D; family Crocinitomicaceae; genus UBA952. The sequence continues at coordinate 2,453 of JBJOJZ010000082.1, forward strand.
TCCCGGTGGCTTAATGATCGGAACAGATTCTCACACAGTGAATGCAGGAGGCTTAGGGATGATTGCCATCGGTGTTGGAGGTGCTGACGCCGTTGATGTTATGGCAGGCATGGCGTGGGAGCTCAAATTCCCAAAACTGATTGGGGTCCGCTTGACGGGTAAACTGAACGGATGGACATCCGCTAAAGATGTTATACTCAAAGTAGCTGATATTCTTACCGTAAAAGGAGGAACTGGTTACATTGTTGAATATTTCGGGGAGGGCGCCGAGTCGTTGTCCTGCACAGGGAAAGGAACCATTTGCAACATGGGGGCAGAAATTGGTGCTACCACTTCCACCTTCGGCTACGACGAATCGATGCGTCGATATTTGAATGCCACAGGGCGTAAAGACGTCGTTACAGCAGCGGATGCTATTGCCGAGCATTTAACTGGAGACCCTGAAGTGTATGCTAATCCTAAAGACTATTTCGACCAATTGATCGAAATCAACCTTTCTGAATTGGAACCTCACATTAACGGTCCTTTCACACCTGATCGTGGAACTCCAGTATCGAAAATGCGTCATGAGGCAGAGCAAAACGGATGGCCAACAAAGGTAGAATGGGGATTGATTGGGTCATGTACCAATTCCTCTTACGAGGATTTGGCGCGGGCTGCATCGATCGTTCAACAAGCTGTTGCACACGGAGTTGTTCCCAAGGCCGAATTTGGAATTAATCCAGGGTCGGAGCAAGTTCGATACACTGCCGAACGCGATGGTATCTTATCCGATTTCGAGAAAATGGGGACCAAAATTTTCACCAACGCTTGCGGACCGTGCATTGGTCAATGGGACCGTGCTGGGGCAGAAAAACAGGAGAAAAACACGATTGTGCATTCGTTCAACCGAAATTTTTCGAAGCGAGCGGATGGTAATCCCAATACGCATGCATTTGTTACTAGCCCAGAAATGGTAGCAGCTCTTGCGATTTCAGGTGATTTAGGTTTTAACCCCATCACCGATTCATTGATCGGTAGCGATGGAACTGCCTTTAAATTAAATCCTCCGACGGGCGATGAATTACCGCAACGCGGTTTTGCTGTTGAGGACAACGGATACCAAGCACCTGCCTCTGATGGAAGCGCGATTGAAGTATTGGTTGCTCCGGACTCGCAACGCCTGCAATTGTTGGATAATTTCCCAGAATGGAACGGCAACAATATCCAAGGAGCGCGCTTATTGATTAAAGTGAAAGGCAAATGCACCACCGACCACATTTCTATGGCAGGGCCGTGGTTGAAGTACCGAGGACACTTGGACAACATTTCCAATAACTTATTGATTGGAGCAGAGAATGCCTTCAACGGTAAAGCCAATGAGGTTAAAAACCAATTAACCGGTGCCTACGGTGAAGTTCCTGCGGTTCAACGGGCCTACAAAGCTGCGGGTATTGCCTCGATTGTTGTAGGCGACCATAATTACGGAGAAGGCTCTTCTCGCGAGCATGCAGCAATGCAACCTCGCCATTTGGGCGTGAGCGCGGTCATCGTGAAGAGCTTCGCTCGAATCCACGAAACGAACCTTAAAAAGCAAGGTATGCTTGCCCTTACGTTTTCAAACGAAGGAGACTATGATAAAATCCAAGAAAACGATACGTTCGACTTTTTGGATTTAACCGCCTTTGCTCCTGAAAAGCCGCTTACATTGCGCATACTGCACGAAAATGGAACGCACGATGATATCGTTCTCAACCACACGTATAACCAGTCGCAAATTGAGTGGTTTAAAGCGGGATCGGCCTTGAATTTGATCAAGCGCATGGAGCAATAACTCCAGCGAACGGAATAAAAAAAGGGGGAAGCGTGCTTCCCCCTTTTTCGTTTCTTTAAACCGTGGTTAGAACTTAACGGATAAGCCCGCCTGTAGAAGACCTCCTCCGAAGGCTCCAAGCTCAACATGGGCACCGATGTTTTGCGTGAAATACACCTTTGCACCCACGGCAATTCTGAAAGCTACGGGAATAAGTGCTCCATTCAATTGAGCATCTGTAACCGAAGAATTTGCAGGGTTGGTTTCACTTACACGGTTCACATTTTTATACCCCCCCGCAAAAGCCGTGTACATATCCACTTTCTCCGATTGAACAAAATGGTAATTCAAACGAAACATGGCACGTAACTTTTTTGCGCTGTATGTGGTTTGAAAGGTGTTATACAAATAGTTCCCGTTCACATCTTGCATAGCAACACCATTCGCATCGTAAACGTAATCATCAAATTTATAGGAGAAACCCGATACCTCATAGTTAATATCTGCTCCAACGCCCACTTTGTCGCTCATCATGTACTCAAAACGACCTCCGTAAGAAAGCATGCTGCCCACTACTTTATAGTCTTGAACGTTCATTTCGCTTCCGTCGTACTGGTTATACAACAAGGAATTTGCCCAGTTCGGAACCCCAATGTAAGGGTCAATGGAAAAGGAACCTTGCCCCATTTGAGCAAAGGTGAAGGTGCTGAGGGCGGCAAAGCCCAAGCTTAGTAACACTTTTTTCATAATATAGATTTTAAAATTCAGGGTAAAATTAGTAAAAATCGAGTCCCTTGAACGATTTAGTTATTTCCTGCACGGAATTTATCCATAAAGACTCGTTCAAATACTTGGAGGCAACTACCGCTGCGAGAATGATGCGGTGGTCTTTGAACGAGTTGATAATATCCCCTTGATACTGCATTCCTCCATGAATTATTAAACCATTTCCCTCGGTTCGATGGACTACTCCAAGAACGTCCAACAATGCTCTCGTGGAGGCTAACCGATCGGATTCTTTACTTGCCAATCGATGAATTCCCTCTAATCGGCTATCACCGTTTGCAGAAGCGGCAAGCACCGAAAGAACAGGGAATAAATCAGGGGCATCGGTAAGATCCACTTGAAAAGGATTTTGTTCCTTGTTAGCCACGTTAATTCCTTCTGAATCGATTTCAACAGCAGCCCCATAATTCCGAAGCACATCCAATACCAATTCATCGGCCTGTAATGAATTTAATAACAATCCTTTTACACTTACTTGACCCGACATTGCTCCCATGCATAAAAGGTTGGCCGCCCCGCTCCAATCGCCTTGAACTTGCACCGTTCCTCCTTGAATGCCCGTGGAATTCATGGTGCATACATTTTCTTTTAACAATGCTTCCACCCCTCGACTTCTAAGGCACTGTAAGGTGAATTCTAGATAGGGCTTACTCACCGGATTTTCCAAAAACACCTCATATTTCCCTTTCGCTGCGGCCATAGCTATTAAGGCTCCCGAGGCAGTTTGCGAGGTCATAGATACATCCAATGTTGTATTTACGCTGAAATCCCTATCTTTCCGTAATACCAAAGGCCAAGCTCCTTCGGATGAAATTTGATGGATGCCCAGGTCCATAAAATCCCGAGCGAGGCCCTGTAAATTGCGGTCTAGCAAGGTACCTGATGCATGAAGAATTAACTCTTCGCTGAACAAAAAACCAACGGATATGATTGACCGCAATAAAAATCCCGATTCTCCAACATGCAGTTCAATGCGCTTGAATTTCTGCATGCTTCGGGGAGGCGTAATTTTCCATTGGTTGTCAGAACGATCGACCGTACAACCCAAGGATTCAATTAGCACCAGAGCATGTAGTGCATCGTCGGGGATTTGAGTTAAATTGCCTACTAATACCGACTCTTCATTGGAACATGCGGCCAAGAGCAATTCGCGCTGAAGGTGGCTTTTAGCAATTGGAGCCACGAAATTTTGACTAAGTTTACTAGGATTGATGAGAACCATGATCGTTTTTCTTTGTTAGAATGCGCGATTGGGTTTCTATAGACTCTTGATGTATAAGGGTAAAAAGCTCTTTGGCAAACTCCGGTGATATTTCCATTTCTCCTGCCATTTGAAGAAATTTAGTTAAGGATTCTTCCCACTGAGACGTTTGGAATATCGCAAGTTGGTGGGTGTTTTTGTAATGACCAATGGCTTCAGATATCCCCATTCGTTTAGCGAGTAATCGAATCAACTGTTCATCCAATACCGAAAGTTCAGCGCGCAGACCACGAAGTTCTTCTTTGTCTAATTCCAAACGGCTACGGTACTTCAATCCTGAAAGAAGTTGCCTTAATTCTATGGGAGTTATTTGTTGTTTGGCATCTGTCCATGCATGCTCAGGATTCGAATGAACTTCTACCATTAACCCGTCAAACTTAAGGTCCACGGCCATTTGCGCCACCATAGGTACGTTAGCTGCTTTACCCGTAATGTGGGAAGGATCGCACAGAAGCTCAACTTGGGGAAAAGCCTGACGCAATGCAATAGGAAGTTGCCAATTGGGGAGGTTTCGGTAGCGTTGTTTATCGTAGGTTGAAAAACCTCGATGCACGGCAATGATGTCTTTGATGCCTGCTTTGTACAGTCGTTCAATGCCCCCAATCCAAAGTTTAACATCTGGATTCGTTGGATTTTTTATAAGCACGGTTGTCGAAGTTCCTTGCAAGGCATCGGCCAATTCCTGGACCGAAAAAGGATTAGACGTGGACCGAGCACCAATCCACACTTTATCAAAACCTGCCTTAAGTACTGCTTCAACATGAGCAGTGCTTGCAACCTCAGTAATGGGAGAAAAACCAAACTCTTCACATGCTTCTTTGAGCCAAAGTAAGCCTTCGGCACCTGCACCTTCAAACGCTCCCGGTTGGGTGCGTGGTTTCCATATTCCTGCACGAAAAGCATATAAATCCATCCCCGACAGGGATTCAGCAATCTGCCTAACTTGGATTGGTGTCTCTGCGCTACAAGGCCCTGCAATTATTTTGAGGTGCTTGTCGAGCATAAATTATTTGGCAAAATTGACCGAACGTTTTTCGCGAATTACGGTTACTTTAACCTGTCCTGGATAGGTCATTTCCGTTTGAATTCGTTGAGAAATGGTAAAGGATAATTCATCTGCTTTTTCATCGCTCACCTTCTCGGCTTCGACTAAGACACGAAGTTCGCGTCCCGCTTGAATGGCATAGGCACTACCTACCCCGTCATACGACAAGGCAAGGTTTTCCAATTCCTTGATTCGCTTGATATACGCCTCGACAATTTCACGACGTGCGCCGGGACGTGCACCGGAGATGGCATCGCAAACTTGTACGATTGGAGAAATCAACGTTTTCATTTCAATTTCATCGTGGTGGGCACCGATGGCATTGACCACTTCCGCTTTTTCTCCGTATTTCTCGGCCAACTTCATTCCTAAAATAGCATGCGGCAATTCGGGCTCATCGTCAGGAACTTTACCGATGTCGTGGAGTAATCCAGCTCTTTTGGCGAGTTTGACGTTTAAACCGAGTTCTGCGGCCATTATCGCGCACAGGTTTGCAACCTCCCGCGAGTGTTGGAGCAAGTTTTGCCCATAGGAAGAACGGTATTTCATCCGTCCAACCATTCGCATCAGTTCAGGGTGCAGGCCATGAATACCTAAATCGATGCAAGTTCTCCTACCAATTTCATTGATTTCCTCTTGCAATTGCTTTTTCGTTTTGGCAACTACCTCTTCAATTCTGGCGGGATGAATTCTACCATCTGAAACCAATTGATGTAACGACAAGCGTGCGATTTCACGTCGAACCGGATCAAAACAAGAAAGGATAATGGCCTCTGGGGTATCATCTACGATGATTTCAACTCCCGTTGCTGCTTCAATTGCTCGTATGTTACGTCCTTCACGCCCAATGATACGGCCTTTTACCTCATCGGATTCAATGTTGAAAACGGTAACGGCATTCTCGACTGCTTGTTCGGTAGCCACACGTTGAATGGTTTGAATCACAATCCTTCGAGCCTCTTTATTGGCGTTCAATTTAGCTTCTTCAGCAATTTCTTTAATTTGTGCCATGGCTCCAGTTCTTGCTTCATCCACAAGGGCCTCCATCATGGTTTTCTTTGCCTCTTCTGCCGACATTCCGCTGATTTTAGATAGTTCAGCAACACGTTTCTGCTGAAGTTTTTCGAGTTCAACGTTGCGGTTCGCAATGGCTTGGTTCCGTTGTTCTGTTTCCTCTTTGAGACGCTCTAGTTCTTTCTCTTTACGGTTGGCTTCTTCCAATTTTTGGTTGAGTGAATTCTCCTTTCCTCGAATGCGGTCTTCATTGGACTGCATTTTTCGCTCACGGTCTTTAATGGTTGATTCATGCTCTTCTTTCAGCTTTAGAAAATTCTCCTTCGCTTGAAGCATTTTTTCTTTTTTGATGCGTTCAGCCTCTTCTGCGGCTTCCGCTAACTTCTTTTTTACAGAATTACCAGATAAAACGTTAAGCGCTGCATAGGCACCACCTCCACCAATTGCTAATCCTAAAATAATCGATACAACATCCATTTCTTTGCCTTTTTAAGTTCATAAAAGCGCAGGAAAGGTCAGTGAAATTAAAGGTTCGAAAACTCTTTTTCGAGGTTTTCGAGTTTGCGTTCCAGTTGGTTAAGTTCGCCTTGATGATTTTGATTGGACTTCAAAATCAACTGCAAGGATGCCATGGCCATAAGATCTTGCAGGTCGTTCACTGCGTATTGTTTCTTCAGGGCGTTAATGGCATCATTCAAGGTCTTAGAGGCTTCAAGAACTCGCTCCTGCTCCGTTTCCAGAACCGAAATCGGATAAGTTCTTCCAGCAATTTCTAACTTCAATGAGACCTTAGGCATTTTTATCTTTTAACTGTTGAATGCAAAATTCTATTTCATTTACCAATGCATCAATTTCGTCTTCCCGTCTATGCGATAAGCCGGGCTGTGCTTCCATGATGACCTGCTGGTTTGTGGGTTGGGCATTTTGTATTGCATTAAGTTGACTTGTCAATTCAGCATTCTGCAATTTCACCAGCTCCAAAGCCTCAGATGCCTTATTCAAGTCCATTTTCAGAGCCGAAACCCTTTCTCTTTCCTGAATTAAACTCGTCTTCAAACCCATGAAAATCGCATGAATTCGATCGATTTGAGCCTCTATTTTTGATGGCATTTCCACAAACTTTGTACAAAGTTAATAAAGGAAGTGGGATTAGCGTACTCGGCGAAAAAAAATTGCGTAATCAGCTTTTCTTTTCGGCGATAAAACACGGTTTGGTATAATTTGGCGAAAGTTCATTTAATGCATCAGACTGTCCCGCTAAGTATCGCATCCATACAAGATTGATTTGACCCGCTGCAGATGGCACCACCGATTCATCCACTGTACATTCAGGGTGGCCCAGATAGCCATAGAGTTGCTGACCAGCAGCACCCACTATCACCGATGGCCGATCCATGCTCCAATGAAAAGTATCCAAATCAACAGCTTGGTCATCGACTAGAACTGCTTTATCGGATTGAACCCGTAGAAAAACCTCGGAAGCCCTAGCAGGCAAAGCAGCTGCGAAAGTAGCCAATCCATATTTTTGTCGGGCCAAAGACAAGAGGCTTTCCAGCGATGAAACCCCAAAAATCGGAAGATTCAATCCCACGGCTAAGCCCTTAGCCGTAGCCATTCCAATGCGCAAACCTGTGTAGGAACCTGGGCCTTTTGCAACGGATATAGCCTTGAGTTGATTCGGTGAAATCTTGGCCATAGAAAGTACACTTTGAATGTATAAGGTCAATTGTTCTCCATGAACATATTGTTCAGAATTGGATTCTTCAAGTGCAATAAGCTGACCTTGATCGGAAAGGGCTACAGAACAAATTTGCGTTGATGTCTCGAGATGCAGGATCATTCCTTGACCTCCATTTTGAAACCAACCCCGTGGATATTTAAGATACTAATGTTCGGGTCGGGCCTTAGGTATTTTCTTAGCTTCGTAATAAACACATCCAAGCTGCGCCCCACAAAGTAATCGTCCTGACCCCAAACGGTATTGAGAATGACGTCGCGTGGGAGCACTTGATTTTGAAATTTGAACAAAAGTTTTAGAATTTGTACTTCCTTTTTTGTAAGACCGGTTTCAACTTCGTTCTGCCGTAATTTGAGGTTTTCAGTATCTAATTGAAACGAACCAATTTTTAAGATTTTTTCTTCAGGTTGTTCCGTTTGAATGTTCACCCTCTTCAATAAGGACCGCACCCTCAAGCTCAATTCTTCGGCAGCGAATGGTTTGGTTAAATAATCGTCGCCTCCCGCGTTAAATCCTTCAATCTTATCCTCTGTCATTGCTTTAGCCGATAGAAATAAAATAGGTATATCCTTGTTAATACTTCGAATATCCTTAGCCAAGGTAAATCCATCTTTTTTTGGCATCATTACATCGAATATGCACAGATGATAAACATGTTCGCTGAAGCGTTTTAAGG
>JBJOJZ010000116.1:0-21738 GCA_046046325.1 Bacteroidota bacterium
CATCGCCCGAAACTAAATGGTAATGTGACTTGAAACCTCCTACGCTGTCAAATACCTTTCTCGAATAGGCCAAGTTTCTACCAACGCCCATGTAGGGAACTTTCGCCAAGGCAAACGATGCGTAATTCATGGCAATGATGGCCGTATCGAAGCGAATCAAACGGTTGAGGAATCCTGGCTTTTTACGATGGGGACCGTAACCCATCACGATATCTTTTCCTTTCACAAACCCTTGAGCCATTGCGCGCAGCCAATTTCTTGAGGCAGGCATGCAATCGGCATCCGTGAAAACAAAGTGATCGTATTTTGCTGCTTTAATTGCTAAAGTTAATGGTAGTTTTTTACCGGGCCGAAGGTGTCGACTTTTCTCCAATTGAACTATTTTTAAATTGGGGAATTGCCTTTCATAGGCCTTTAAGAGCCAAATGCTTTCATCGGTAGATTGATTGTTCACCACCACCACCTCAAAACAAGGGTAGTCTTGTTCCATGACTTTCGGTAATAACTCGTACAGATTCTCCGATTCGTTTCTGGCAGCGATTAGAACACTTAGCGGAGGTAAATCAGCAACGCAGTCCTGCGAAATGACCGTTTTAATTCGAAAAAAACGTGCGTAAAAAAATACCACGAACGCCCCATGAATTGCCAAGGAGGTATAATAAAAAATCAAAAGGTAAGGCAACAGGGATTGCATCAGGGCAAAAATGCAAAGATGGGACAGGAAAACAAATAGCTGTATCTTTGCGGTTGAAATTTATTAACATCCTTATGCACTTTGAAAAGCTCACCGTTGACCCCCAAAGCAAAGCAAGAAGGGGTAAATTGCATACGGACCATGGAGTCATTGAAACACCAATCTTTATGCCGGTGGGAACCTCCGCTACGGTAAAAGGTATTCAACAGAAAGAACTAAAGGAAAGTATAAAGGCCCAAATCATCCTCGGAAACACCTATCATTTGTACATGCGTCCAGGAATGGAGGTTATGGAAGCCGCTGGGGGCTTGCATAATTTTATGCATTGGGACGGTCCCATCTTAACCGACAGCGGTGGCTACCAGGTGTATTCCTTGTCCAACTCCCGAAAAATCACCGAAGAAGGAGTGCGATTCCAAAGCCATCTTGACGGAAGTTACCATTGGTTTACGCCGGAGTCCGCCATCGATGTGCAACGCACGATTGGGGCCGATATCATCATGGCATTTGACGAATGCACCCCCTTTCCATGCGAATACGGGTATGCGAAAAAGTCTCTAAAACTCACCCATGACTGGCTTTTGCGCTGTATACAACAAATGAACCATACGGAAGCTAAATACGGACACCAGCAGACCTTGTTTCCTATTGTCCAGGGTTCGGTGTACGAGGATTTACGTAAAGAATCCGCGGAATTCATGTCAGAATACGGCGAGGTTGGTATAGCCATTGGTGGTCTATCGGTAGGAGAACCCGAGGAAGAACTGTACGCAATGACTGAAATTGTTACGGAGATTCTTCCCGCTGAAAAAGCCCGTTACTTGATGGGTGTTGGCACCCCTTGGAATTTGCTGGAGTGCATAGGCTTAGGAATCGACATGTTCGATTGCGTTTTACCTAGTAGGAATGCTCGACACGGATTGCTATACACCCGTGAGGGGAATATCAATATCAAAAACAAGCAATGGGAATTTGATTTCTCCCCCATAGATATAAGCTCCACCTTGGCCAGCGATCATTATTACACGAAAGCCTATTTGCGGCATTTGTTCAGAACGCAGGAGAATTTAGGACTGCAATTAGCTACCTTGCACAATTTGGCTTTTTACCTCGAATTGATGAGGGAGGCGCGGGAAAAAATTGAAGCAGGAACCTTTAATGCATGGAAGAACCAATTAATTCCAACCTTGAAACGACGCTTATAAATGTTGAGCATCCTGGATAAGTACATTATTCGAAAATTCCTAAGCACCTTTTTCTTCATGCTAGGAATCATCATGCTCTTCGCTATGGTGTTTGACGTCTCCGAAAAATTAAGCGAGTTCATCTCCAATAAAGCTCCTGTAAGCGCCATCATTTTCGAATATTATTTGAGTTTTTTCCTGTTCCACGGGAACATGTTTTCCTCCATGATCGTATTCATCTCCGTAATTTGGTTCACTGCGAAACTGGCACAAGACACGGAGTTGGTCCCGATGTTCTATTCGGGGAAACCCATGCTTCGTTTTCTTAGGCCTTACATGCTCTCCGCCACGGTATTAATGGTTATTTCCCTTATGCTGAACCATTATATTGTACCCAATGCCAACAAACTACGCCTTGGATTTGAAGAAAAATACTACCGCGACGTTATGACCGTGGAAAATTACCATGCTGATTACCCTAACCGTACCACCGTTTATTTTTCCAATTATACCAACGATGAAGGAAGAGTATCTAACCTAATGGTACAACGGTGGGATAGTACCGGAAAACCCGTGTTTTTTCTAAAAGCCAATACCGCTAAAAACCTCCCAAACTCTAATCAATGGAAGTTGTATCACGTTTATATAAAGGAACTTAAATTCCCGAGAGGCACATTGCGCCATGTTCGCGAAATGGATACGGTTTTCAATTTTTCCATCCAAGAAATGGCACAACGCGAAAATGTGGCAGAAACCATGACCTCGCCTGAATTGGTGCGCATGATTGCAAAAGAAAAAAATAAAGGGTCCTCAAGGGTGCCATTCTATGAAATTGAACTTCACCAAAGAAACTCATATCCCTTCGCTACCTATATCCTGACCCTTATTGGATTTTCTGTCGCATCCCGAAAGCGACGAGGCGGTATCGGAATGAACGTGGCCATTGGACTCGCTTTTGTTTTCGTCTACATCTTCTCCATGAAAATTATGGCCGTTTCGGCTTTAAACTTGGGCATACCTGCGGCAATTGCCGTATGGATTCCTAACCTCCTTTTCGGCGTCATATCCATCGTTCTTTACCGACGAGCTTTACGATAGGAATTCGTTATAACTACGTAGAAAATCACCCGCTTAACGTACAAATACGTAGTGATTGGCGCGTAGTTGATGGTATTTAACACCACAAAATCAACAAGTTAGGGCATCGATTATTATACCCCCACCATCTTTGTCTCAGAAAACGGAAAAACAATTTTAAAAACGAATAACATGAAAAAGCAAAACAACCTCGGAATCTTATTAGCAGGAATGCTAGGATTAAGCGCTTTAAGCGCAAACGCTCAAAACAGCGCTGTTTGGGCACGAATTTATGACGATGTGCAAATGCCAAGCGTTCTTCCCAATGGAACCATTGGTGCCGCTAACGGTACATTTGCCAGTGCTTTGAATCAAGTGGGAGTTACCCACGTTGCTCAGGCATTGCCCAATTCAAAAAACGAACAATTATTGAACGTTGTGTCGTTTGAATGCGCTTGCGACGAAAACACCTTAACGCAAACTTTAAGAAACTTTCCGAACCTTGTCGCTGAAATTGAACGTGCTCCTGAATACCACACCCTCTATATTCCCAACGATTACCATGCGGCCTTTGGTTCAAACTATGCCCTTGACCTGATCAAAGCTCCGCAAGCTTGGGACCTTTCGCATTCCAGCAGTGCATTTGTTGTGGGGATCAGCGATGAGAACTTGAATCCATCGCACGAGGAATTGGCCGGGAAAATCACCTATTACGATAGCAACAACAGTTTATCTCCCGATCACGGAACAGCGGTTGCGAGCCTCGCAGCAGGAAATACCGAGAATTTTGTTGGAAGCAGTTCTATTGGATTCAATTCTTCCATCGCGTTTTATAAAATGGACTTCAATGAACTTCTAGTTGCCACGTATGCAGGAATTGATGTAATCAACATCAGTTGGTTTTCTGGATGTACTCCCAGCTCATTTGAACAAGCGGTAATAGATGAGGTATATAGCAACGGAACCTTTATCATTGCAGCAGCAGGTAACGGAACTACTTGCGGAGATGCAAGTGCATTAACCTATCCCGCAGCCTACGATCGAGTATTTGCTGTAACGAGCATCGGAGATCACGATAACCACGAGGCAATTATTGGAGATCCTTCTACAGCGCATCAACACAACGGTCGAGTTGACTTAAGTGCACCAGGTTTTGATATCAATATACCGTTGGATGCAACCCATTATGGAACGGCGTCTGGGTCTTCATTAGCCGCTCCATTTGTTACAGGTACGGTTGCTCTCATGTTAAGTGCAAATCCGTGCTTAAGCAATGATCAAATCGAGACCATCCTTAAAAATACTGCGCATAACATCGATGCCGTGAATCCTTCCTATGCAGGACTTTTAGGGGCAGGAAGACTTAATGCTTTCGACGCAGTGCAAGCAGCTTTGCAAGCACCTAATACCTTAGATTTAACCATTCATACGCACAACGGATGTGTTGAGGGTGAGGGAAGCATTGCCCTAAGTCCTTCCAACGGTCAGGAGCCTTACCAATACGTTTGGAGTAATGGAGCGACCGGTGTTAATAATACGGGATTAAACTCTGGTAACTATGCTGTAACGGTCATCGATGCACATGGGTGTACACTTTCTCAAAACATGGCAATTCACAATTCTACACCGGTAATCGATAACAGTATTGTACACAACGTAATCTGCAACGGAGGAGATAACGGATCCATCAATGTAACCGCTGCACAAGGAAACCCAACCTATACGTACACCTGGAACAACGGAGCAACAGGGAGTACGGTTTCCAACCTTGCCGCTGGAAACTACCAAGTAACCGTGACGGATATCAACGGATGCAGCACCTTTGGCCACTTTTACGTAACGGAACCGCAAGCTTTGGAAATCACCGCTGACATCGATGCAGATTTTGGCAACAACGATGGAAAAATCAAACTTACGGTTAACGGAGGGACTCCTGGATATACATTTGAATGGTCTAATGGTGCTACCACTCAGAACATCGGAGAGTTGGAAGCTGGAACTTACACGGTTACCATAACGGATGCCAATGGATGTGTAACTGAAATGGACTTCGTAGTAGAAAACGAAACCACCGCAAACACGATTTCGTTGATGGATGTAAGTTTATTCCTATCACCTAATCCTTCTGACGGAGACGTTCGCATCAAGTGGAAAGGAGCTGCTTCTCAATTAATCATTGTCAACCAAATGGGAAGTGTGATTTTGACAAAGAAAATTTTTAACACACAAACCACCGAAGTATTAGACCTTCCATCAGGATTGTACTCTGTGAAAGTAATTGGAGTGAATGGAACAACGGCAAGCCGACAACTGGTTATTATTTAAGGAGGATTTTTAAGAAAGGAAAGGGACTTCGGTCCCTTTTTTTTTTAACTTAGAAAAAAGTATGAAAAAAAACAATCTATACCGAATACAAATTTTACTTATTCTTTTTTTTGCTAGCTGCTCGAAAGAAAAGGTTTGTAATAAATTGCCCTTAGGGACTTATACTGGTGAATTTGTAACATCGCAAGGTGTCCTACTACCGAATCAAACGATGCAATTAACTGAAGTGACGTCATCCTATTTGGTAATTAACGGCACCAATATTAGTCGTAACGAATGTTCAGTAATGGGCACATTTTTATACTTACCACTTTTATATCAAGGTGGTCCAGTTACGATTCAGGGACAAATTAGTAAAAAGAAAGGAAAGTATATTCTGGATGGATTTTTTAACACAACCCAGTTTCCTGTGGCTCAACCTCATTCAGGAACCTTTAAATTAAAACAGAACTGAAAATTAAACGATGAAATCTATTTCTTTACAGTTAGCGCTAATTAAAGAATAATTAAAAAAACAAAAAAGGGGCTTCGGCCCCTTTTTGTTTTTTAAACTGAAATAATCTTTACTTATATAAGGTTCTTTTCACGGCCTTAATCAGGCGATCCACATTCGGAAGTGCCTCATCGATCAGCGTCGGAGAGAATGCGAAAGGCGTATCGGTTTGAGTAACTCTTTCCACCGGTGCATCCAAATAATCGAAGGCATAGCGTTGCAAATGGTAAGCAATCTCTGAAGAAATGCTGGCAAGCGGCCAAGATTCTTCTAAAACAACGCAACGATTGGTCTTTTTAATAGAATTAACCACACATGCGTAATCAATGGGGCGGATGGTTCGCAAATCAATGATTTCAATATGGATATTCTCTTTCGCAAGAATTTCGGCAGCCTCATGAGCCACTTTAATAATTTTACCAAAAGAAACCACCGTCACATCACTCCCCTTTCGTTTAATATCTGCGACACCAATAGGAATAATAAACTCTCCTTCTGGAACTTCCCCTTTATCACCGTACATTTTCTCAGATTCGAGAAATACTACAGGATCTTCGTCGCGAATCGCGGCTTTCAGCAGGCCTTTTGCATCCGCTGGGGTTGAGGGAGTGATAACTTTCAATCCGGGAACATGGGCGTAAAAGGCCTCAAAACTTTGAGAGTGCGTGGCGGCTAATTGTCCCGCCGTACCGTTACCTCCACGAAAAACGATGGGGCAATGGTATTGTCCTCCCGACATTTGCAACATTTTAGCGGCAGAATTAATGATTTGGTCTGCTGCAAGAATCGCAAAATTCCAGGTCATGAACTCAACGATTGGCCGCAAACCGTTCATGGATGCCCCTACGGCAATCCCTGCAAAACCCAATTCTGCAATGGGGGTATCGATTACACGCTTAGGACCGAATTCATCCAACATCCCTTGCGAAACCTTATACGCTCCGTTGTATTCAGCAACTTCTTCCCCTAAAAGAAATACCGATGGATCTCTGCGCATCTCTTCGGACATTGCCTCACGCAGTGCTTCGCGAAATTGTAGTGTTTTCATTCTCTTATTTATTTTAAAATTCAACTAGGCAGCTGTAAGCCTTTTAATATTGGTTTTATCAAATACTGTACGGGCATAATGCTCGTCAATGTGCAACTTTTTCTTCGAGCTTGAAGGAAACTCGTACATCGCATCCATAAAAATGGCCTCTACAATGGACCTCAATCCCCTTGCTCCTAACTGAAACTCAATTGCTTTATCCACCACAAAGTCCAACACTTCTTGGTCAAAAGTCAGTTTAACGCCGTCAATTTCGAACATGCGCACAAATTGTTTCATAAGGGCATTCTTAGGTTCAGTAAGAATACGTTTGAGGGCGTCACGATCCAAAGGGGTTAGGTAGGAAAGTACCGGAAAACGACCGATTAATTCGGGAATTAATCCGTAAGACTTTAAATCCAAAGGAGAAATGTTGCTCAATAAATCTTCCTTATCAATGCGCTTATTTTCCAATGAAGAAAATCCTATGGTGCTTTTGTTGACGCGATTTGCGATTAACTTTTCAATCCCATCGAATGCCCCACCACAGATGAATAGGATGTTTTTCGTATCGACCTGAATCATTTTCTGATCTGGATGCTTCCGTCCTCCTTGCGGTGGAACGTTCACCACCGTTCCTTCTAAAAGCTTTAAAAGTGCTTGTTGCACCCCTTCTCCGGAGACATCCCGCGTAATAGAAGGATTATCTCGTTTACGTGCTATTTTATCGATTTCATCGATGAACACGATGCCTCGTTGAGCTCTTTCTACATCGTAATCCGAAGCTTGAAGTAAGCGTACCAAAATATTCTCGACGTCTTCCCCAACATAACCTGCCTCAGTTAAAACGGTGGCATCGGCGATGCAGAAAGGAACGTCTAGCATTCTCGCAATCGTCTTAGCTAATAGGGTTTTTCCTGTACCGGTTCTTCCGACGAGGACGATGTTGGATTTTTCAATTTCCACCTCATCCTTGGAACTTGGGTTCAAAATTCGTTTGTAGTGATTGTAAACGGCTACACTCAAGACTTTTTTTGCTTCGTTCTGACCGATAACATAATCATCTAAAAGCGCATTTAATTCTTTAGGTCTAAGTGTTTTAAATGCACTTTGATCAGAAGCCATGGTTGGTTTCTTTCGTTCAGAATCAACAATCCTTCCCGCCTGAACAACACATTCATCACAAATCAGTGCAGATATGCCTGAAATCAGTACATTCGGTGGATTAACTTCTTTCCCGCAAAAAGAACATTCCTTTTTCGACGGCATCTTATTTTGGGTTACGGATCAACACCTCATCCACCATTCCGTAAGCTTTTGCTTCTTCAGAAGTCATCCAATAATCACGGTCGGAATCTGCGTAAACCTTGTCATATTCTTGCTTGGAATGGTGCGCAATAATATCGTACAACTCTTTCTTTAATTTCTGAATTTCACGGGCTGTAATCTCAATATCCGAAGCTTGACCCTGAGCACCTCCAAGCGGTTGATGGATCATAACACGCGCATGTTTCAGGGCACTACGCTTTCCTTCTGCACCCGCACACAACAGGACTGCACCCATGGAAGCGGCGATTCCAGTACAAATTGTTGCAACATCAGGACGAATGTATTGCATCGTGTCATAAATACCTAAACCGGCATAAACTGAACCGCCAGGAGAATTCATATAAATTTGAATGTCTTTTTTCGCATCCAAGGACTCCAAAAACAATAATTGAGCATTGATAATGTTCGCTACTTGGTCGTTGATACCTGTACCTAAAAAGATAATTCTATCCATCATTAATCGGGAAAACACATCCATTTGAGTCATATTCATTGGACGTTCTTCAATAATGTAGGGGGTCATGGAAGATTCAATGTAGTGGCCCATATGAAGGCTATTAATTCCATGGTGCTTTGTAGCGTATTTCAAAAACTCAGTTCCTTCGTTCATTTGTTTTATTTTAGTCGTCAAAAATAACCAATTCGAAGCATAAGACCCGCGAATGGACCTAAAAATTAATCGAATTTCTGCTATTGCTCACCTACGAAATCGAAGAATTCTGTTCGGTGCATTGCATTGGGGCATGGGCCATGTAAGCCGATCCATTCCATTGATTGAAACCTTATTAGAACAAGAAAATGAGGTAATGATTGCTTGCAATCCCAAACAAGAAGGTATTTACCGCGTTTATTTCCCAAATTTGGTGTACTATTCGCTCGACGATTATCCCTTGCTGTTTTCTGAAAAAGGCTTTAGACCCTTCGATTTTATTCGACGCATCCCCAAACTTTATCGTCATCTTCAACTTGAAAAAAGACGTGTAGCCAAGCTCCTCGAGGAAGTACAAATTGATTTAATCTTAAGCGACCATCGGTATGGTTTTATCAGCAAAAAGGTGGAAAGTATCTTTATTACTCATCAGTGCATTTTACCTCTCCCAGCATACGGTTTCATTTTTCAATGGATTCATCGAAAACTGATGCAGCAATTTGATTCGTGCTGGATTGCCGATGATATTTCCATGCGCTTGGCTGGTAAGTTATCCTGCATACCGAAGATGCCACACCTTTATTTAGGGATGCTCTCCCGCTTTCCGTCAAGCATTGACGAACGACGATGGAAGGTGTTGCTATTAAACGGACCAGACGCTTTTCACCCAATCTTAATTAAGCATTTTGAACAGGAACTGAATTCTTTGGATTTTGTTATTGGTAAGCACCCATTTATCCCTAAGGGTATACCTCAAATCACGAATTGGGAAGAATCGGATAAGATTTTAAGATCAGCGCAAACGGTTCTAAGTTTTTGCGGATACTCTACGCTGATGGACATGCAAGCGCTACAATGCCAATGGCAAGCCATTCCTACACCAGGGCAATATGAGCAGGAATATTTATATCAACAAAAAACCCTCCGCGAGGGAGGGTTTCCAAAATAATTAATCGAGGAAATTTATTTAACAGCAGCACTAAAAGTGGCATCTTCCATGAACTTGATAAATTCACGGTCTTTTGCTGCCTTCTCGCGTAGCTTAGCGTCTTTAGCTATCGCAGACTTCAAGCTGCTAACCACTGCATCAACCCCTGCGTTCGAACGAGCAGCAATGATGGCTTTCAAATAATGAGCATCTGCAGCATCTTTATCTTTGCTATCTGCCAATGTTTTGCTTGCTTCGTCTAAAGTTCCTACCAACACTTGGGCTAAAGCCTTGTTGAATGAAGCCGATCCAAAACCGCTAACGGCATTGCTATAGTTACCTTCCAAAACCGCTATAATCGCATTATTGTAGTTCACTTCTGCATTTTTTTCCTTTACTTGACCCAATAACTTTTTAGCGGTTGCGCGGTCCCCTTGCACCATGGCAACACCAGCAAGATTGTTTTTCGTTTTGTTGTTATCTTTTGCACTCAATGCCTTGTCGAAGTTTGTCTTAGCCTTTGCGTAATTACCTTGCATGTAGGCAACAGCTCCTGCGTTGTTTAGCGCACGAACGTCCGTCGGGTAGCTCAAAGCCGCTGCATCGTAAATTTTGCCTTGATCATTGAGGTCCTTAACCAATTTAGAAGCGGTGAAAATTAATTCATCAGCTGACATAGCTGCAGGAGAGGACATAGCCTTTGCACGCAATTCGTCGTCGCTTAATCCCATTTCGGTGTAGCTTACTACGATTTCTGCGCGTCGAAGTGCCGGGAAAATTTCTTTCTCTAATTGCGTAAACCCTTTGGAAAGCGCGTAGATATCATCTTCTTTCTTGTCATTTTGACCACCCATGGACAAAACACGTGTAAACAAATCTTTATCTTCTTGTTTGATGGTCGTACTCTGTGCAAGTGCATTTTGAAAACCTGCCATATCTTCTCCGTTTCCAGAAAGCGCGTACATGTTAGTATCAAGGTATTGTGTTAGGTTATTCTTTTTCATCAAGGCGATAACTGCTGTTCTAGCTGTTCTCGTACGACGACCAGACAAAGGATCATTGTAGGTCTCTTCTCCGTCTGGAGATGCGTATCCGTTGATCGCAATTGAATTAATTTTAATTTTTGGGTTGGTCTGGGCTGTCTGAATCCAAGTAACTAAATCAAGGATGTCTTTGTCCTTCAATTCAGTAGCTCTCACTTCGTCCTTACCCTTTAAGAAATTCAATTGTGCACTTGCTGTTTTATTCGCTGAACGCGGTATGTCTGCAGTTTCCGTCAACATCATGAATACTGGACGAACCATCAATGGCGTAATAATAGTAGCATCCGCCAACTTGGTAGAGGGAATTGCCTCTTTTGATTTTTCTTTTGTTCCTTTAAATACCTTACCTGTGAAACGTAATTCAGAGGCCTCCATGGACGGATCATATGCAACAACTTCGGTAAATGTAGCAGAGCCTCCTGGCTTGAAGGTAATGGTTTGACCGTTTCCGGTAGCTTTCTCACCCTGAATTTTCCAAGTAGAAAGTTTTGCATTACCCAAGGTCGGCGTTATTTCCACGCTAACTTTCTTCTTAATTCCTTTGGGCGGGATATTAACGGTTACAGAAATAGCGACACTATCACCGTGCATTTCCAACGGATTCGGGGTAGTAGTGTAAGATAAATCTTTGAGTTGATCACAGCTTGTGAAAAGCAACCCAAAGGAGAAACCTAAGATTGAAAGCGTGTAAAAATTCAGTTTCATTTCGATTCGATTTAATTATTAGCGTGCTAAATTAAGAAAAAAATAGAAATATTAAAAAAATTAACCAAGCTCCTTCAAAGGTTCGGTCACGAAAGGTCTTTCCCTCCACCTTGGATGAGGAATTACCAAATTTTCCAAGCTTATAGTTAAGTCATCAAAAAAAAGAATATCTACATCGATGATTCTGTCCGAGAGGGACCCTTTGGAATCTTTAACTCTGCCCATTTCCAATTCAATACCTTGACAGACCTTTAGTAATTCAAGCGGATTTAACAGGGTAGAATACTTAGCACAAACATTGCAGAACTCATGTTTTGAAACGTACCCCATTGCATCGGAATAATAGGGCTTCGAAACAGAAAGTAAGGTTCCCACCCTATCGGATAGCAAGGTAAGCGCCCTAGAAATATGTTCTTCCCTTTGCCCTAGATTTGATCCAAGAGAGAGAATAGCGATACTCATTGGGTCCATCGAAAACTAGACAACATTCTATCCATATCAACCTTCAAGTAGTCAATTACAGGTCTCAGGCTGTCGTAGTTAGGACGGCAATTCAATAACAATTCTCCGCGTATAAAACGAGAGCTTGAATCGGTTAGGTAAAACTGATAGTTTGTAGCCACATTCCCCTTGAGCGAGAAAAATGTTCCATACACCTTTCGGTCTGTATCCTTGATTTGAAGGTAATCAATTTGGTCTGCCTTAACTTTATGTTCATCCACTAAATCGTTTGCTGCATTAATCAATTTAAATAGAGAATCCCGAGTATCAAACCTTTTGGAATACAATAAAAGGGTTCCATTGGCCGCACCCAAATCGACTTCCTGGAAGCCAAATTTAAGATCGCTTAAATTTTTAGATAACGAAAACAGGTTTGATATCTCTGCGGTAAAAGAAACCACGGGGTTGTCTACTTTCAGGGTATAATATGCGTGTTCTGGAAGCTCCGTCCGCAAGTAGCTCAATGGTTTTGGCACCGGGGATTTTTCTTTACAGGAGCTGAATAAAACGAACAGCAATAAGCCTAAAATACCTAAAATTTTCATGACTCCTTTTGCACTTTTATCCATTTGATCCTGCGTTTATCGGAGGCAATTACGGTTAATTTCCATGGACCTTGCTGGACCACCTCACGGTTTTTCAATATACGCCCCGCCTTTTCCACGATAAATCCCCCTAAGGTCTCTGAGTCTCCTTTTTCCATTTCGAATTCATCACCGTCGATATCCAATATTTTATAAAAATCCTTTAGGGAAGTCCTTCCCGAAAAGGAGTAGCCGTCCTCGAGTTTTTGAAATTCCACTTGCTCCTCGTCAAATTCATCGGTAATATCCCCTACAATTTCTTCGAGTATATCCTCTAGGGTCACAATTCCCCCAGCACCCCCGTACTCATCAACCACCACTGCCATATGCATTTTCATGGTACGAAAATCTTGCAATAGGTCGTCAATTTTTTTGTTCTCAGGAATAAAATAGGGTTTCCTCATCAGGCCTTGCCACGAAAAATCCTCAGATTCACTGAAATGAGGCATTAAATCCTTGATGTACAAAATCCCTACAATATTATCAGATTTCTCTTGGTAAACGGGTATCCTTGAATAGCCTGCCTCCAAAACGAATTCCAACACTTTTGGGAAACTCAACTGAAAATTCAAGGCTTCAACTTCAACCCGTGGAGTCATGATTTGTACCGCCTCCGTTTTTCCAAATTTCACAATCCCCTCCAATAACTTTTGCTCCTCATTATCGGCATTCGAATCAGCGGTCAATGCTATAGCATATTCGAGATCGTCGGAAGAAATTTTCACATTTTTTCCACCAATTCGACCAATAAAAGCAGTTCCATTAACCAGCAAAGATTTCAACCAGGAAATGGGGGGCGTTTTACGTATCAACTCTATCGGCAACGCCATAAAACGTGCAACTTTCAATGCATTATTGGCGCCGTAAATCTTGGGAATCACTTCGCCTGTTATTAGAATCAACAAGGTGATACCAAAGATCTCCACCAAGAGTTTAGAGAGCTCACTGTAACCCTCCATCATCTTATTAAGGATTAGCGTGGACAAAATAACAATGCCTACATTCACAAAGTTGATGGAAATCAAGAGCAGCGCAATAAGTTCACGAGGCTTTGCAATCAAAGACAGAATGGCTTTAGCCCCTTTACTTTGCTCGTTTTTCAACAGCTCTTTATCTTCCGGACGCAACGAAAAAAATGCCGATTCGGAACTTGTGGTAATAGCTGCAAGCAGTAAAAGTACCACAATAACAATGAGGTATATGGTTTCGGCACTGGTCCAACTAATCGATAATACCATTAAACTTAGGGGTTCGAAAGGGTCAGGCATCATGATTTAAAATGGGAGGTTATCGTCGTCGTTTTCACGAAAAACCTCAGGAACATTACTGTTAACGATGGATTGTGACGTGTAAGGCGCCGTAGCAGGAGGTTTAATTTCAGGTTTGGATAAGAGAATTAGTTCCTCTGCAACCACTTCGAAAGCCGTTTTAGTCTGACCTTCTTTATCTTGATAACTTCTTTTTTTCAATTTTCCTTCAACATACACTCTTGAACCTTTCGAAAGAATTTTCTCCGCAACTAGGGCCAAACCCCTCCATGCAACCACGTCATGCCAATCCGTAATTTCGCGTCTTTCTCCGGTATGTGAATCTAAAAAAGACTCGGAGGTCGCAACCGAAAAACTGGCAACTACTCCTCCATTTTCAAAATGCCGGACTTCTGGATCTCTACCGAGATTTCCAAGTAAAACAACCTTGTTAACGCTTTGGTTCATGGAACTTTGATGCGACTAATTTACTATTTTTTTTTCTTGACGAGTTTCTTGGTGGGCTTATCTGGTTTATTGGCTGCAATCTCCAAACACGCATCCAAGGTCAATTCCTCAGGAACCGCATCTTTGGGTAATTTAAAGTTGTCTTTTCCAATTTTTAAATAAGGGCCGAACTTCCCTTTCAAAAGTAATACATCCGGTCTCTCATCAAATGATTTAATCGTATTATTGGCGGCGGCGTTTTTCTTTTCCTCCAGTAGTTCAATGGCCCGCTCGAAAGTAATTTCCATGATGTCCTCTTCCTTCGGAATCGATGCATAGGTTTTTACATATTGTACATAGGGGCCAAATTTCCCGATATTTGCTTTAATCTCCGAGCCTTCAAGCACCCCTAAAATTCTAGGCAACTTGAATAATTCCAACGCCTCTTCTAATTTGATGGTTTGTATCGATTGGGATTTCAACAAGGAGGCAAATCGAGGTTTTTCCCCATCCTCCTGTTCGTTGCCAATTTGTACGATTGCACCAAACTTTCCCATTCGCGCAATAACCTTGCGTCCCGAGATGGGGTCGGTACCCAATTCGCGCTCGCCAGTAACTCTTTCGCTTTGTTCGAGCGTATTTTCAACCGTTGCATGAAAGGTTTTATAGAAATCTGCCATCATGGTTTCCCATGGTAAATTTCCTTGAGCTACCTCATCAAAAGACGCCTCTACTTGAGCAGTAAAGTGGTAGTCCATGATCGTGGAAAATTGCTGTTCTAAAAACTGGGTAACTAACATTCCGATGTCGGTAGGCACCAATCGATTCTTATCCCCTCCCACGGTTTCAGTTAGGGTTTCTCGTTGGCACCGACCTTTATCCCATACCAACTGGGTGTATTCCCTTACCGTTCCTTCTTTTTCATTTTTAGCGACATATCCCCTTTTTTGCACCGTGGAAATGGTTGGGGCATACGTTGAAGGTCTACCGATGCCCAATTCCTCCATTTTTTTTACTAGGCTTGCCTCGGAATACCTCGCAGGTCCACGGGTAAACCTTTGGGTCGATTTCAATTCTTGAAGGGTTAGTTTCGTTCCTTTCTCCATTTGCGGTAAACGTCCCTGGGATTCGTCTTCGTCGTTTTGAGCGACTGCATCATAGACCTTCAAAAACCCTTCAAATTTGATAACTTCACCTTTGGCAAGGAAGCGTGGTTCCATGCCTTCGATTGCAATTTGAACTGAGGTCTTTTCAAGTTGTGCAGGAGACATTTGGCTCGCCATCGTACGTTTCCAAATCAATTCATAGAGTTTTTGTTCTTCCCGAACCGAAGAAACTTCTAAGGCTGCAAAATTCGAAGGCCTTATCGCTTCGTGAGCCTCCTGTGCATTGGCTGATTTGGTTTTATATTGGGTCGGGTTAGAAAAAGCTTCACCGAAACTGGAAACGATATGGTTTTTTGCTTGATCAATCGCCGACTGAGATAGGTTAGTTGCATCGGTTCTCATGTACGTTATGTGACCTGCCTCGTACAATTTCTGCGCAATGGACATGGTCCGAGCCACAGCGTAGCCTAGCCTTACCGAAGCCTCTTGTTGGAGGCTCGATGTAGTGAAAGGAGCAGCGGGAGTACGTTTCAGTGGTTTCACCTCAACTGACTCTACAATCAGTTTTGGATTAATCAATGAACTGACGAAGTCCTTTGCAGTAACTTCATCGATAAAATTACGATCTAATTCTGCCTTAAAAACACCGTTTTCCGTAGCCAAAACGGCCGAGGTTTTAAAAAAACTTTCGGAATTGAAGGCATTGATTTCATGTTCTCGGTCCACAATTAAACGTACGGCTACGGATTGCACTCGTCCTGCAGACAGGCTCGGGCGAACTTTTCTCCAGAGAACTGGCGATAATTCAAAACCAACAATACGATCTAATATCCTCCGAGCTTGTTGAGCGTCAACTAAGTGACGATCAATCGATCTTGGTTTGCTAATGGCCCGTAAAATAGCGTCTTTGGTGATTTCATTAAAGGTAATCCTCTGTGTTTTTTTGGGATCTAACTCCAAAGTTTCTAAAAGGTGCCAAGAAATGGCCTCACCCTCGCGGTCTTCATCGGTCGCTAACCAAACGCATTCCGCGTTAGAAGCCAGTTTTTGAAGCTCTGCAACCAGCTGTCGTTTGTCGGCTGAGACCTCATAATTCGGTTTGAATTTGTTGTCAATGTCAACGGAAAGCCCTTTTTTCGGTAAATCCCGGACGTGCCCATTACTGGATCGAACTTTAAAATCAGCTCCTAAATAACCCTCAATGGTTTTTGCTTTTGCAGGAGACTCAACAATGACTAGATTTTTCGCCATACCGAAGTTTTGACAAATTTAAGACTAAAACCATGCAAATGACCGAAGCAAGAACTGAAAATTAGTCGACTAATTATCTTAACCTATGGTTAATTAATTTCATGCAATCAATTAACCTGACAATTTGACATAAGCACAAATTGATATACCTTTGCACCATGCAACCCATTAATACGAATGAACCATTAGACGAATTACGTCAAGGAGAGGTGACTTTACTGGAAAACGGCCCATCTACCCGGGGAGACAAAAAACTATACTTGGAAAGTTACGGCTGTCAAATGAATTTTTCGGACAGTGAAGTTGTAGCCTCTATTTTGGCAACCGACGGATATAAAACCACGCGGAACATCGAAGATGCCGATTTAGTACTGATTAATACGTGTTCCATTCGTGACAATGCCGAACAGCGTGTGAGGAAACGCTTAACGGAATTCAAGTCCTTAAAGAAAAACAACCCTGAACTTGTAGTGGGAATTTTAGGTTGTATGGCCGAGCGACTCAAAAAAAATCTACTAGAAGAAGAGCAATTGGTTGATTTAGTTGCCGGGCCCGATGCTTATCGCGATTTACCGAACTTGTTGAACGAGGTTGGCACCGGCCAAAGGGCTGTCAACGTACTATTGTCCCGGGAAGAAACGTACGCAGACATTACCCCGGTACGTTTAGATCAAGGAGGAATTTCTGCCTTTGTAACGATTATGCGTGGTTGCGACAACATGTGTTCATTCTGCGTGGTGCCCTTTACGAGAGGAAGAGAGCGATCTCGGAACCCTCATACCATCGTAGAAGAATGCCGAGAACTCTTTAAAAACGGTTACCGTGAAGTTACATTACTCGGCCAAAACGTGGACAGTTACCGTTGGAACTTAAGTTCAAAAGGAGCAATACTTAATCCCAACGAAGCGACCGTAAACTTTGCGCAGCTGTTGGTAATGGTGGCAGAAGTTTCACCAGCATTACGTGTTAGGTTTAGTACGTCGCATCCAAAGGACATGACAGACGATGTGTTACACGCCATTGCCGATCACCACAACATTTGTAACTACATCCACCTACCGGTTCAATCTGGAAACAGCCAAGTGCTTGAACGAATGAACCGGGGGTACACTCGAGAAGAGTACCTCAATCGAATCGAAGCCATTCGCCAAATCATACCAAATTGTGCGATTTCAACGGATATAATCTCGGGTTTTTGCGGAGAAACGGAAGAAGAACATCAAGCGACCATTTCATTAATGCAAGAAGTTTGTTTTGATTACGCCTACATGTTCAAGTATTCGGAAAGGCCGAAAACCCTTGCTGAACGAAGATTTGAGGACGATGTACCTGAAGCGGTCAAAGGAAGACGATTGACAGAAATCATTGAACTGCAAACGGAACACAGTTTAATCAATAATCAACGTCAGATTGGACAAATTCAAGAAATTTTAGTTGAAGGGCCATCCCGGCGTTCTGAAGAGCAATTTTGCGGTCGAAATTCACAAAACAGCATGGTGGTATTTGATAAAAAAACAGCCGTTAAAGGAAGCTACGTTTATGTAAAGATTGTGGACTGCACCTCGGCAACACTACTGGGAGAATTGATTGAAAACGATAACAATTAGCATCGATGACGGTTCAGCAAATCAAACAACGTTTCTCGATTGTTGGTAATTCTTCAGGTTTGAACCGAGCCCTTGAAATTGCTGCTCAGGTGGCACCCACTGATTTGGCTGTCTTAGTGACCGGAGAAAGTGGAACAGGAAAGGAAATCATTCCCCAGGTAATTCATCAACTTAGCAGTAGAAAGCACAAAGAATACATTGCCGTTAATTGCGGAGCAATACCTGAAGGAACCATTGATTCTGAATTGTTTGGACATGAAAAAGGATCCTTTACAGGAGCCTCAGGCAGCCGTCAAGGGTATTTCGAAGTTGCTAACGGCGGGACCATTTTCTTGGACGAAGTGGCCGAACTACCCATGCAAACCCAGGTTCGATTATTGCGGGTGTTGGAAACGGGCGAATACCTCAGGGTTGGAGCGTCAAAGTCACAAAAAACCAATGTTCGTGTGGTAGCCGCAACCAATGAAAACATGCAGCAAGCCATTGCGAAAGGGAAATTTCGAGAAGACCTTTTTTATCGACTAAACACCATACCTATTGCACTCCCTGCGCTTAGAGACAGGGGTGATGATATCCACTTGTTGTTTCGTAAATTCGCGAGCGATTTTGCAGATCGATACCGAATGCCACCTATACGATTGAGTGAAGAAGCGATTCAATTGCTCAATGCTTATCGATGGCCGGGGAACATACGTCAATTAAAAAACATTGTTGAACAGTTAAGTATCATTGAAACGGAACGAAATATTGATCGGTTACTGCTCAAAAATTATCTCCCTGAAATCAATGAATCGGGTGCTCTAGTGGTCAACACACCCCAGCAAGAATCAATTTCCGAGCGCGAAATCATGTATAAGTTTTTGTTTGACATGAAACGTGATCTTACCGACTTGAAAAAATTAGTGGTCGAAGTTCTCAGCCAAACTGGGGGAATTGAACTCAATCCAGATCAAAACATTTTGGTGAACAAACTGTACCAAGATTTCGGGGTAAGTGTACCGGGAACGATACTACCTCAAAGCTTAATGCCTCCCAAAATTCAGGAATTAGAGGATCAAGATGATTTTACGCTTCATGAAGATTTTGAAGAGTCACTATCGTTGGAAGAACGAGAACGAGAACTCATCCAAAAGGCCTTAGATAAGCACCGAGGTAAACGTAAATATGCCGCAAAAGAATTGGGTATTTCTGAAAGGACATTGTACCGAAAGATCAAGGAATTTAATTTAGCAGAGTGAAGGTCTTAATTGTCAGCATACTGTCGGTTCTTCTTTTCGCTTGTTGGCCAAGCCGAATAGGATTCAAGGATGTTGGTGGCATGCCCGAAGAATGGGAACGATTCTACCTTCAAACACTTAGAATTAGTGCCCCTACTTGTCCGCTGAGTTATGCAGCAGGGCTTTCGGAAACCATTAAAGATGGCATTCAAAACAATACCAGGCTTGGATTAACTCCCAATTTGAACGATGCCCAAGTTCAAATTTCAGGCGAGATCACGAATTATTCGGTTAACCCCATTGCTTTGCAAAACGGGGATAATGCAGCAAAAAACCGTTTAACCGTGAGTGTTGTTTTTGATATTAATTTTACACTTCCCAAAAAAGAAGAAACTAAGTTGGTGGTAACTCGATTTGCTGATTTCGACGCAAGTGCAAATTTCGCAAGTGTAGAGAATCAATTATTAACGCAAGTTAACGAACAAGTGGTGCAAGATGTAATTAATAAATTAATGAGTAACTGGTGAGTTGGAATAAACACCATATCAACAATCTCCTCCTAAATCCAGGGTTAATTGCGCCCGCGGACATTCCACAATTGCAACAATTGTGCAATGACTACCCATACTCCGGTTTATTTGCCCTAACCTACTTACAGGCTTTGCACCAGCACGCAGACATTCGATTGGGAAAGGAGCTTCCGAAATATGCATATTTAGTCAGTGATCGAACTCGATTGTACCAACTTTTGCATCAAACCACCCTAGAGATTGAAGTAGTGAATAACCAGGTACCGACCCTTGTTGAAGAAGAAGAAAACCTACCATCACAGAAGGAATCCGTGGATCATGAAAGGACGGATGAAACGCTTTTAAAGGAAGCCTTTGAAGATGATGACGTCGAGGATACAAAGGCACCCCAAACAGATCCATTAGAACAATTAATAAAGGAATCGGTTGCCTCAACAAGGTATACCCTTGAGCTTGAAGAACCGTCCACTGATGTCATAGAAACCATTGAACCGACCGAAGAAAGAACTTTGGTTCAAAAAACCAATAATTCCAACGAAGGCAAAAGTTTTACGGATTGGTTGGGCCAAGCCCCGATTGAAAAAGTAATCCCAACAATTTCTGCAGACGTGGAACGCCCTACGGTCGATTTTTATTCTCCTATAAAAAAAGCGAAAGAAAGCGTAAATTCAGACAGCATACCCGTAAGCGAAACGTTAGCGAAAATATTTGTTATTCAAGGAAATTATCCGAAGGCAATTCAAATTTATGAACAATTAATTTTGACTTTTCCCGAAAAAAAGGCTTACTTTGCAGGCCAATTAAAAAAACTTACGAAAAAAGAAGCATAAATGATTACTACCATTTTTTCCATCATCATTTCTCTTGCCGCCCTATTGCTCATCTTTGTTGTATACATTCAAAATCCAAAAGGCGGAGGTTTGAGCAGCGATTTCGGAAGTCCAACGCAACTTGGTGGGGTAAAACAAACCACCGAATTCATCGATAAACTCACGTGGGGACTTGCGGCCACGATTGTGGTAAGTGCTGTAATAATGACCATGCAACAACCTAAGCCTCAAGCAGTCACTAAAAACACTCCTCAAACCCAGCAAGCTCCTGCCAAAGGAGGACAAAACGCACCTCAAGGAGGTAAGTAATCTCATTTCTAAAAGAAGTGTCAGGCTGTCACTTCTTCCTGCCAATTTTGTTTATTTTACTGAAAAATTGTCTCAATTCGAATATTGGTATAAAATTCGAGTGTTGGTGGCAAATCAAAAAATAATTATATGTCAGTAAAATTTAAACCATTGGCGGATCGAGTTCTTGTAGAGCCCGCGCCAGCAGAACAAAAAACAGCGAGTGGTATTATTATTCCTGATACCGCTAAAGAAAAGCCTCTTAAAGGCAAAGTTGTAGCCGTGGGAGGAGGTAAGAAAGACGAACCGATGACGCTGAAGGTCGGCGATGAAGTTCTGTACGGACAGTACTCCGGAACAGAAATTAAATTGGATGGTTCTTCCTACTTAATCATGCGAGAATCGGACATCTACGGAATATTCTAACAATTATTTAATTAAATCAAAAACTTAAAATCATGGCAAAAGACATATTATTTGACATTGAAGGTCGCGAAAAACTCAAAAGCGGAGTTGACGCCTTGGCAAACGCAGTAAAAGTAACTTTAGGGCCAAAAGGAAGAAATGTGGTTATTGGCAAAAAATTCGGAGCACCACAAATAACCAAAGACGGTGTTTCCGTTGCCAAAGAAATTGAGCTTAAAGATCCCATGGAAAATATGGGTGCTCAAATGGT
>JBJOJZ010000003.1:0-16561 GCA_046046325.1 Bacteroidota bacterium
AGCTAAAGCAAAAAGCGGCGATTCTTCTAAGAGAAAATTCACATAATCCGTCAAAGCCTCAGGATCTCCGGGATCAAGATCCAAAGCCTCTTTGTAATAGTCTTCTGCCAAGGATCTATCAAGCAATTTATGATAAGCATTAGCCAAAACCAAGGAAACGGATGCATTTCCATCCGCATAATCTCGGGCTTTATGAAGGTGAGGCAGCGCCTCTTTTGTCATACCCTGCAAATCCATTACAATGCCCAATCCTAACCAAGCTTCATACAGGGTTGGTTGTATTTCCAAGCTTAAACGGTAATAATTCAAGGCAATTTCATACTCTTGTAGTTGCTCATGCGCTTCCCCCAAATAGCATAAAGCCATAGGTTCGTCTCCTTCCAATTCAAGTACTTTATGGAATGATTCGATGGCTCTATGGTGTTTGCCAGATGATAAGTAAGCATTTCCAAGATTGAAATGGGCTGGAGCGAAATCTTGAACAATCAAGATGCAATAATCATATGCCCAAATAGCTTTGGAATAATTCTCCAGCTTGGAGTACGAATTTCCTAAGTTATACCAAGCCATTGACGCATAAGGATTTTCATCAAGATACTTAATGTACGTATTGACCGCCATCTCGTAATTTCCTATCCGATCGTAGGTAAAACCCAATTCGTACAACAGCGATTCACAATTCGGTAGTGCTTGAATCCCTTTTTCGAGAATGGCGATGCTGCTATCCAAGTCCTCCAATTTCTGGTATGCATGCGAAATATCGTGGTACAAATCCTCTAAATCGTCCTCATCTGCGCTAGGTAAGGCCCGAAGAAAGTACGTAACGGCCTTCTTAGGCTGGTTCATTTGAGTATAGATCGATCCATAGGTAACCCATAACTCGAAAGAAGAAACGGATTCATTTCTAAGTTTAGATAAAATCTCAAGCGATGATTTATAATCCTTTTCCCCACAAAGTGCCTGAGCAATTCGCAACCTGAATATTGGATTATAGCTAAAATTGGCATCCGCAATTTGGGCAGCTCTTTTTGCTTTTTTAAAATCTTGCAATGAAAAATAGTGGTCGATAATGCCTTCCATACGGTCACTATCAATGAATCCCAACTCACTTCCCGAAAGATGCGCCTCAAAATGCTGAATGTCGCCATTCAATTGCTGATCACCAAAGGATTCATCATCATCCTCAAACATGCCTAAGCTTTTTAACGAATTTAACTCAAAGCGGCATGCTTTCCTAAAATTTTACGGTACTTTATTTTCAACAAAGTACCGTTGATTGTTGAAAACCGCTAAAGTAAGGACTGAATGATTTGATCCATAGCATATCCATCCGCTTCTGCTTTGTAATTTTTAACTAATCTGTGGCGTAGTATCGGAATAGCCACCGCTTTAACGTCTTCAATATCCGGTGAGAATTTCCCGTGTAGCGCCGCATGGCATTTTGCACCAAGAACCAAGTATTGTGATGCTCGGGGTCCTGCACCCCAAGTAATGTACTTTTTAGTGAGTTCGGTTGATCGATCCGAATTGGCACGGGTTTTTGCTACGAGGTTTACCGCGTATTCCAATACGTTATCCGACACGGGCATACGTCGAATCAATGCTTGATATTCCATAATCTCGTTTCCACTTAGCACTTTATTCACTTCTGATTTAACACCGGATGTGGTAGATTTAACGATGGAAACTTCCTCTTCAAAGGTTGGATAGTCCACCCAAATATTAAACATGAAGCGATCTAACTGGGCTTCGGGCAACGGATATGTCCCTTCTTGTTCGATGGGGTTTTGAGTAGCTAATACGAAAAAAGGGTGGTTCAGATCATATGTCTTACCCGCAGTTGTCACCTTACGCTCTTGCATGGCCTCTAATAAGGCGGACTGCGTTTTAGGAGGAGTACGATTGATTTCATCCGCTAAAACGATGTTGGTAAATAGAGGCCCTGGAATAAACTTAAAATTCCTAGTCTCATCCAAAATCTCAGAACCGATGATATCCGATGGCATTAAATCGGGGGTGAATTGGATTCTGTTAAAATCTACCCCTAACGCAGCAGCGATCGTATTCACCAACAGTGTTTTTGCCAAACCTGGAACGCCTACTAACAAACAATGTCCTCCAGAGAACATGGCAATCAAAACCTGATTAACTACATCGTCTTGGCCAACAATTACTTTGTGAATTTCGGAGTTTAATTGCTGATAACGTTCACTTAAGGAAATTAATTTTTCAGAATCATTCATTGTTGTTACGGTTTATCCATTTATGTTCAAAAGTACAGCCTGTAAAATCTTGATCGATACGTATGTATGCATTTCCAATTTTACTTTCAACCCATTGCGAAAGTATTTTTTCACGCTTATCGTTTTCTGCCGCCTGCTTAATTAAGGCATAATCATCGTTCAAATTAGCCTTATGGGCAGCAACACGTTGCATCAAGCGTACGATACGAATGCCTTGTTGACGCGTCATGTAATCCATATAAAGACTCGGTTGTGTAATATCTCCTGCTTCCATAGCATCCGTCAATAAATAAATTTGTTGATCGATTTCATTCAAATCCTCCATATCCCATAATTGAGAAGCAGTTCTAGGATTCGAAATTATTCCTTTGTTTTGGCGAGTGGAAGCATCATTGGAGTACCTTGCCACGGCTTGCTCCCATGTCAGTTCATTCATTTTAAGCATTCTGTAGCAAGAATCCATGCGTTGGGATGCTTTGTTCATGGTTTGAATGCTGAATTCTGGTCGTATCAGTATGTGTAGACAAACAAAATCGTCTCCGGATCTCGAAATCAATTTGATGATATGATAACCAAACTCAGTTTCTATAGGTTCTGAAATTTCAGCTGGTTTCAGTTTAAAAACAGTTGCTTCGAATTGTGGCACCATCATTCCTTTCGTGGCAGCAATTTTACCCCCCATCGGAGCACTTCCTGGATCCATGGAATAGGTTCGGGCGATGCTTTCAAAACTTTTTCCTTGAACTACCACCATGTCACGTAACTCCTTTATTTTATCCATTGCCAACTTTTTATCCTCTTTCGTGATTTCAGGATAGATGACAATTTGTTGAAATCCTAGTTGCATGTTGATATAGGGTACGCTATCTGCTGGCAATTTGTTAAAAAAATCTGTAACCTCCTTGGGCGTAACACCGAGACCCGCTGTTATGGTATTACGCATTTCATCGGCCAACATGTTAGTGCGTATGATGTCTCGAAATTTGTCCTTTATTTCACCATACGACATCCGGTAAAACTCCTCAAGTTTTTGCCTCCCCCCCATCTGGTTCTGTATGATTCTTAATCGATTTTCCATGTCGGCATCCACTTGTTCATCGCTCACCACAACGCTGTCTAATTTCGCCTGGTTAACTAAAACCTGGGTTACCATAATTTGCTCTAGTACTCGGCAATCAAAAGTGCTGTCAATCGCAGCTTTCGCGTCCTGCGCTTGTAACCGTTGATCCATAATATCCGATAAAAGGATAACATTGTCTCCTACTTGAGCAACGATCTTATCCAGGGTAATCGGCTGCGAAAGGACGAGAAACGTCGATGCAAAAAATGCAAATAGAATAGGTAACTTCATCATTTACCTAAGTTGTAAAGCACCTTTTTATTAACCTTCACTTTGTACTTCTTCTGTAAGCTATCCAACCAATTTTTCTCCAAGTAATTTTGATAATCGGAGGTAGCATTTCCTTTGGCTTCGTTGAATTCTTTACGCATTACAGGAAGTTCGGCATTAACTTTTACCACATAATATTTCCCTTCAAAAAGGTAAGGTTGATTTACTCCGCTTGTTAGGTTTTGCCCCTTCAAAGAAGCTGTAACTTCTGGATCAAACTTGTTCATTTTAACTTTTAGATTAAGTTCTGAATCTTTGTTAATTTTCTCAATAACATGTTTTGAATTGATGGTATCATTCGCCAACAAGGCTTTTACCTCCTTCGCTATGGACTCAGTCAAGCACTCGTAAATAGTTGCATCAATGCGCTTTGGCCATTTATAATTATCACGATTGGCATTGAAATAAGCCCGCAACCCTGCGGTGTCTTTAACTGCCTTATTCCACACCTTATCCTGCATGACCTCATACAATAAAATGCCGTCATGGTATTCATTTACCAAGGCCTTGAATTCAGGATATTTCGCAGGTAGTAAGCGTTCTTCATACTCCAAAATTGCTGCTTTCTCCCAAGCCGCGAATTGGTTGGCAACCAACACTTTTGTGTCTTCCTTACGCAGACCACGGTAACCTTTTTCTAAAAACCGTGCGAATTGCTGTTGACCAAAAGCAACACCGTCCAACGTGAAAAGTGTTTTATTCGTTTTTAAATTTTTAGCGCTCCACTTACCCAAGAAATACGTTGAGTCCAAATTGGTCTCAAACCATACCAAGTTTTCTGAGGGACCTGCCGAATATTGATACTTTGCCTTTAATTTTCGAACAAAGGAATCTTGCGTTTTTTTCGAGCGTTCGTCCTTATTGACTTTCGTTTGAAGTTCTTTTTTCATGGTTTCAAAGCTAGCAACGTCTTTTCGTTCCAAACGCTTGATGATGTGATAACCAAAATTGGTCTTTACGGGCTCGCTGATATCACCGTCAGCTGCGAGCGAAAATGCGGCTTCTTCAAATTCGGGGACCATCCTTTGGGTGGTTCCGGAACCGAAAACGGGCAGTTCGCCCCCTTTTTTGCTGGTCCCTGGATCGTCCGAATTCAACGCCACCATTTCCGACCACGAGGCTCCATTCTTAAGCTTGTTGTAGATCTCATCAATTTTCTTTTTAGCATTATCCTTCGTCGTTTGATCGGCATCCTTGGCAACGCTGATCATGATGTGCGCAGCTTTGATAGATCCTCTGGAAGGTCGCAAACCCGTTGTTTTTAAAATATGATAACCGAACTTGGTTCTAAACGGCGCAGAAACGGCACCGATTGGGGTGTTATACGCCATGTCTTCAAAAGGATAAACCATTTGAAAAGCGGTAAAATAGCCCAAATCACCACCGTTAGAGGCCGCAGAAGGATCATCAGAACCATTTTTCATGCGCGCTACTGCAGCAAAATCCTCCCCATTTTCAATACGTTTCTTTAAAGCGATCAACCGGTTATAGGCTGCCAAGGTATCAGCAGGTGAAGCATTTGGATCCAACTTAACCATGATGTGCGAACAACGAACTTCATTGGCCGTCCGATAGTAGGCCTCCTTCACCAAGGATTCATTTTGAGCGGAATCAATCAAATACGGAATGGCCAATTGACGCTTGTAGCCCTCAAATTCTCGCTTGAGTTTAGGAATAGTATCGTACCCCAAAGCCTCAGCCTCTATTACTTTCAACTTAAACTTCCTAAATAGGTCCATGTACTCATCCATGGAGGCTTGGTCGAATTTCGGATTAGGATTGTTCTTTAAGTAAATTTGCAAGAATTCACTTTTGGTAACTTTTTCCTTGTTTACGGACAAAACCACCGGTTCTTTTTGGGAAAAACCGTGCATCGAAAGCATTAGGGCAAAAGCAATAATTGAATTTTTCATAGGTTTTATTAACGTTAATTTTCTATTTGATGCTATAATTTGGCGCTTCCCGTGTTATGGTTACATCGTGAGGATGGGATTCTCGAACCCCAGCATGGGTAATCCGTGTAAAAGAAGCTTGCTGTAAATCTTGAATGGTTTTTGCTCCGCAATATCCCATTCCCGCACGGAGACCTCCCGTAATTTGATACATCACCTCCACCAGCGAACCTTTAAAAGGCACTCGTCCTGAAATTCCTTCTGGAACGAGTTTTTTCAGATCGTTTTCACCTTCCTGGAAATACCGATCCTTTGACCCTTTGTTCATAGCTTCCAAAGACCCCATACCACGGTAGGATTTAAATTTTCTACCTTCAAAAATAATGGTTTCACCCGGCGATTCTTCAACCCCGGCAAACATTCCGCCCAGCATAACGCAATCTGCTCCAGCAGCAATGGCTTTAACTATGTCACCGGTGTAACGAATCCCACCATCAGCAATAACCGGAACACCGCTACCCTCAATAGCTCGTGCAACATCGTTCACAGCACTGAGCTGAGGAACCCCAACTCCTGCGATTACCCTGGTGGTACAAATCGACCCTGGGCCAATGCCAACCTTAACCGCATCAGCACCTGCAGCTACGAGAAACTGAGCCGCCTCTGCCGTTGCAATGTTTCCCACAACTACCTCTAATTTCGGATACTTTTCTTTGATGCTTTTCAGTTTTTCAGCAACGCCCAAGGTGTGTGCATGCGCTGTATCCACCACTACAGCATCGACTCCTGCCTCAACTAATGCTTTCACCCGTTCCATGGTATCTTGGGTTACACCAACGGCAGCAGCCACGCGCAAACGACCCAAAGAATCTTTGCAAGACATGGGGTGTTCCTTTACTTTGATGATGTCGCGGAAGGTGATCAAACCGATAAGGCGTTGTTTTGCATCCACCACCGGCAGTTTTTCAATGCGGTTACCTTGCAGAATCATTTCCGCAGTTGCCAAATCCGTTCCATCGACGGTTGTAATCAAATTCTGCGATGTCATCACTTCCACAATGGGCTTTTGCAAATCTCGCTCAAAACGTAAATCTCGATTCGTAACGATGCCTTTTAATACCTTGTTGTTATCAACCACGGGAATACCTCCAATGCTGTGCTCTTCCATTATAGCTAGTGCGTCAGCTACTGATGCCGTTTCAGGAAGCGTAATTGGATCGATGATCATTCCGCTTTCCGAACGTTTTACCTTGCGGACTTCAACCGCTTGTTCCACAATGCTGAGGTTTTTATGAATTACACCTATACCACCCTGTTGCGCAATAGCAATCGCCAGACGATGTTCGGTAACAGTATCCATCGCCGAAGAAACCACGGGGGCATTCAACGGAATATTCCGAGAAAACTTTGACTTCAGTACGACGGCATTCGGAAGCACTTCTGAATATGCCGGAACCAATAGTACATCGTCGAAGGTTAAGCCCTGTGGGCTTTCAGAAAGATTTTTTAGCGCCATGCTTGAATCTAAAATAAATTCTTGCAAATTTAGAAAAATTAAGGGTAAATAACGAGGAGAATAGTAATTGGATGTTAATAAATTACAAAAGATTCCATTTTCCTTATTTTTTGCTTAATCTTGTAGCAATGAAGCAGTTTTTCGCTTTTTTAATTTGCGTCGGTACCGTTGCCTTCTATGCTCAAGACAATGCATTCGACTCCACCAAGATTCTTCAAATATCAGGGGTTGTCATTGGAGAGGATGACCTTGAACCACTGCCCTATTCGACGGTTTGGAATCGGACCCTTCGAAAAGGCGTTATTTCCGATTATCTTGGTTTTTTCACCCTAGTTTCCTTTCCAGGAGATACCCTGGTATTTAACTTTATGGGCTACAAATCTTCCACGTACATTATTCCCGATACCCTTGAAGAAAATCGCTATTCAATAGTCCACATGTTAGAAAGGGACACCTTAAACATGCCAGAGGTGGTCGTCTATCCATGGCCTTCTCGCGAGGAGTTTGCGCGGTATTTCGTAAACATGAAACCCTACGATGATGCTATGCGCCGAGCGCAACGTGAACTTTCTAACGAATCTTTAGCCTTTACCGCTGCTCGGCTGAACAACGATGCTTCCTTGGCCTATGGATATGCTCAAAACCAGCGACTAACTAAGTTATATACCAACGGACAGTTGCCTGCGAACAACCTATTCAATCCCTATGCTTGGGCAAAATTGGTTCAAGATTGGAAGGCAGGTAAGCTAAGCCGTCAATGATACCTCGGATAAGCTAGAAAATACTTCTCGACGGGTTTTGCCAGTGCAGAAATGTTTAGATTGTCCGACGCTTGGGGTAAATCCAATAATTCTCCCCCCTTCGTTAGCAAGTAAATGTTCTGTTTACCGTGGGTGTACGCTTTATTCACTAACAAATCGTGGTACACTAAAAATTCCACTTGATCGTCTGAAAAACCCGTTTGAGCTTTTACAAACTCTTTTTCCAAGGCAATTCTATCGGGCGAAAAAGGATGGGTAGCTACTTCAATTTTAAAGAGGTTGCGATTGATAATACTCGAGCAGAGTATGGACAAAATTGGATCTTCATGACCCTGCCACACTTTTATCGCCCCCCAAATATCGTGATCATCTAATTGGGCAAAAGCGTCGAGGTATTGAGCATCTTTTTGAAACAAATCCCTGGTCACATCGGTGCGTAAGAACAAGGCAAGCGAGGGTGATGCAAACAAGTTAATTCCCTGTTTAGCCAAATACTTGGCACGACGTAAGGCATTAATCAACATGTATTCTGCCGCAACAACCGTTTTGTGCAAATACACTTGCCAATACATTAAACGGCGCGCAACAATAAACTTTTCCACGGAATAAATGGCTTTTTCTTCTAAAACCAATTGTCCTTCGTGAACCGCCAACATTTCAATCAATCGGTCTGTTCCAATAATCCCTTCGCTCACACCGCTATAAAAACTATCACGGTTTAAATAATCCATGCGGTCCATGTCCAACTGGCTCGAAACCAATTGATGAAGAAAAGGCTTGGAATACTCATTGCTAAAAATCAATTTCGCTCTTCTTAAATCATCGCCGAAGATTTCCGCAAGACGATCGATGAACATGCTGCTGATTTCCTCATGGCTAATACCATGAACAATATCATATTCTAAGGCATGGCTAAAGGGTCCATGGCCTATGTCGTGTAATAAGATGGCTAATTGCGCGGCACGCTCTTCTTCAGCCGAAATTTCTTGACCTTTACGTCGTAAAACACCAATCGCCAAGGTCATAAGATGCATTGCTCCAACAACATGGGTGTAACGTGTGTGTTGGGCTCCAGGGTACACCAAATTGGACAAGCCCAATTGCATGATTCTTCTCAGGCGCTGTAAATAAGGATGATTCATTACGTCAAAAATCAATTCATCTGGCACGGAAATAAAACCGTAAATAGGGTCGTTGATGATTTTCTTTTTGTTGGAGGGAGCGCTAAGAGGAAGCAATTGCTTAATTTTACGAATAGGACACAAATTTAATCAAATTAACACAATGGGTAAAATTCTTTGGGCTGACGATGAAATCGATTTACTCAAGCCGCACATATTATTTCTAGAATCAAAAGGATATAAAGTCGACAGTGTAACGAACGGAATAGATGCTGTAGAAAAAGCGGAAGAACAGCGATATGATGTAATCTTTCTGGACGAGAACATGCCGGGAATTAGTGGACTAGAGGCGCTAACCAAAATCAAAGAATCAAACCCCTTGGTGCCCGTGGTTATGATTACCAAAAGCGAGGAAGAATTCATCATGGAAGAGGCCATAGGGAGTAAAATCGCCGATTACCTGATCAAACCGGTTAACCCTAGCCAAATCCTCCTTAGCCTGAAAAAAATATTAAACCAAGCACAGTTGGTGTCTCAAAAAACCAATGTCAATTACCAACAGGAGTTCCGTCAATTAGGAATGCAGTTGAACAACCGCCTTGACGCCAACGAATGGACTGAAATGTATAAGAAACTGGTTTATTGGGAGTTGGAACTTGAACAAGCGGAAGACAAAGCCATGAAGGAAATTTTCGAGATGCAGAAGAAGGAAGCCAACCAGCTCTTTTGCGATTTCATTGAAGACCATTATTTGGATTGGTTGAACGGAGCCGAAGAAATGCCTTACATGCTCCACAACATGATTCGAACCCGGGTTTTGCCGAAAATTGGAAAAGAAAAGTTGGCGGTTTTGGTCATTGATAATTTACGCTTCGACCAATGGAAAGTGCTCGAGCCCTTTATCAATAAATCCTATCAAAAAGAGGAGGAATACGTGATCTATTCCATTTTACCTACGGCAACACATTACGCAAGAAACGCCTTTTTTGCGGGGCTTTTACCTTCAGAAATCGAAAAGAAATTCCCCCAATATTGGCGCTACGAGGAGGACGAGGGAAGTAAGAATCAATTCGAAAAAGAGCTATTAGAACAGCAATTAAAAAGGCTTAGCAAGCAGTGCAAATGGAGTTACCACAAAATCACTAACCTCGAAGCAGGTAAAAAATTGAACGAACAGTTCAACCAGATGAAAGACAATGACGTCAACTTTGTCGTCTACAATTTTGTAGATATGCTCTCCCACGCTCGTACCGACATGGAAGTCATTCGCGAATTAGCCAACGATGAAGCCGCCTACCGTTCCCTTACCAAATCTTGGTTTGAACATTCTCCCCTCCACGACTTAATCCAAAAATTTAGAGAAACTGGCACACGTCTTTTCATAACCACGGATCATGGAACGGTTAAAGTCACTAAACCCGTTAAAATTGTGGGCGAACGAAATACTAACAGCAACCTTCGTTACAAAGTGGGGCGCGGACTGAGTTACGATAAAAAAGAAGTATACGTTGTCAATAAACCTACCGAAGCCTTTTTACCGCAAATCAAACTCTCCAACGAATACGTTTTCGCCCGAGAAGCGGACTTCTTTGTTTACCCCAACAACTATCACCATTTTGTCAATCATTACGGCAATACCTTTCAGCACGGAGGTATATCGATGGAAGAAATGCTCATTCCCTTCATCGAACTGCAACCCAAGTAACTTTTGCTAATTTAGATTCCGTCGAAATAAGCGATTGTTGTACCTTTGTACCATGAATTCTTTTGATGTTCTTCGAGTTCGGCAAGATTTTCCCATTCTCCAGGAAACAGTTCACGGCAAACCCCTAATTTACTTCGATAACGGAGCATCTTCCCAAAAGCCTCAACAGGTGATTGATCGAATTCACCATTATTACGAGAAAGAGCATTCCAACGTGCATCGCGGAGTACATCACCTGAGTGCGAAAGCTACCGAGGCCTATGAAGCTGCACGCAAAACCGTGGCCGATTTTGTTGGCGCAACTCACGAAGAAATCGTTTTCACGAAAGGCACCACGGATGCGATTAATACCATCGCCTTTAGTTTTGGTGAAACCCTCAAGCCGGGCGATGAAATCCTCATAACTGGAATGGAACACCACTCCAACATTGTTCCATGGCAAATGCTTTGCGAACGTAAAAGGTGCAATCTTAAGGTGCTTCCCGTTCTGGAAAACGGGACCCTGGACTTATCCAAACTCGACCAATTCCTCACCGAAAAAACGAAATTGTTCAGTTTCGTCCATGTTTCAAATACCTTAGGAACGGTCAATCCTGCAAAAGAATTGATTTCTAAGGCCCATTCCGTTGGGGCCAAAGTCTTGCTCGACGCCGCACAAAGCATTCAGCACATGACCCTCAACGTACAAGAATTAGATTGCGACTTTTTAGCTTTTTCAGGACACAAGGTTTTCGCTCCAACAGGTATCGGTGTGCTATACGGTAAAAAAGAACTGATGGAATCTCTTCCACCCTATCAAGGAGGCGGGGATATGATTGAATACGTCTCCTTTGAGAAAACCACTTACAACACCATGCCCTTGAAATTTGAAGCGGGAACACCCAACATTTCCGGAGTTATTGCCCTAGGTGAGGCCCTAAACTATTTGAATTCCTTGGATCTCGAA
Source organism: Bacteroidota bacterium (assembly GCA_046046325.1). Taxonomy (GTDB): domain Bacteria; phylum Bacteroidota; class Bacteroidia; order Flavobacteriales_D; family Crocinitomicaceae; genus UBA952. The sequence goes on from JBJOJZ010000003.1 coordinate 11,575, forward strand.
GGAGCCTTTCAACACGAGGAAGCCCTTGGTAACTATTTGCGTTCACACATGCGTGAAATTCCTAAAGTTCGTTTCATAGGTGAAGCACCTGAAACCTGCAGCACCCTGTCCTTTCTCGTGGGCGACTTGCATCCCTTCGATTTGGGTACCCTCCTCGATCAACAAGGCATTGCGGTACGGACCGGTCACCACTGCACCCAACCTCTCATGCAGCAATACAATATTCCAGGTACCGTTCGAGCTTCCTTGGCGTTTTATAATACCCAAGAAGAAATAGACCGTTTCATTACCGCTCTAAACCGTTCCATTCAACTGCTATCATGAATAAAAGCATCAACGAACTGCAAGACGAGGTCATTGAAGAATTTGCACTCTTCGACGATTGGATGGAGAAATACGAGTACATCATTGACCTTGGCAAGGACTTACCCTTAATCGAAGAGGCTAAAAAAACAGAAGACCGTTTAATTCACGGATGCCAATCCCGCGTGTGGGTGGAGGCTGAGGTGTTGGACGACCGCATGTGCTTTACAGCGGATTCCGAAGCGATCATCACTAAGGGAATCATCAGCCTTTTGATTCGGGTATTATCGAACCAAACCCCAGAAAACATTGTTAAAAGCGAACTGTACTTCATTGGGAAGATTGGATTACAAGAGCATTTATCGCCTACCCGTGCCAACGGATTGGTAGGGATGATCAACCGATTAAAAAGCGAAGCGTTAAAGCAATTGTCAAAATGATTGAATTAGAAAACAACATCGTTAAAACCCTCAAAACCATCTACGATCCGGAAATTCCCGTCGATATTTTTGAGCTGGGATTGATTTACGAAATCCGGATCAACGACGACCGATTCGTGGACATCGACATGACCTTAACCTCTCCCAATTGCCCGGTAGCGGAAACCCTCCCTAAAGAAGTGGAAGACAAGGTAAAAGCAATGGATGAAATATCCGATTGCAAAGTGCACATCGTTTTCGATCCACCTTGGGACAAGGACATGATGTCTGAGGAAGCGAAACTGGAGTTGGGTTTTCTGTAAGCTATTGCTTTTCAAATACGTACCTCAAACGCTGGTTTGACATTTCATCGAAATACTCCACCTCCAAATTATCACGGGTAATTACGAAAATACGGTTGTTTAAGGTATCGTTGTTTTGGATCCAATTTAATTCGCTTTGCGCTAAGTCCATTGTAAATGTTCCGTTCAAGTTCAGTGAATCGACCGCATTTCCTTGAAAGGTGGTGAAATCCGATACCACCAACCCTTGCACTGAATTACCCGAAAAAGAAAGATTTCCGTTCGGAGCATGATCAAAAAAGGTGAACCCGTCAACGTTTTGCAAACGCACCATGGAACACTTCCAGGTACCTTGAAGGTAACGACTGAAGCGCTTTTCTTTATTGCATGCGACACTTATTCCAAGAACAACCAAAAGAAAAACCAACAACTTTTTCATTCGACTTGCACCAATTTCTCAAGGTTCGACTTTGACAGCTTAATGCTGCCGATGCGGTTATAGCTTCCCATGATCCGCACCCTGACCAACATCAACAATTCTCCATAAGGCGTAAAGGCCATGTCGCAGGCTTCAATAGGAACGTTTTTACTCAAATAGGTGCTTTTCATTTTTTTACCTGTTTCATCGTACAGTTTCAACACCAACTGATTGCTCCGGCTCGAAGCTAAAAACGCGAGGTATTTTTTCCCGGAAATGCTTATTTCTTTGATCAAGGCCGGCGTTTGATGGTTTAGTTCCGCATCTCCTTCCGCCTCGATGTTGGTTGCCATAGCAATAGCCGTGGGATTTAACGCTGCTTTGGGGTTAAAAAATACGTTTTCCCCCGAAGTGCGCGCTAAGGCAAAATTGTTGGACCCCAAAGGAAAAATAGCGTTTATTCCACCGTCCATGGCTGCTCCGTTATATACACCGCTGAACTGCAGATCGCTGTCGAAGAAAACGGTCGAAAACGAGTAATTGTAGAATGCATTCACTGCAAAATAGTCGTTCTCGGGAGTGGATTGAATGAAAAACGGATATTGTTTTCCCGTGTGCATGACGTGCTTCAATAACAAATCGTCCACGTTGGTGGAGATGCTCAAGGCCCCAACCTTTACCACGGTATCCAAGGCTTGACTCACCTGGTGAATGACCGTCATTTGGGAAGATAAGGGAGAACTCATGAGGTACAAATCCGTACCGTTGTAATAGGCATGTACGGGATAGCTCACCTCTTCCAAGCAGGAAATTTGCTGAACCTGCCGGTTTGTTTCATCGATGCGTAAAATACGCGTATCCAAGGCGATGGGATCCATGCACACCAAATGCAGCTGCTGGTTAATGTTCAACAGCGATGGGACGGCGTTCACGTACTGCTCCGGCAATTCCAAATTCCATTCGAAATTACCGTCCTTGTCCATTTTCATCAAATGGATGCGCCAGCCGTCGTAGGCACTGAGCACCATATACCCGTTATCGACCGTTGCTTTGGTCATGGAAAGCGGCGAAAACGAACGGTTTCCATTTTGATCGTCGTAAATTTTCACAAAGGGCAGCGAACTTTTATCCGGTTTTTCGCACGAAAACAGGCCTAAAACAAGTCCTAATAACAAGAATAATATGCTGCGTTTCATTACCATTTTTTATGTAAAGGAACCATGACCGTTGCCAAGATGTTCAAACTCAATAAATTGAATTTATCTTGAACATCCAAATACTCGGTGGCCATTCCCGTGTAGTCTGCATAGCGGTTGAATTCGTTAATGCTGGTGCGCAAGTTATAGCTTAAGGTCCCCGACAAACTGAAGGCAACGTGTTCGCGGTAATAGGAAATCCCACCTCCTCCAAGCACGGCCACATTGAAGCGGTTCAGGTGCGGGGTGAATTCAGCCACCGAAGAGGAGGTTGCGGTTTTACGATCCACGTCCTTGTCGATGTAATTGTCCGAAAACACTTGTTTGCTGGCAAAATAGGCAATATCCGCGGAGATTCCGGTCTGCAAAAATGGAGAGAAGCGCAAACGGGAAAAATCAAAGCGCAGCAATACGGGTATTCTCACACTGGAAATCTTTTGGCGGTGTAAAAATTCTTTATAAACCTCCCCTCCCATGATGGTATCCGACCAATGGTAACTGTTCATGTAGCTGTAGCGCTGCGTTTGGAAACAAGGTTGGGTAATCACAGAAAATTGCGGCGTAAAAGCAAACGATGCATGCAAACCGTAAACTCCTCCCCCGTTTTGGAACAAATTGCCGTATTGCTTATCGTAATCTTCTTTCGCCGATTGCGGAGTCGGTTCCAACAAACTAAAGCGTTCGTCCACTACCGGCTGGGTAAATCCCGTTCCGATGTTAATACCAAAGAAATAGCGGTCTTTCCGGTATTGATGCTTTCGGCTTTGCGCATGAACGCCCTGCATCACGAATATCGCCGCTAAAAGTCCCCAAAAAGTCTTCATTTGGATAAAATTACTTTACGGGTGATTACGGCATCGTTCGCGAACAGACGCACCAAATAGGTTCCGCTGATGACTTGCCCAAAGTCGAACATGACGCTGTGAGAACCAGGACCTGAAGGCGGATTATCGATTTCCCCTAACGAACGTCCTGTCAAATCGTACAAAGCGATGCGAATTTCAGCAGCTTCTTTTAAGGTATAATCAATGTAAATCTCTTGGTTGGTAGGGTTCGGGTAGCAATTCATCGCGAAGCGGTCTTGAAAAAGTTCGCTGGTACTGAGCGGCTTGCAGCGCACGTAATCGATGCGTGAATCCACAAAATTCTCAAAATGAACCTCTTGCAAGGCTTGATCCGGCGCATCAAACCAATCTTTAACCACCGAAGTAAAGACTTGGCGGTAATCGAATTCAAGCGGAACGTTCCCGTTGACTAAATTGCTCAAGTCCGGATTGACGCCGTACACCCCAGGATTAATGCAGGTGCCGAAGACCATCATCGGTGCCGCATTTCCGTGATCGGTACCATAGCTGGCATTGGAAGCCACCCTTCGCCCGAATTCGGAGAAAGTCATGGAAAGTACTCGATCTGCGAGGCCCATGTTCTGTAAATCGGCATAAAAGGCCTTCATGGCAGAAGAAATGTGATACAGCAAGGCAGCATGCCCTCCCATGGTGGGGTTATTATTCACCACTTGGTTGGCGTGGGTATCAAACCCCCCAATCCGACAAATGAAAATCTTGGTACCGACTCCCCCACTGATGAGGCGCGCGATTACTTTCAATTGAGGTGCCAAAGGGTTGTTTTTCGCTGAGGCGGGTGCAATGAAAGGGTACAATTGAGGATACACCGCGTTGGAATTCATCCCCGCTTCGTAGACATCTTTAAGGCGTTCCGCGTAGGCATTGGCCTGCTTTTCAATTTGCAAAATGTACTCAATTTCGTCGCCAGCATGGGTATCAGGAAAGGTCATGGGGGCATCGACTCCCACGCTGTTGATCAAGTTGTAGAACCCTACTGGGTCCGTAATGCTCAAACCTGCCGGGATTCCTTGCTCTCGGTGAAAGGCCAGGGAAACACCGTTGCCCATTTCAATGGCCAAAGGATCGGGAATTTGAGGGCTGGGGTAATTATCCGGATATCCCGGATAGGTGTAATCCAAGTAACGTCCCATCCAACCCGAATTGTAGTAATCGTTGTAACCTCCCCCCATCATCCATACGTCTCGGCTACGGAAGTGCGAACCGTTCATGTTTTCGTAGGAAACGTTTTGAATTACCGCAAAATTCCCTTCATCGTACATGGCTTTGGCCGCGGTCATGTCCGGATGCAGGCCCACCTGACGGTTGTCGGGCAGGTTAGTATCCAAGGTAATGAATTTACGCAGGCCATTTTCTGGAATGGCGATGTTTGCCCGGTAGTTATAATACGAAGGATACTGATTGATGGGAACAATGGTGTTAAGCCCATCGTTTCCGCCGTGCATTTCAATCAGTACTAAAATCTTATCGTTGAGGCTGTTTTTAG
>JBJOJZ010000065.1:0-3170 GCA_046046325.1 Bacteroidota bacterium
TTATAGGAAATTAGGCCGCTGAGTTGTTCACAATCCTGTTTATTATAGAGTCGGAAACAGCAATAGTCTTCCATCATCCATTTTAAACCGTGAATTAGGTAATCGGCAAGAGGATAAGAAGGCCTAGGCATACGAATTATGTAAATCGAAATTAGCCAAATTAGAAACGTAATGTAGGACCACTGTAAGATTAAGTTGGATTAAGTTGGTGGAATGGGCAAAATCAATGGTTAACAAGATTATTTTTGCCTCAGTGGTTCTGTTCTCCATTTCGGCCAAGATTACACTGGAACGAAGAAATAACAGCCTCTTCTGATAGGAAAATCAGGAAGGAGACATCCGAAAATCCATAAGAGTAGGAACTAACGAAAAATAACCAATTAGTATGTCCGACATTTCAGTAAACGGTAGAATTAAAGTATCTACTTTTCAAAGCAATTTCATCAAAAAATTCCCTTACATTGTTCCCACATTAAGAACTCCGGATGGTAAAGGAATAGATAATTCACTTACCATTGCGGGTGCCAGATCGAAAGCCGTAGGTGGGGAATACAAGCCTTCAGGTGAAGCAGAACTTTCAGTCAATGGAAACCTACAAGTTGGCTCCTTTGAAAAAAGATTTAAAGCTGCTTTCGGCATTGATTGTGAAATTTGCTACGAGTCACCAGGGGGTAAATTAATGAAAACTTCCGCAGATCATGATAAACTGACATTGTCCGCATTAAACGCACAGTTAAAAGAGGCTGGTTGCCAAACTATTAAGTTGTAATCTTAATACTACAAAGTCTATGTCAATTAAAACCATTGATCAGCTAACGGAAACGCAAAAAAGGGCCTTGAAACAAGGGGTAATTGAAGTTACGGGAAAGGCCATGAACCGAACAGCCCTTGGGGTGGTTGATGCACTTTTAACGCTTTATCCTAGCCTGACCTTTGAGGAGTTAAAGTCCATGCTTCCCGATTCCATCAACCCTTCGGCTCCTAAAAATTATAAATCCCTCTTTAAACCATATACCGAGCGTTTGTATGGAGTGGTTCAGAACGGTAACATTCGAAAAGAATGCGAATCGGAAGGATTAGATATTCATGCTTCGCATTTCGTTGATTCCAATGAAACGTTCCGCACTTCCGATGGAATCGAAGTATTGGTTTCACGCTCCTGGGAGTCAGCAGATACCGCAACAGGAGAGAATGACTTGCAAAAACTCATTGATCACGTAGCAAAATTCGGGGTTCGTGTAACGAAAGTGGAGAAAAAAGTAGATTTTAACAAAGGGGATTATCATTTAGAGATTATTAATGCTCCGCTTTTGAAGGAATTACAACAACCTAACAAAACTAAGTTTCCGTGGTGGGTAATATTAGTGGTTTTGGCAATCATTGGAGCCGCTGCTTTTTTCTTGACTAAAAAGTAAGTGGATTTCAATAGAAGGTAAAACGATCAAGCAACATATTAAAGCGGATACCGAAAAGCTTCATAGAGTAGGTGATTATTAAATTTTATGTTTTATGTCAGATTTTAACATTTCAGGACGAATGTCTGTAGCAGGTCTTAAAAACCAATTTAAAAATTCTTACGGTCTTGAACTTCGAGTTTACAAAGGTCCGAAGTTGGCAGATGAAAAGGCAACATTAGCTAGTTTGAGCGACAAAAAAGTCGATGATTTTGACTGCAATGGAAACACCAAAGTGGCAAATTTTGAAGCGAGGTTTGAGGCAGCAACGGGTTTAAAAGTTCAGGTTGCTACGCTTCCGAATGCTCCAGTTGAGCCAGGAGTCTTGGTGAATAATGCTTTTACCCTTTCTGAGGCTTCAAGAAAATTCGGTGTTAAATAATGGATTCTTAACAAAAGCTGAAGTTATTATTGAATCGTTAGCTTTATAGTTGAAATACTACACTAAGCTCCCCTAACCGGGAGCTTTTTTATTTTCTCTGCGGGGTTTATTAAAGCCGGTAAGTTAATTATTAAATACCCTCCCCACCATCAAAAACACCGCAAAACCTGCACCTACCGAGAGGAATATATTAAGAGCAAGCAAGCCCCATTGTCCTTGTTCAAATAAGTGTACATTCTCAGCCGAAAAGGTGCTGAAAGTGCTAAAACCACCGCAAAATCCAACCCCAATCAAGGGTAACAACCACGAAGGTTTGTCTGCGGATTTTAAATACATAACCAACAAAGCAAGGAGGGCCGTAGCAAGGACGTTGCTCACCAAGGTAGCCCAAGGAAAATACTTTGATTGCAGCAATTGTTGGGAAATGAAGTAGCGTAGCATGCTTCCCAATCCGCCGCCTACAAATACTAAGATCCAGTTCATAGGTTCATTTTTTTTTTCGCTAATACTTGCGCGGAAAAACCAAAAAGTCCACCAAAAAGTACTCCCGCAGCAATATCGATCGGATAATGCACCCCTAAATACATGCGGCTGTAACATACCAGGATTCCCCAGGCTCCGATCACCCATAGCCATAAATTCTCCTTTCGCAACAGCAAGGGTAACAAGAAAAAATAAAAACCAGCATAGTTTGCGGCATGCGACGAAAAGAATCCGTATTGTCCTCCGCGGTAAAACACCCCAGGGGATTCCTCGTAATAGTGTAGTTGTGGCCCTATCTCCGTATGGTGGGATGGACGGTATCGTTTTACGCCTTCCTTGAATACTTGGGTTGAAATCACATCGGTAAGCGCCACGGTAACCAGGATACATCCCAAGAGGATGAGCGCTTTTTTACCTCGGTAATGACGGTACAGTAAATATAAGGACAGAACATAAATTGGAATCGAAACCCACCCTTTGCTCACGTACCAAAAGAAATCATCGAATAGGGGGGAGTTGCAACGGTTAATCGCGATGAGCAATGCCTGGTCGATATGCTCCAGCGTTTGAATCATTCGTTCAGGACCTTCCAGATGAGGTCTTTCAATTCGTTGATACCACTTTGAGCTACCGAGGATATGAAACACCACGGAAGATCTTTGGGTAATTCCTTGGTCATTTGTTGCATCATGAGTTCATCGAGCATATCACTTTTCGTAATGGCCAACATCCGTTTTTTGTTCACCAATTCAGGGTTGTATTTTTTCAACTCTTTCAACAGGACTTTGTATTCCTTTTTGATGTCGTTGCTGTCAGAGGGAATCATGAACAACAGGGCAGAATTGCGCTCA
>JBJOJZ010000085.1:0-30661 GCA_046046325.1 Bacteroidota bacterium
TACCTATTGGATTTGGGGCGCAACCGCGTTGGTCTTGAATCAGCTCAAAACCTGTTGTCAATCATGAGTTAGCGCTTCCACGCCAAGGTCATTTCCGATTTTCGTGAGGAATTATAAAACACAGTTTTTTCAATATCATAAACATCCACTGACACCATAAGTTTTCGTAGATGAAGCCTAATGAATCTAATCCTTGCTAACCCAGCTTCAAGCCTTTCCATGGAACACCTAGAACTTGCCGCAGCGTAATACTTTTTTTTATTCCATGAATTGCACTTGTTTTCAAACGGGCACCACATGAGTTTAGAGGTGACATCATTGTATTGGTTTTAGAGCCACGAGGCATTACCAATAAAAATAACATGAAACAATTAATAGAATCAAGCTAAACGCTCCCTCAAACGTAATAGAGGTGATTCGAAGAAACGATATGATATCATACTGACTAACACAGATATCCCAAAAGCGCATGTAATAAATAAGAGAAGTTTGGTTGTATCGTCAATTCTAATGTGGTGAGTTAAACAAAACTGATATCCCATATGAATAGCAATAATATGAAAAACATAAAGCCCAAAACTGCGTTGACCTAAATAATCTAAGGCGGGGATTTTCATAGATATTTTACGGTTTGGACAAACAAAAAAGGCAAGAATTAGCGTAAAAACAAGCGCAAACCAAGTTGGTCTGAATAGAAAAAGCCACATCGAGCTTCTGGGCATATAGGAATATTGAAATATCAATAAGAGCAGCAATATTACAAGAGATAAAACTTGAATATTGCGTTGAGACCAAAAAGACAACGGGGTAAAGATCCGTCCTTTTAGAACTAGAAAATATGCCAAACAGGCGCCAAAGGAAAAATAATCGAGATTTGTAAATAAATCGTTGGTTTGAATATACAAATTACTACTATAACTCCATTCGATACCCCGTGCTAACCAAGCTAAAAGGATACAACCTAAAAAAACCTTTCCTACATACTTTATGGGAACATAATAAAATATCAGGCCCCAAAGAATGTAAAAATGTTCTTCAATACACAAGGACCAAAAAACCGAAAAGGGGGTAGTTTTCGGGAAACTGTCCATTTGGATCATCTTATAATTTTCCATAAAAGTAAAACTATAGCGCCAATCTAAATCGTATCCTCCACCAACCATATGAAGTCCATAATCCTGCTTTACAGCGAAAGGCAACATGAAAACGATGCCAATCAGTAAAAAATAAAGCGGCCAAATTCTAAACGCTCTGCGTTTGTAAAATTTCAAAAGGTCAATTCGATGAGAGGCCAATTTTTCTTGCATCAATAAATAGGAAATCAAAAAGCCGCTTAGGACAAAGAAAAAAGACACTCCTATTCCCCCTCCCCTCTGAATCATTGAAAAATTAGGAAAAAATCCATCCAAAGGAATATGCAATAAAAACACCTTCATGAAAGCAAAAAAGCGCAAGGTATCGAAGGACGAAAAGTGTATTCTACTCAAATCAGCGAATGTATTTAGTGAGATTAATCCTGAATAGTTAATTTTCAATAACAAAGTTAGCATTATAAATACTTCCCATAAATAGCATTGAAAGGAATAAAACTTTAACAAGTCCAAGTTCAACCATCAAACCCAAAAGGGCGAATTAACCCTAAAATTTCACATGCAAAAAAGCAAAGAAGCAAACAACGATTGATGAAGATTAATATGGCTTCCACGCCAAGGTCATTTCTCGCTTTCCAGGAGGCCCAGGTCGCGATTCCACCTCAAAACCCACCGATTTCAAGTCCCTTTTCACTTGACCTTTTGCGCAATAGGTGGTTAGTAGCCCTCCGGATTTCAATGAATCGAACGCAATGATAAAATGCTCCATAGTCCACATCTCCGCTTGTGCGCGAGGACCAAAGGCGTCGTAATATACGAGGTCGAATTCCTCAACATAGGTCAGCGAATTCCATGTAGCATGCAAAGCTTCCAGTTCGAACCCTCCCAACATTTGTCTTTCCCCGTACCTCAAATCGGTAAAAAAACTACGCTCTTTTTCTTCTACCTCACCTAAGGCATCCAAGCACTGGCCAATGACCTCTGCTTCCACCGGATAAGCCTCTACCCCAACATAACGGACATCTTTACCATTTTCCAAAGACCAACGAGATGTCAGAAATGCATTGAGGCACGTTCCTAATCCCATTTCGAGTACCTGAATCCTGTCCTGATGTTTGAATAACTCGATTCCATGCTTAATGAAAACATGCTCCGCTTCTTGCAGCGCTCCATGAATCGAATGATAATGTTCGTCGAGTTCGGGGACATACAAGGTATAGGAACCATCAGCCGTTAAGGTAAGGGTTCTTTTCATTTTTTTCGAGCAACCATAATGCCGTCCCGAATGGGCAATAAAATGTTCTCTACCCGCTCGTCGTGGTTGATTCGCTCGTTGTATTGTCGTAATAAGACGGTTTCCTTGTCTTGGGCTTTTTCGTCGATTACTTTTCCCGACCAAAGGACATTGTCCGCCAGGATCAATCCTCCAGACCTAACCCGATCAACCACCAAATCGTAATAGTTCAAGTAATTTTTTTTATCTGCATCTATGAATACCAAATCCCAGGTTTCGTTCAATGCAGGAATAAGATTTAAAGCATCCCCGATGCGGTAATCGATTTGTTCGCTGTAATCCGAAGCATTAAAATAACCCTGCACCCGCTTATGAAGTTCTTCATTGACGTCCAAGGTGACTAGTTTTCCCTCCTTGGTTAAACCTTCTGCCAAGCAAAGAGCAGAATATCCGGTATAGGTTCCGATTTCCAAAATCCTTTTGGGCTGAACCAATTTAGAAATTAACGAGAGCAATCGTCCTTGAAAAGGACCGCTCAACATCCGGGGTTGCAATACTTCGAGGTGCGTTTCACGTTCAATTCTCTGCAGTAAGGTACATGATGAAGAGGTATGGGCATTGGCATAATCCGCCAATTCTTTTGCAATAAATTCCATAGTGTAAAATTAGTGCATTGCGCAAGGAATGAAAAGCCTACGTTTCTTTTTTTCTACCTTTGCGCTTTACTGCAGCATGTTATGACCGTATCTGAAATTCGACAGCGATATTTTGACTTCTTTGAGAAGAAAGGCCACAAAATTGTACCCTCGGCACCCTTAGTCATCAAAAATGACCCCACCCTGCTTTTCACGAATGCGGGAATGAACCAATTCAAGGATTATTTCCTCGGCAACGAGCCAGCGCCCGTGCCAAGAATTGCCAATTCTCAAAAATGCCTTCGAGTTTCAGGAAAACACAACGATTTAGAAGAAGTGGGCGTCGATACGTACCACCACACCCTTTTCGAGATGTTGGGCAATTGGTCATTTGGGGATTATTTCAAGCGAGACGCCATTGATTGGGCTTGGGAACTCTTAACCAAAGAATACCAACTGAATCCTAAAGATCTCTACATCACCGTGTTCGAAGGTGATGCTACCGACCAGGTTCCAGCCGACAACGAATCAAAAGAATTTTGGTTAAAACACGTGGACCCTGCCCACATTTTAATGGCCTCTAAAAAAGACAACTTCTGGGAAATGGGCGACACCGGACCGTGTGGTCCATGTACGGAAATCCATGTCGACTTAAGAAGTGAAGGCGATAAATTAAGCACCCCTGGAGCGAGTTTGGTGAATAAAGACCATCCTCAAGTCATTGAAATTTGGAATTTGGTTTTCATGCAATTCAACCGTAAAGCCAACGGTAGCCTGGAACCTTTGCCACAAACCCATGTGGATACAGGAATGGGATTGGAGCGTTTGGCGATGGCCTTGCAAGGCAAACAAAGCAATTATGACACGGATTTATTCCAAGCCTTGATTCAGCACATGGTCCAACATTCCGGGAAAGCCTACGGTACCAACGAATCCACGGACATCGCCCTGCGGGTCATTGCAGATCACGTGCGCGCGATTGCTTTTTCCATTGCCGACGGGCAATTGCCCTCGAATTCAGGGGCGGGTTATGTAATTCGAAGAATTCTTCGCAGAGCGGTTCGTTACGGCTATCAAACCTTGGAATTGAACGAACCGTTTTTATGCAGTTTAGTTCCGGTATTGATCGAACAAATGGGAAACCCGTACCAGGAGTTGATTGCCCAGGAAGCCCTGATTATCAAAGTAATCCGCGAAGAGGAACTCAGTTTTTTCCGAACCTTGGAACAAGGCATCAAACGCATGGATTTGCTCATGGAATCTTGCGTGAAGTCGGGCCAAAACCGCCTCGACGGAGGTACGGTGTTTGAACTGTATGACACCTACGGTTTTCCGCTTGATTTGATTCAATTAATCGCACGTGAAAATTCGTTCTCGGTGGACGAAGGGGGATTTAACACAGAATTACAGCAACAGAAAGAACGATCACGCGCCGCAACCGGCATAACCGCGGATGATTGGCAACACGTCAACGAAGAGGTTCCGACAGAATTTGTGGGATACGACCTCCTTCAGTGTTCCGCTAACATCTTGCGTTACCGCAAGGTAAACCAGAAAAACCGAGCCTTTTACCAAATCGTTCTCGATATAACGCCGTTTTATGCCGAAAGCGGTGGTCAGGTAGGTGATACCGGTTGGTTGGTTGATGCACAAGGAAACAAGACCCCAATATTTGATGTCAAAAAAGAAAACAACCTGATCGTTCATTTATGTGAGAACTTGCCCAATAACCTCGATCAATCCTTCGAGGCCATCGTGGATCAAGTGCGCCGAAACAACATTCGAAAGAACCACAGCGCCACCCATTTACTGCATCATGCCCTGCGTCAAGTGCTTGGAAACCACGTAGAACAAAAGGGTTCCTTGGTTAGTCCGGAGTATTTAAGGTTCGATTTCTCCCATTTCGCCAAGGTCAACGATGAAGAAATGCGCGACATTATCAACCTTGTTGAGGAGCAAATTGCTGCGAACACCCGATTGAAAGAGCTGCGAAACACGCCGATCGCAGAGGCGCAGGCCATGGGGGCTATGGCCCTGTTTGGTGAAAAATACGGCGATACGGTTCGGGTGATACAATTCGGAGAATCCTTGGAATTATGCGGTGGAACCCACGTTGACGCTACGGGTGAAATTGGATTAATCAAAGTGCAATCCGAAGCTGCGGTAGCTGCTGGTATTCGACGCATCGAAATGATCACCGGAAACGCTGCAGAGCAACACTACAAAGAAGAAACCGCCTTAATGACACGCCTACGGGCTCACTTCAAAAACCCGAAGGACATCATGAAAAGCATTGAGGATTTGGCGGATCAAAACCAAGCCTTGACCAAAGAAATAGAATTGTTGATCAAAGAACGGAATAAAACCATCAAGCAAGACCTCAAGTCAAAACTCGAAACCATCGATGGAATGCAAGTTCTTTGCGTTCAGTTACCTTTGGACAGCAATTCCGTAAAGGATATTCTATTTCAGCTGAAAGGAGAGATTCGACCGTTTGTGGGAATCATAGGTAACGTCGATGGTGAAAAATGCGGTTTGAGTGTGATGATTGAAGAAAGCTTAATCGAAAGCAAGGGCTGGAATGCCACGCAATGGATTCGAGAAGTAGCACCTTTAATACAAGGTGGCGGCGGTGGACAAGCATTTTTCGCAACGGCTGGAGGAAAAAACCCGAAAGGATTACCTGAAGCACTAAGCATTTTGAAACAAAAACTCTAATCGTTGCCAACCGCTGAAATTTCCGTTGCAATTTGCACCTATAACCGGGAAAAATACCTTCCACAGTTGTTCGCGTCCATTGTCGCACAGACGCTGGAACCTCAGCGTTTTGAAATTTTGCTAATCGATAATAATTCCCCGGGAAATACCCGTGAGTTATTTGAAAAATTTATGGAGTCAAACCCCACGTTCACCGCGCATTATTTTCTTGAAACCTCACAAGGACTTTCCCATGCTCGGAACCGCTCCATCAAGGAGGCAAAAGCCCAACTCATCACCTTTTTAGATGATGATGCTTTTATTGCCCCCAACTACCTTGAATCGTTGATTAAAGAATTTTACGAGTTCCCTGAATGCGGTGCAATTGGAGGGCCTATTCACCTTCATTATGAAGAGATTAAACCTACTTGGGAGAACCCCTACTTGAATTCACTTTTGGGGTATTTCGACCAAGGAACCCAAGCCTTTTTTTTCGAAAAAGACTATCCACGCGGTTCGAACATGGCCTTCAGAACTTCGGTATTTGAACGCATCGGATGCTTTAATGTGGAACTAGGTCGCATTGGCCAACGGTTGTACGGAGGCGAGGAAAAAGATTTGTTCAACCGCATTTACCGAGCATCCATTTCGGTTCGATATGTGCCCCATGCCATGGTCTATCACTGCGTTCCCTTGGAGCGAACGACCTTTGATTTCATTAAAAAACAAGCCTTAGGAACGGGCATCAGTGAGCGTTTGCGCAGTAAAAACGAAGGGACTATTTCCTATGTCAAACGCCTAATATCCGAGGGAATTAAATGGTCTGGAAGCATCGTCTTGTGGTTTCTGTATGCTTTCCGTGGACACGTCGCCAAAGGAAACATGATCCTTTTCTTTCGTTTCTGGGTAACCCGCGGCTTACTTTTCAAGTATCAAGGGGCATGAGTGGGTTGAGTTCTATCAATAGTGGATTGAAGTTATGGTTGCAAACCAAGCAAAGCGCCCTTCGCGTGCTGATTCAGAGCAAATTTACGGGCATCGTATCCAACATTCAACCGAGTAAACCCCTCTTGGTATTAGGCAACGGACCATCGTTGAACAAGACTTTAGCTACTGAATTGGAGTGGTTCCATTCCTATGACCTTTTGGCTGTCAATAACGCTGCAAGCCATGATCAATTTGAAGTGCTAAAACCTCGATTTTACTTGCTTAATGCGGTAACCTATTTTCAACCGGATGAGGACCTAAATGAGCTCTACATAGGATTCAATCGGGATTTATACAAAAACCTCCATTCCAAAACCACCTGGAAAATGACGTTATTGGTACCTTTTCGCGCCAAAAAAAGCGTAGCCTTCCAGCAATTACTCGCATCGAATCCCAACTTAGACGCTGCATATTTCAACCAAACCCCCATCGAAGGACTTCCCTTTTGGTCGCATTGGGGTTATCGAAAAGGATGGGGAATGCCTAGACCACACAACGTATTAATTCCTTGCATCATGGTTGGCATTCGTTTGGGTTATCGACACATAGCGCTCGTTGGCGCCGACCATTCGTGGCTTTCTGACCTATCTGTCAATGAGTCCAATGAAGCCTTGTTGCGGCATGTGCACTACTACGATACTGAAGGCAGTAAACCCATGAAAATGGAGGACAGGATACAACAACCGCGAAAGCTGCATGAAATCATTCATAAGTTTTACCTTTCATTTGAAGGATATTGGTTGATCAAAAAATTCGCAGAAAGGCATAGAATAAGGATTGTCAACGCAAGTAAAACAAGCATGATTGATGCCTTCGATCGTAAAAGCTTGAAGGAATTCGCTAAAAACATGCAGTAGAAATAATGTAACTTTGTTAACATGAACGATCGATCTATATTAATAACAGGAGGAACCGGTTCTTTGGGTAAGGCATTAACTCGCCACATCCTCAGCCAATACCCTAATGTAAAACGTTTGGTAATTTACTCAAGAGACGAGCAAAAACAATTTGAAATGGAGCAGGAATTTCCTATTTCAAAATACCCACAAATACGATATTTTATCGGAGATGTAAGAGATTACGAGCGATTGGAACGCGCATTTCAAGGAATCGACAGCGTAATCCATGCGGCCGCTATGAAGCACGTACACATTGCCGAATACAACCCAGATGAGTGCGTTAAAACCAACGTTGGAGGAGCAGAAAACGTGATTAAAGCAGCCCTCAATTCGAACGTAAAGGATGTCGTTGCCCTGTCTACCGACAAAGCATGTGCTCCCATTAACTTGTACGGGGCCACCAAACTTACTTCCGATAAACTCTTCGTAGCAGCCAATAACATCCGCGGTAAAAAAGACATCAAGTTCTCGGTAGTTCGTTATGGAAACGTCATGGGGTCGAACGGTTCGGTCATCCCCTACTTCATTAAGCGCAAACAACACGACGGAATCTTACCCATAACCGTAGCGGAAATGACCCGTTTTAACATTTCCTTGCAGGAAGGCGTTGACATGGTAATGCACGCATTGGAACACGCTTGGGGCGGCGAGATTTTTGTACCGAAAATCCCGTCCTATCGCATAACGGACGTCGCAGAGGCCATTGGACCGGATTGCGAGAAGCCGATCATAGGCATTCGACCGGGAGAGAAAATCCACGAGGAAATGATTAGTTCATCGGATTCGTTTTTTACCTACGATCTCGGTAAATACTACACTATACTTCCCCAGACACCTTTTTGGAGCTTGGATGAATACATCCAAACCCATCAGGCAACGCGGGTTGCGGAAGGATTTTCGTACAATAGCAAGGACAATCAGGTATGGGAAAGCGTTGATACTCTTAGGGAGAAAATAAAAATACATGTTGGCAACTTTTAGGGTGAATGACCTTTCAAGAATTTATCGACGCCTATGACCAGGAGGGTTCCGTTGTCCTTTTGGAAGGCAAACGAGCCGTTTTAAGCGCAGATGCTCCCTTATTAACTGCGCTGGGAAAGCAATTAGCGGAATCCACCCAATGGATGCGTTTTCGCAGCGGAAATGCCCCAGGGGCTGATGCCTTGTTTACCGCAGGCGTTGCGGCCATTGCACCGGAGCGCATTGAATTAATTCTTCCTTATGCAAAACACCGTCAAGAATATGCTCAAAATTTGAAACAAGTTTCCATGGACGACATCAGCTTGCTTGAAGAGCCAGGATTAATTTACGAAACCAAGAAAAATAAAAAAATGGCCGGGCTCGTGGACCGATATGCTCAAGGAAATAGAGACCCGTACGCAATGAAAGCTGCTTATATTCTACGAGATACGGTGAAAGTATTGGGAAGTAAAACGTTGCAAAAGATTCACGCCGGTATATTTTACGACGATTTAACCAATCCGAATCAAGGTGGAACAGGGCACACGATGAACGTTTGCAGGAACCATGAAATTCCTATTTTTACTCAACAAATTTGGAGGAATTGGTTGACATAAAATCGAATGAATTTCTCCAAAAAGAGAAACCATTTACCCACAAATAACGAAAATAATATGAAGAAGATTGGCTTAATTCTCTTTTTTATAATACTTAACTTTGGCGCATTAGCCATAGGAGGATCCTTTACGGCTGATGGCGTCGCTTCGGATTGGTACCAAAACTTAAGCAAAGCCCCCTGGACTCCTCCGGGTTGGGTTTTTGGGGCGGCATGGACTTTCTTGATGATGTGTTACAGTATTTATCTCGCATTCGCTCATGAGCAATTCCAAAACAAGCGGCTTTTTTGGGCAGTTTATTTGCTGCAATGGGTGTTGAATGTAGCATGGAATCCCTTGTTTTTTAAATACCATTGGATCGTACTTGCCCTGATGGATTTACTGGGATTGACCGCCGTCGTCTATTTTTCCTTAGTACGTTTCATTCCTTTGCGCTCTTGGAAAGCGTGGTTACTACTACCCTATGCGCTTTGGGTCCTCATTGCAACGAGTTTAAATGCCTATGTTTTCCTGAATAATTAGCCATAAAAACCCTTTTTATTTTTTACATACCTTTGTTAAAATCTTCAGCATGGACATCAACGAATACCTTAAACCGCAGACCCCTCCGAAATCGTATTTAATTGAATCGATTTTAGTTACAGTATTTTGTTGCATGCCCTTTGGTATCATTGGAATTGTCAACGCCTCCAACGTTGAATCTTTCTATAAAAACGGAGATTATGAAGGAGCTGAAGAGGCCTCCAAAAAGGCGAAACGTTGGATGATTATTGGATTGGTAAGCGGTTTTGTTTTCGGAACTTTATACCTTCTTTTAATAATAGCGGATGCGTTTTTAAATTTTGATTGATGAGCCAGGACGAAACACAAGATTTAAACCGAAAACGTTTCAAAATCCTCGTTTTGTCCATCCTTGCCTTGGCTTTATTGTTGATTTACGGTTGGTTCGACCCAAGTAGTTCGCATTTTTTTCCTAAATGTCCGGTCAAAACTCTTACCCACTACGATTGCCCTGGATGCGGTTCACAACGGGCAATTCACGCCTTACTCAATTTCGAATTTCGTGAAGCCTTTCGTCAAAATGCCCTGTTGGTGATGGCCCTTCCCTACCTCACTTTGGGGGTTGTTTTTAACCTGATTAAGAAGCCCTCTGAGAACACGATGCGTTGGAGAAACCGCTTGTTTGGACACCACGCCACGTTGATTGTACTGGGCATCGTAATCGCTTTTGCGCTCTTTAGAAACGTCTTTTAGTCCTTGGAGAAATCGTCTTCCCACACTTGAATTTGCTCTTCTTTATCCACGGTGATTCCTGGAGTACCGTTTTTGTCCAAGGAAACCTTACCAGTAACCGCAATGTACTTACCCATCAAATCCGCTTCGGGTTTATAGCTGAAGTTTTTACGTCCATCCTTCCAAATCATCACGGAAAAAATCTGCTTGGGAAACGACTGATCCAAATTCAGGAACGTGGCCTCCGATTTCGCTGAAAATTTAGCGCTAACAACTTTTCCGACAATCGTGCAGGTAGCACCCACTTTCGACAAAGCCTGTTCGGTATTGAAATACCCTTTAGGTAATTCAAGCGCATTAAGCGGTTCAACATCGTTAGAATTTGACTGCGTCTTCCACGCCGAAAAATCAGCGAACGATTCAATTTTCCGTTCCAAAGAGTCGGTCAGGTTTGGAAAAAAATCCAATCCGGTTAGTTTTTCAATGCTATCGATGCTGACGACATAATGGCTTGGACGGAACTCGCATTTACGGTTGGGCATTAAAAAGGCCATTCCTCTCGGGGTTTCTTCGGATAAATCCGCCACAATTTTATAGTGCAAATCAGGGATTTTCAACTGATTTACAGAACGTTCGACGGATTTCAAGGTTCCACTTAAAATCGGAGCAGTAAGAACGTACAGGTTCTTCTTTTCAGCCTCCACCATTTTGCGCACCAAGCCTTCAACCTCCGCCCACGATTCTCGGTTAAACTGCGGACGCTGGGGGCTCATATTGCTGTAGAAATACGTTTCACTTAATCCAATGGGCGACCACTTAAAATCGGCAGAAGGGATCAAGTGCCCACGGTCAAAGCCGAAACCATCGTGGGAGAAGGTGCCATCTGGGTTTTGCTTACGAATAAAATAATCTTGCTCCACCGATGACCCACATGAGGCAGAAGAATCTACCCTAAAATCATTACTTCGGCTAACATTTCCAAAGGTGATATCCGGAATCACAACGTGAAACGTCCAAGCGGGCATTTTATAATTGCAATCAAAGCCCATCGCATAGGCAGCGTGTTCAATAGTTTGAAGCGGTTGGGATGAAACAGGATAGCCAGGGTATTGCAAAAGATTTAAGCAATTAGCCAACTTCAAACGTTCTATTTCTGCGTTGATTTCTTGTTCCTTGAGTTTGAGTGCTTTCAACTCTTGCTCCTTTTGCTGCAAAGGTGACTGGCCAAAAACCAGCGAAACCGAACATAGAAACCACCAAGCGACTTTCATACTTCAAAGGTAGCAAAACTTAAGGGAAAATCCCTTTTCGGATTCCCCTTCAACAGATATCCTTATTTTTGGATTGAAATACGCTAATTCATGTCGTCGATAGAATCCTATATTGCTGAAACCAAGGACCCGGCCCAAACACAACTTTATGCGTTATACCGTTTCGTTAAAAACAAATTGCCCTTAGCAGAAGAATGCATAAGTTACAACATGCCTTGCTTCAAGATTGAAAGCCATGCGATCTTCTATTTTGCTGCATACAAAAACCATATCGGACTTTATCCAACATCCAAACCGATTGATGCGCTAAAACATAAGATACATCCTTTAAAACACTCGAAAGGCGCTATTCAAGTTCCGCTCAACCAAGGTCTTCCTTTTTTACTTATTGAAGAACTCATCGATTACCGTTTACGACTGATTAAGAAATAGAAACAGGTTTGGAGCATGTAAGCGAGAAAGACATACTTTCAAGGAATTAACTATCTTTGTCGGCGTAATTAAACTGAATTTATGGCAACCACCGCAGACATTCGTAACGGTTTGTGCATCAAGCACAACGAAAAATTATTTCAAATCATTGAATTTCAACACGTAAAACCAGGAAAAGGACCGGCTTTTGTGCGCACCAAGATGCGTCAAATAGAATCCGGTAAAGTATTGGACCACACGTTTTCCGCAGGGCATAAAATAGAACCTGTGCGCATCGAAAACCGTGAATACCAATACCTCTATCAGGAAGGTTCGGAATTTGTTTTTATGAACAACGAAACCTTTGAGCAGGTGAATATCCCCGCAAAAATGATTGAAAAACCCTTATTTCTCCAAGAAGGAATGGTCGTTAATATCTTGTTTCATGCGGAGGAAGAAATGCCCTTGGTAGTGGACCTTCCAATGTACATTATTTCCGAGATTACCTACACAGAGCCCGGAGTTAAAGGCGATACAGCCACCAACTCTATGAAACCTGCCACCATCGCAACGGGTGCAGAAGTACGCGTACCGCTGTTCATTGATAACGGAGAAGTCATCAAAGTGGACACCCGAACCGGAATCTATGTTGAACGCGTAAAAGGCTAACCATGAAAAACACTGCCCTCCTTCAAAAACACCTGGATGCTAATGCGAAAATGGTTCCGTTTGCGGGGTATAATATGCCCGTTCAGTACGAGGGGGTGAATATTGAACATGAAACCGTTCGCAATGCTGTCGGCGTTTTTGATGTGTCGCACATGGGCGAATTTTTTCTTCGAGGCCCCAAGGCCTTGGATTTGATTCAACGCGTAAGCACCAACGATGCCTCCGTATTGTTCGACGGCAAAGCACAGTACAGCTGCATGCCCAACGGAAAAGGTGGAATTGTCGATGACTTAATCATATACCGCATACACCAAGAAGAATATTTGTTGGTGGTCAATGCTTCCAACATTGAGAAGGATTGGAATTGGATTGCTTCGCACAATACCGAGGGTGTTGAGATGGAAAATGCCTCAGACCGCTATTCCTTACTGGCCATTCAAGGTCCAAAAGCAGCAGAAGCCATGCAATCCCTCACGCAAGTGAATTTGTCGGAGATGCCCTACTATACCTTTGTAAAAGGCGATTTTGCAGGATGTTCCGATATCTACATTTCCGCTACCGGTTATACGGGTTCCGGAGGTTTCGAAATTTATGTACCCAACGATGCCGCACCTCACGTATGGGATGCCGTATTCGCTGCGGGAGCACCTTTCGGAATTAAACCCATTGGTTTAGCTGCCCGAGACACCCTTCGCTTGGAAATGGGATTTTGTCTTTACGGAAACGACATCGACGACACCACCTCTCCCCTCGAAGCAGGACTTGGTTGGATTACCAAATTCACCAAAGATTTTGTGGATGCAACGACCTTAAAGGCACAAAAAGAACAAGGTATTACGCGGAAACTAATCGCTTTTGAAATGGTGGAACGCGGCATTCCCCGCCACGACTACCGAATCCTCGATGCAAACGGCGCTGAAATTGGTAAAGTTACCTCGGGAACGATGTCTCCATCCATGAAAATCGGTATTGGATTGGGTTACGTTACCAAGGAGCATTCCGCTTTAGATAGCCCAATTTATGTTGAAATCCGGGAAAAAGGAGTTGAAGCCAAAGTGGTAAAACTTCCATTCTATAAAAAGTAATTGCATACGAAAAGCGGTCATTTTCCCGTTATAGGCACTTTTTTGCCTATGAACCTGTTACAACTTCCTACCGCGGACCAACCGAGGAACAAACTTCACCAACACGGACCAAGAAGCCTGACAGATTCTGAACTGCTGGCCTTAATCCTAGGAAAAGGCACTCAACATAAAAATGCCAAAGATTTGGCCTTGGATGTTTTAGTGCACTACAACAACGATTTACACCGCTTGTTTTCTTCTTCTAAAGCCGATCTTCAACAATTTCACGGGATTGGTCCTGCAAAAGCATCCATCCTGTTGGCGAGTTTCGAATTGGGGCGCAGAATGAGTGCTCAAGTTCCAACCAAGGGTGCTATCATCAAAAATTCTCGGGACGTCTACCATTATGTACGTAAGTCCTTTTCCATGTTACCGCACGAGGAATTTCTCATTTTGCTGATGAATAACAACAATGAAATCATCCACGCACACCGGCTATCGCGCGGGGGCATCACAGGAACAGTAGCGGACGGTCGTATTCTATTCAAAATCGCTTTGGATTTTAAAGCAACGGCCATCATTCTCTGCCACAACCACCCCAGCGGGAATCCGAAACCCAGCGAACAAGACCTGCGGTTGACGAAAAACTTCCAGAAATTTGGGAATTACATTGATTTACCTATCCTTGACCACCTCATTTACACCGATTTTGGCTACTTTAGCTTCGCCGATGAAGGCCTATTAGACCCCGCATGAAAATTGTAACCATTATAGGTGCAAGACCTCAAATCATCAAAGCCGCTGCCATTAGCCGTGCGATTGCCGATCACTTCTCCGAGTACATCACAGAAGTAATCGTTCATACCGGACAGCACTACGACGACAACATGTCCGAGGTCTTTTTTAGCGAAATGAACATCCCCCGACCTCAACACCAATTGTCCGTTGGAAGTGGTCATCACGGCGAACAAACGGCCAAAATGTTGGAAGGCATTGAAACGGTATTGTTGTCGGAAAAACCCGATGCGTTGTTGGTGTACGGAGACACCAATTCCACCTTAGCAGGAGCGATTGCCGCTGTAAAATTGCACATTCCAGTGGTTCACATCGAGGCAGGACTCCGCTCCTACAACAAGTCGATGCCCGAGGAAATCAATCGAATCACCTGCGATCATTGCAGTACGTTGTTGTTCGTACCAACCCAACAAGGTATCGAAAACCTCCTCAACGAAGGATTTTCCTTGGACGCCAAGGGACAAGCAAGCATTGACCGTCCGAAAGTGTTTAAAACCGGCGACATCATGTACGATAACAGCATGTATTTTGCCGAAAAATCACGTGAAAGCAAACACATTGCTGACGTATTGAACCTTCAGGACAAAAACTTTATCCTTTGCACCATCCACCGCGATTCCAATACCGATCATGCCGAAAACCTGAACAACATAGTTCAGGGACTCCTGCGAATACAAGCAGTATCTGAACAAACCTTGGTATTACCCCTGCATCCAAGAACCCGCAAGAAAATGACAGAGTTGCTGAGTCCAGAGCTTATGGAGCAACTCTACGGACACGAAGGAATTATGATCATAGAACCTGCCGGTTTTCTCGACATGATATCCTTGGAAAGCCGCTGCAGCTTGGTTATTACCGACAGCGGTGGGGTTCAAAAAGAGGCGTTTTTCTTTGAAAAACCCTGCATCATTTTGCGCGAACAAACGGAATGGGTGGAAATCGTTGAACACGGCACTGCACGACTGGTTGGAGCCAATCAAGCGGCCATGGTTGAAGCTTTCATGGCGTTTCAAGAATCCAACAGCTACACCTACCCTCCTCTATTTGGCAACGGGCGTGCCGCCGAAGAAATCTGCCGTTTGATGCTCGAGAACCTATGACGTACGTATTTTCGGAACAACCCTCCCCGCGGTTGAGTTACACTTTGGATTTTATCTTTTCGGCGCGAGGCCTAGCGTACCAATGCACTTCGGACTGGGAAACTTTTGAAGCGATAAAAGGCCCCAAACTGAATTACTCCGAACGCGAAGCGTCCGATGCTTTGAACCTCACACCCTCCGCCTTATTGTTTGAAAACGATGTGCGGAACTACGCAATCGACCAATTCGAGAATGATTTGGGAGAAGTCATTTCCTTCGATGGCGTGCCTGACATGCTTGCCTCGATGTTCTTTGTGTTAAGCCGCTACGAGGAATATTGGGAAACGGAACATGACCGTCATGACCGATTTCAAGGCATATCTTCGTTGCAATCCGTATTTGGTTGGTTGCACATCCCCATAGCCGACCATTGGGCCGAGGCGCTCATTCGAGGACTTTGCCTGGCGGAACAACCTCAACGGGATTTTTTGATTGCGCCCACGTTCGACATCGATGCCACCTTCGCCTACCGCGAAAAAGGTCTATTTCGCAACGGTTTAGGCCTCTTAAAAGACCTGTTCTTTGGAAAAATAGCGAGGGTCAAAGAACGGATAGCCGTCATCCGTGGGCAACGCCCGGATCCTTTCGATACGTTTGAACGGATTGCGGAAATAGCATCACAGCATCCCGAAACCCGTTGTTTTTGGTTGATGTCCGACTATGGCCCCTACCACAAAAACCTCCCTGACTCGAATCCAGTACAAGCGGAAATCATTCGAAAAATCGCTAAAATTTGCCCTATTGGAATTCACCCGGGTTATGGAACTTACACGAATCCAAGCAACCTAAACCGGGAAAAATTGAGGCTAGAAGCGGTACTTGAGTCGAGGGTAAGCACCAGTCGACAGCACTTTTTACAGCTCAAATTACCGCACACCTACGAGCAATTATGCCGGGAAAACATCTTGGTAGATTATTCCATGGGATATGCGGATCAACCGGGATTTCGGATGGGAACGGCTCGAAGAACCCCGTGGTATAACTTGCGCACCAATGAAGTAAGCGAATTACAGCTACAGCCCTTCTGTTACATGGATGGAACGCTGAACGAATACCTACGCCTAACCCCGGAACAGGCCATCGAAGAAGTACGGTCCTTAAGGGAGGAAATTCAGCGGTATGGCGGAACCTTTTGCTTCATTTGGCACAACGAAACCTTGGGATTTCAATACCATTGGCAAGGATGGGAAAAGGTATTGTTGGAGGGGTTGAAAAGCTAGTACCCGATTTTTTGCATCTCCTCAACTTGTTTCATCCCCGTTGCTACTTCAAATACCAATCCACCCACGCATCCATCTGAGTGATGGAATTGGGACGAAGCAAGATTTCTCGCTTGGCGTCCAATAAGAACATGGTGGGGGTTCCGAACACGTAGTATGCCGTGGCAATCGGACTATTCCATTTGCCGTAATCGCAGTAGGACGTGAAGGGAAAGGCTTGCACAAACTGCTCAAATGCTTCTTTGGTTTCGTCCAGGGAAACAAAGACCACCTCTACCCCTTTGCCTTTCCATTTTGGATACAGGTTGGCAATTTTGGGAACCTCTTCCTTGCAGGTTTCGCACCAGCTCGCCCCAAAAACCACCAAGGTGTAGGGACTTTTAAGTTCGGATAGTTTCTTGAGTTTTGGAATAGAACTTTTCAAATTACCCTTAAATTCCATGTCGGGAGCAATGTTCCCTTTTTTCATGGCGCGGTAGGTTTCGAGCTGTTTTGCTAGGTCGGAATTGAGGGTACAACTGCTCTCGTTCAAGACTTTCAAGGCGAGGTATTCCGACGCCTGATACAAAGAGTGACGTTCAAGTAGGTCAAAGAGGTAATCCGTGACTTCGTTCAAGCGGGATTCGTTTTTTACGAGGTGCAACATCATGGAATCAATGGACACCTTCATTTCAATATAAACCGAGTCCAAGGAACGACCGGAGTTTTCTAAGAGCCAGAAATGGCTTTCGATGGCGTCTTTGAGCAAGCCGCTGCGGTAGAGGCGTTCGTCGGTGTAATCGAGTGTTCGAAAGGCGGTGATCGTTGCTGGAATTTCCTCGGTACGGTATTGGGCAATGGTGGAAACGTCGCTCACCAACCTTCGCATGGGCAAGTACCAACGCACGTACCACATTGGATTGAGGGCCTCGAGGTAGGCTTGATCTTCTTGTTTGATTCTAACCTTTTCGGATTGGATGGCTTGAGAGGGAACGGCTTGAACGGCAAAGAGGCTGTCGAGGGTGTAGATTTTTTCCAAATAACCCCACGCACTGAGCGCTTGCTCGCGTCGGGGATGTTGCACTGCGTAGGTGGCGAAGGCTTGGTTTTGCTGGCCCTCCAGGATTTGAACGCTTTCGGAATAGCTGAGGTGACCGCCCTGAAGACGAATGCGCTCGTTTTTATCGAGGATTAAAAAATAGGGTTTATTCTCGGCCGTAATGAGGTAGCCAATGGCCGGTTTATCGGTTTTAAAGGAAAACGAAAAGGTGCCGCTTTGCCCTACTTTCACGCTGTCGAGGGTGCGCGATTGAATGCCTTGGAAGGTCCCAAAACGGACGAGTTCTCCCGCCATACTGGGAAAGGTAGCGGTAAGGGTTTGGGCATAAAAAGTTAAAACAACCGTAAATTGATGCAGTATTACAAGGAATATTCTCATGGTGTGTTAATTATAAATACGTGTGTAAATCCCATGCATGTAAGTGTTTAATGCCATTTTTATTTGGGAGTTTAAGGTCATCAATCGATACGACAATTTTTTCATAATGATCAGGAATTGCCTCTAATGCAGCATATTCACGTTCGATTGTGGTTTCGTCATTTAATAAATAGGCACTTTGAACATAAAGTATTCGGTCCGCTTTCTTGGCTACAAAATCGACTTCTTTATTCGGTAAAACTCCTACATAAACCCGATATCCGAATCGTCTCAATTCCAAATAAACCAAATTTTCCAAACGATAACCTGCACCGTAAGCAAAACCGGTAAACAAATAGTTTATATAGGCTAAATCATTGCAATAATACTTGATATTACCCGCTATTGTTTCTTTCCCTCGTATATCAAAGCGCTCGACTTTATGTATCAGAAAAGTATCTTCAATATACCCTAGATAGGTGGCTATGGTATCGTAGGTTGTTTTCCTTCCTTTGCTTTTAAAATAATTGGTGATATTATTTAAGGACATTAAATTTGAAGCCGTATTCACGACGTATACGAACAAATCCTCCAATAATTTCGGTTCTTTAATAGCGTGTCGCTGAATAACATCCCGCAACAAAACCGTATCTCTTACGGCTGAAACATAATGTTGCTTTGTTTCTTCGTTGGGCAGCGAAAACAGTTCTGGTAAGCCGCCACGTTGCATGTAGTCCAAATAAGCACTTTTGTTGCTCGTTAATTCATGAATACCCAGAAATTCCGTATAACTGAACGGAAATATCTCAATAGTTATGTACCTTCCAGAAAGCAATGTAGCCAATTCACCCGAAAGCATTTTTGAATTGGAGCCACTAATAAAAATTTCATACGTTTCGGCAAAATTCTGAGCATATGAATTAATTAAACGCTCCCATTGATGTATATTCTGTGCTTCATCAATGAAGAGATAAATTTTACCTGAAGGATTCAAGTTTTTTTTGTATTCACTAACCAGTTGTTCTAAATCTTTGTAGTCTTTAATTTCATCAAACTCAATAAATTCTTTATTGATGAAGAAGACATTATTGGCTGGTACACCACTTTGCAATAATTGATGTGCAATTTGACGGAGCAAAAAGCTCTTGCCTGAGCGCCTTTGACCCACCAAAACTTTTACCAGCGAATTATTACAAAACTGAAAAATTTTATCCAGATAGTCTTGGCGTAAATAACCAAGTCTCGGAACATTCCCGTTCCAAAAATTATATTTCTCAAAAATTGAATAAAATTCTTTCACAGAATAAATATACTATCAAATTTACAAAATTTTCATTTACAGAAGAAAAAAAAATAACTTTTTATGCACTTTATGAGAGATAAATTAAGAACTTTTATGCTTTTTACACCATTTTTCACCCCTCATTCATGGTCCATTTACTATGCATGGGTTTTCGAACCGTGCAATGCCCATTGAAGGTCTTTTCATCGGCTTTTTTGTACCTTTACTCCATGAACACCCCCCTCGCAGAGCGCATGCGCCCCTTCCGTTTGGACGATTACCTCGGACAATCGCACCTTCTAGGACCTGAGGCTCCTTTGCGCAAATCCATCGAAGCCGGTGTGTTGCCCTCCATGATTTTTTGGGGTCCTCCGGGAGTGGGAAAAACAACCCTCGCAAACCTCATTGCAACCCACTTGAAACGCCCCTTTTACAAGCTTTCCGCCATTTCCTCTGGCGTGAAAGACGTGCGAGAAGTCATACAACAAGCCGAAAAAGGAGGCATGTTTCAGCAGGGCGGTTCGGTGCTGTTTATCGATGAAATTCACCGCTTTTCCAAGGCCCAACAAGATTCTTTACTCGGCGCGGTGGAAAAAGGAACCATCACACTCATGGGAGCCACCACCGAAAATCCCTCGTTTGAAGTCATTGCCGCTTTGCTTTCTCGCTGTCAAGTGTATACCCTCAAAGCCCATTGCAAGGAAGATCTGGAAAAACTCCTTCAACGCGCTCTTCAGCAAGACCCGTGGTTGAAAACGCGCAACATCACCTTACAAGAAACCGATGCCTTGCTGGCCATTTCCGGTGGAGATGCCCGAAAACTGCTCAACGTCTTTGAATTATTGGTAGGCAGTGCCCCCTCAGAAATTCCCTTAACCATCACCAACGATTACGTCTTATCCAATGCCCAACAGAGCCTCGCTCGGTACGACAAAGACGGCGAACAGCACTACGACATCATTTCTGCCTTCATAAAGTCCGTGCGCGGCAGCGACCCCAATGCAGCAGTGTATTGGTTGGCACGGATGATTGCAGGTGGCGAAGACCCCAAGTTTATTGCGCGACGTTTACTGATTATCGCCTCCGAGGACATTGGCCTCGCCAATCCCAACGCCTTGTTGATCGCCAACGCCACCTTCGATGCGGTTTCAAAAATTGGTTGGCCGGAGTCCAGGATTATTTTGTCGCAATGCACCCTCTATTTGGCGTCCTCGCCCAAAGGTAATGCGGCTTATATGGCCATTAACCGAGCCCAAGACCTGGTCGCCAAAACCGGCGACTTAGCCGTTCCCCTACCCCTCAGGAATGCCCCAACAGCTTTGATGGAAGAATTAGGGTACGGCGAGGGCTATTTGTATTCCCACGATTTTCCGGGGAATTTTGTTGCTCAAGAATTTCTTCCCGAAGCCATCGCGGGCACGAATTTTTTTAAAGCGGGAAGCAGTCCGAAAGAACAAGAAATTGCCAAAATGCTCTACCAGCTTTGGAATGATAAATACGGCAAGGATGCATAAAATCGTGTACTACGCTTTGGTGTACCCCTTTTCACACCTACCGCTCAAGGTACTGTATACTTTTCGGCCTATGTTGTTTTTGCTCCTGTTCTATGGCATTCGCTACCGAAAAAAGGTGATCACCGAAAACATGACCAAGAGCTTTCCCAAGGATAGTCCCCATGAACTGAACCGCAAGGTCAAAATGTTTTACCAACACCTTAGCATTCTTTTTTTGGAATCCGTCAAAAACCTCAGTTTTTCGGACAGAGAACTTAAGCAACGCATGACGTTCAACAACCCATCCATCGTCACAGCATTGCGCGAGCAAGGCAAAAACGTACTGCTGGTAGGCGGACATTACGGAAACTGGGAATGGTTGATTACTTCCCTTGGGTTGTATTTTCCCGAGCGTCTTTTTGGCTTGGGAATGCCCCTCTCCTCTTCGTTTTGGGACCATAAACTGACGGAACGCCGCGAGCGCTTTGGGCTCAAGGTCATCCACAGTAAAAATTACCGGGAAACCTTCATGAACGAGCAAAATAAGCCCTTTATCCTGTTAATGTTGGCCGATCAGAGTCCGGGAGATTCCCATAAAAGTTACTGGTTGAATTTCCTCAACCAACCCACAGCGGTGCCCTTTGGCACAGAGGCGCTGGCCAACGAAACCGATGCAGCGGTTGTTTATGTTGCGGTAAAGCAGTCCCAAAAAGGATGCTATGAAATTACCTTTGAGACCATTACAACGGCGCCAAAATCGCTTACCTTTGGGATGCTAACGGAGGCACACGTTCAGAAACTGGAAACGGATATCCTCGCAGAACCGAGCCTATGGCTGTGGTCTCACAAGCGATGGAAGCGAGAAGTTCCAGATAATTTAGTGCAACTGCGCAAGGAACAAGAACAACGATTTAACCATAGATACCGATGAAAACGATTCTCTACGTCATGCTCATGGTGCTCGGCTTTAACAGCTTTGCCCAAAACTTAAAAAAACCCTCGGCCAGCGAGATTTCCACCTTACCTGAATGGGCGCAACTCATGTACGGCGATCACCCCAATTTGCTGGAGGTAAGCGCTAAATACCGGGCGTATTATCAAAACCATGATTTTGAAAAAAACTACCATACGCAGTACTACAAACGATGGATTCGTGCGTATTCCAACCAAATCAACGATGCAGGAGAAATAACGGCCCAAGAAACAAGCCCAACCCTAAAACCGAGTTTGAATAAATCTTCTTCTTGGTCCATCGTTGGTCCCATTACGACGTATTCGCAAGGCGGAGGTCAAGGCGGAGACCAAGCGAACATTTACAGCTTAGATCAATGCGCTGGGGCTCCCAACACCGTCATTTGCGGAACCGAACCTGGAGAAGTGTACAAAAGCATGGATGGAGGACAAAACTGGACGTGCATTTCTATGAGTTTGGATTTTTCAAGCGGAGTTACGGCTGTTGAAATCAGCCCCACGAATCCCCAACTTTATTTTGCGGGGGGCAACAACGGCGTTTACCGAAGCAGCGACGGCGGATTGACCTGGACAAACGTACTCCCAAATTCAAATTTTGGCGTGAACGAAATCCTGATTGTTCCGGGAAGTGAAAACATCGTGTTGGTAGCCTCCGACAAAGGCCTTCACCGCTCCACCAACGGTGGAAGCACATGGACACAGCTTTGGGGAGACGCCTGTTACGACATCAAACCCAACGTAGTTAACGCCCAAGAACAGTACCTCGTCAAGCACGACCCTAATTTGGACCTTTGCGTTTTCTTGAAATCGAACGATTTTGGAGCGACATGGGCGGTGCAAAGCAACGGTTGGTATCAATCAGTCGACCCTGCTCGCAACGACGGTGGAGCGCGTATTGCTACAACAATCGCCAATCCGAATCGAATATATGTTTACCTGATCGGTGAAGCCAAGGCCAACGATTACGGTTTTATCAGCATCTACCGGAGCGACAACGCAGGAAATTCATGGGTCAATGCCTACGGTCAGGACGGAGGCCCCTACTCCGCTGCCCACCCCAACCTAGCAATTGGAACTTCCTCGTGGCTTTACCATCAAGGATTCTACAACTGCGCCATTTTGGCGAATCCCAACAATGCCGATGAAATCTTGGTGGGAGGACTTAACTTGTACCGTTCCACCGACGGAGGCGCAAGCTATACGAGCGTTTCAGGCTACGTTGGCGGTCCTCTTTCGTTGCACGTGGACAACCAGGATTTTCGCCAAATCAATGGAACCACCTGGATTACCACCGACGGAGGAATCTATAAATCCAGCGATTTTGTCACAACGCAACCTGATTTTACAATGTCGGGAGTTCATGCTTCTGATTTTTGGGGCTTTGGGGCAGGATGGAACGAGGATGTGTTAGTGGGCGGACTCTACCATAACGGAAATCAAGGATACCATGAAAACTACGGAGCTGGGAATTTTCTCAACCTCGGAGGCGGAGAAGCCCCCACGGGCTACGTCAACCCTGGAAACAACCGCATTACGTACTACTCGGATATTGGTGGAAAAACCCTTCCATTAAGCCTATCCAACCCAATAACGGGCGCACCTTTCGGAATGAGTCCCAACGAAAGTTATTGGGCGGCCGAATCGAGCGAGTTTGAGTTCCAACCCAATTGCTACACCATTGGTTACCTTGGAAAAGACCATAAACTGTGGAAAACCACCAACGGAGGCGTGAGTTTTAATTTGCTGTACACCTTTGGTAACGCTTCAGCAGATCAGGTAAAATACATCGAGGTTGGAAGCCAAAACCCGAATATCATCTACTTGAATCAGCAACCTGAAAGCGGCAACCAAGGGAAACTGTGGAAATCGACGGACGGAGGAATCACATGGAATCAACTCACCCTTCCTGCCGGTAACAGCCGCAGAATGCTGCTTTCCCTAGACCCAGCGGACGACCAACACTTGTACATCGCCTACCCAAGCGGAAGCAATGGGAATAAAACGTTTGAAACTGCCAATGGAGGACAATCCTTTACCAACATTACCTCGTCGGCCCTGAACAACGAAAGCGTTCAAAGCTTGCTTTACATTGCCGGAACCAACGGAGGCGTTTATTGTGCAACGAACAAGGCGGTTTATTACCGAAACAATGCTGGAAACTGGACGCTCGACAATGCAGGTTTACCCAACAGCATTAACGGCAACATTTTGCGTCCCTTCTACCGGGATGGAAAGGTGCGCTTGGCCTCCTATGGTAAAGGCATTTGGGAAAGCGCGTTAAATGAGGCGCCATCGGGTCCTATTTGCCGCATCATGGTGGACAAACTGGCGCAAACGGTCATCTGTCAAGCCGATTCCTTTTATTTCGAAGATCATTCCGTGTTACATCATCAAAACGCTCAATGGAGTTGGACCTTCCCCAGCGGAACTCCGTCTTCCTCTACCCTACGTAATCCTGCGGTTTACTTTGGTACAGGAACCCATCAAGCCATCCTGACCGTAACCGACGGGAACGGCCAAAGCGACAGCGACACCATAGCCGTTACAGTAACGCAATATAACCTTCCAGGGATCATTCAAGAAGGCTTTGAAGGCAATTTCCTTCCAGCGGGTTGGAGCATTGAAAACCATGACAACGGCGGAACATGGACCGGTTCCAGCACCGTTGGAGGATACTCTGCGAGTACAAAATCGGCAAAATTCGACAATTACAACATCGATTCCCAAGGAAGTTTGGACGATTTAATCTTCAATATTGATGGAAATCAATTGATTAACCAACCTTTGTTAACCTTTGATGTAGCCTACTGCCGTTGGGGTGGCGGGTATTCGGATTCGTTATTCGTTGGAGTATCCACCGATTGCGGTGCCAGCTATCAATACGTGTATTACCGAGGCGGAGAAAACTTAGCCACCGCACCCGACTTTCAAAGCGAATTCGTGCCTTCAGCGAACCAATGGAGAACGGATACCGTTAATTTGGCGTCTTGGGCAGGACAAAGCAATGTTCAAGTGGCTTTCCGCAATAAAGGCGATTGGGGGAATATTTTATACTTGGACAACATCAATATCGGAAGCAACTTAGGCCTTGCAGCGGCGCCCAATGCGGAATCTCCCATCGTTTTCCCTAATCCTTTGCGGCCGGGTGGAACGATCAACGTTAAGAACATTCCAACTTCAAAACTTGCCCTTTGGGACGGCAAAGGAAAACGTGTATGGACAGCGGAAGGAGAACACGAATTCCAAGGACAACTTCCGTCACACTTAGCGGCTGGTTGGTACTTACTGCAAATTGAATCGGAACGCACCATTTGGAACCTGAAAGTCATCGTGGAATAATTACTTTCCTTTTGCTTTGATGACAATAGCAATGGTATAAAACATGATTTTGAAATCAAGTGCCAAGCTTCGGTTGTTGATGTACAACAGGTCAAACTTCATGCGATCGAGCATTTGTTCAACGTTTTCTGCATAACCGTACTTCACTTGTCCCCAGGAAGTAATTCCAGGACGAACACGGTTCAGTAAGGCATACTGCGGTTCAAGTTGCACAATTTGATCAATGTAGTATTGTCGTTCAGGACGAGGTCCTACTAAGGACATATGACCGAGGATCACATTGACGAATTGTGGAAATTCATCCAAGCGTGTTTTACGCATAAATCTGCCAATTGGAGTAATACGAGCATCATTCGTGGACGACAACTGAGGACCATTAGGCTCAGAATTAACGAACATAGTACGAAACTTAATGATTTGAAAAGGTTGATTGTTGAGTCCAATTCGTTCTTGAAGGAAGAAAATTGGCCCCGGAGAGCTTAATTTCACCAAAATAGCACAGAGAAGGTAAAGAGGCGTTAACACGATAAGGGCCACCAAGGAAAGTGTAATGTCCAAGAAACGCTTCATAGCTTGTTGCCATAGGGGCATAACGTCCCGGTTGAGCTCAATGAACAAGGCACCATAAATGTTCGTCATTTTCAATTTACCGCTCAACAATTCATACATGTCCGGTAGGACCTTTACCACAATTTTAAAATTGTGAATTCTGGCAAGAATTTTCTGGAGTCGATCGTGATCCGAAGGTTCAATGGCCATAATGATCTCCTCTACCTCTTGATTTGCAAGAATTTCATGTAATTCGCGGACGTGACCCAAATATGGAAGCTGATTATCTAACATTCGGTCGGATCCGTTAATATTTACATAACCGATGAAGGTACAAACGTTATGTTTTTGTCCTACAACTTCATTGAAAATAACAAGGGCGCGTTCACTCCCACCAATAATAAGGGTTTTAAATCCTTGATTTTTCTTGCGCAATTGATTAATCATCCAGGTAACGAGGCCTAGACGGGGTAAAAGCGTCAAGCTTAAATGAGACACGAGTAAAATAGAAAAAGAAAGGTAATAGCTTCTGTACGAACTAACATCATCGTCCAGCAACAAGAGAAAAAACAACAATAATGAACCAAAAAATGAGGCAAAAACCGTTAACTGTAGGATTTTCAATCGGTACAATCGTTTCACATTCAGGTAGGTTCCTTGCAAAGCGTAAAGCAGTAAAAAACCAACAGGAACCACCGAGGCTCCTAGATAGAATGTTCCATTCGGAACAAAGATTTTCTCCTCGATAACTGTAGTCCTGGCAATATAAAAGAGGGTCCATGCAGCGATGGCTGATAAAAGGTCCAAAAGCGCTAAACTCAATGACCACTTATTTTTCATTGAAAATAGACCACTTTAATGTTATCGATGCGAATTTCGGTATTCGCCATTCCGCTTTCCTTGAAGGCTTCAAAACTGTGGTCGAAATAGGCATTGGCATCGGATGCGCCGATCAACTCTTTTAATGAAATATAAATTTTCTTCCATTTTACCGTTTCGGGCGTTGACTTATTCAATTGAATGTTGGTATTCTTTTTAATCCCACTGGGCGAAATTGCCACCAATCCTGTAATGATGCGGTTGGTGGTGTAGTAGTCGATTTCCAAGTAAACCTCTTTACCTTTTGCATGATACGATCCGAAAGTGGTATAGGCAATCCAAATGGAATCTGTAGCATTTAAATTAACTTTAGCGTATGAATTTCCATTAAACGGCTGTAAGTTTTGATTGCTTACAAAATAATTTGCCAAGGA
The DNA here is from genome assembly GCA_046046325.1 of Bacteroidota bacterium. GTDB lineage: Bacteria > Bacteroidota > Bacteroidia > Flavobacteriales_D > Crocinitomicaceae > UBA952. The sequence continues at coordinate 27,207 of JBJOJZ010000085.1, forward strand.
CGTATTGGGATCGTTTTCCAGCATGACGTTGGCGCCTTCAAAATCCTCGATGATAAAATTGGTTGTGGACAAATAAGCCGTTGTTGGATTCAACGAAACGGTCTGATTTGCCACTAGTTCAACCGTCTGCTGAAATTCGTTGCAAAAAGGATAAATGCGTTTGGTGCCTGAAATGCCATTATCCTTGATACCGGGATATACTCGTACATTAACCGAACCGGTTTTTAAAATGGGAATTTTAACCGGCAATTCAAAAACCCCAACGCACTCGTCGTTGATGTATACCCAAGCCTCACTAAAATTCTGGGTTAGTTCGCCTTCTGCACCACTCAAGTTTGGATTGGCATTTAAAGTCCATTTACCAACATAAAGCCAGGAAGGATCAGGGTTATTTTTTACACAACCCGAAACCAACATCATCAATAAGGCAAAAACTACGTTTTTGAACATCATGCGCGGCCCTAACGAAAAAGTTTCCATATTATTTTAAGAAAGGATGTCCAAAATTCGATACGCAAGGTCAATCGCTTGGTGCCCTGCTTTTAAATCGACAGCTACGGGTTTACCAGTTGCAATAGCTTGTGCAAATTCTTTTAATTCTTCTTCAATCGCATTCGTTGGATAAATCGGAGGGCTTTCAATGCTCAGTTTTTTTGACGGATTTCCTTCCCCCAAATCCAAGACCATATCATAAGGATCCGGCGTACCATTCAATGCCTCTAAGCGAACCACCTCAATGCTTTTGTTTAAAAAATCAACACCGACGTACGCATCGCGCTGAAAAAAACGTGACTTCCTCATGTTTTTCAAGGAAATCCTACTTGCGGTAAGATTCGCAACGGTTCCGTTCTCAAATTCTAAGCGCGCATTGGTAATGTCGTGGCTTTTACTTACCACAGCTACCCCAGAAGCAGAGATGTTAACCACCGGTGAATTCACAACATGCAAAATGATATCCAAATCATGGATCATCAAATCGAGCACTACAGGCACGTCCGTTCCTCTTGGATTGAATTGTGCTAAGCGATGGGTTTCAATAAACTCAGGCGACTTCAACAAGGGTCTTGCAGCCACGAAAGCAGGATTAAAACGTTCTACGTGCCCTACTTGAAAGACCACGGGGTATTCTTGCAACAAATGCATCAGCTCCGTGCTTTCCTCCACCGTCTGGGTGATTGGTTTTTCGACAAAAACATGCTTGTTGTTTTGCATGGCAGCCTTCGCCCATTCGAAATGAAAGGGCGTAGGAATGACAATATCAATCGCGTCCACTTCCGAAAGCAGTTCATTTGGATTCTCAAAAAATGGGATCCCTTGTTCCATGGCAATGCGCCTACCTTCCGATGTGTCAACATCAAAAATTCCCACCAGTTCAAAATACTGATTCAGACCTTGAAGGATTCTTAAATGAATCTTGCCTAAATGACCAATACCAAAAAGACCAATTTTTACCATGATTTCAAAATAAAAAAGCCATTAGAAGTGCTAATGGCTTTCGCTAATTGTTGATGTGAAAATTTATTTACTCACCTTTTCCACCACCGCTTTAAAAGCTTCCGGATGGTTTAAGGCTAAATCCGCAAGAACTTTACGGTTGAGGGTCAAATCGCTTTTATTGACAAGTCCCATAAATTTGGAATAACTCATTCCAAATTGGCGCGCTCCTGCGTTAATACGAACAATCCAAAGCGAACGGTAATTTCGTTTCTTTTGTTTTCTACCAGAATACGCATATTGAAGTCCTTTCTCAATTGCATTCTTAGCAACGGTCCAAACATTTTTTCTACGGCCATAGTACCCTTTGGCCAATTTCATGAAGTTCTTTCTTCGTGCCCGGGAGGCGACGTGATTTACTGATCTAGGCATAATTTACTTTTTTTGAAGCAGAGAGCCACGCTATTACAGTGGGCTTGGGTTCTATGCATCGGGTTAAACACTTTTTAAACCAATTACTATTTCATGCATAGTTGCAACTTAACATTCGACTCATCGGACGAATGTACCATTCCTGCGTGGGTTAAGTTTCGCTTGCGTTTGGTGGACATCTTGGTTAAGATGTGGCTTTTGAACGCATGCTTACGCTTAATTTTTCCACTTCCAGTGAGCGTAAAACGCTTTTTAGCACTGGATTTTGTTTTCATTTTAGGCATTGTTTCTGTTCTTAATTAATTAACAATTAGCGTCTTTATTTCTTTTTTGAATTGATCATCAAAATCATTTTCTTTCCTTCCAATTTTGGCAACTGCTCGACAATACCGACATCGGCCAATTCTTGGGCAAACTTCAAAAGCAAGATTTCACCTCGGTCTTTAAACACAATCGTTCTTCCTCTAAAAAACACGTAGGCTTTCACTTTGCTACCTTCCTCCAAAAAATTTCGTGCATGAGACAGCTTAAAATTAAAGTCATGATCGTCCGTATTAGGCCCAAATCGAATTTCTTTAACCACAATTTTACTCTGTTTGGCTTTAAGTTCTTTCTGCTTTCGCTTTTGGTTGTACATGAACTTTCGATAGTCCATGATTTTACATACCGGCGGTTTTGCATTAGGAGAAATTTCCACCAAATCCAATTCCTGTTCATCTGCAAGGGCTAAAGCCGCCGAAACCGACATTACTTGGGGCTCTTGCCCTTCCATCACCAACCGTATCTCACTGGCAACGATTTTTTGATTAATGCGGTGTTGATCTTCTTCAACTTTGCGTACAGGCCTTGGGTTTCTTCTCATTAAAAATTATTTCAGTCTTTTCCGTTTTATTTCACCAATTCTTTTTCCATTTCTCCAATTACTAGGTTCGAAAAGCTTTCAACTTTCATCGTCCCTAAATCCCCAACACCCCTTTGCCGAACGGAAATCGTGTTCGATTCCGCCTCTTTCTCCCCCACCACAATCATAAATGGATACTTGTTTACCTCAGCATCCCTGATTTTTTTTCCTACTTTTTCGTTTCGTTCGTCAACAAGACCGCGAATATCGGAATTATTTAGCAATTCTAAAACTTTTTGAGCGTAGTCATTGTACTTTTCCGACACGGGCAACACTACGAACTGATCTGAAGTTAACCACAACGGAAAATCGCCAGCACAATGTTCAATCAAGACAGCCACAAATCGTTCCATTGAACCAAATGGGGCTCGATGAATCATAACTGGACGGTGTTTTTGATTGTCTGAGCCGAAGTATTCTAACTCAAAGCGTTCCGGTAGGTTATAATCCACTTGAATGGTACCTAACTGCCATTCACGGCCCAAAGCATCCTGCACCATGAAGTCCAATTTTGGACCATAAAAAGCCGCTTCTCCGAAAGCAATTTTAGTAGGCAATCCCATTTCCTCGGTCGCCTCAATGATCGATTGCTCCGCTTTGACCCAATTTTCTTCACTTCCGATATACTTGCTTCTATTTTCTTGGTCGCGAAGTGAAATCTGGGCTGTAAAATTCTCGAAACTAAGCG
>JBJOJZ010000146.1:0-2969 GCA_046046325.1 Bacteroidota bacterium
GTTCGTGTCTGAAGAATAGAGAAAAGCCAGAAAGGTTCCTTCTTTATTCCATTGAAGGTTTTTAATGCTTAATTGCTGATGAAGCACCTCAATGGGTAAAAGGGCATCTGGGGTAAGTACCCATAGACTTGAAGTGTCTCGTTTACCCTTTTCTTGGGTAATGTAAGCCAAGTTCCCTTGCCTTGACAACAAGAAATCGGTGGTATTATTCACCCGAAACAGGCGAGAATCCCAATTCTCCAGAACCAAGGTTGTTCCATCGGACTTAATTTCTTTAACTTGATCTGTTGGTTTTTTTTTCTTGTGCAACCAACATTTCTTTGGGGCTTCCACTACCGAGGCTTGTGGTTTATCGTTTTGTTCTTTTAAAAATGCCAAAATTTCGGCAGATTCCGCCACTTGAAATCGTTTAACCTGTGGTTCTTTCCTCAGGGTGTCCTTGATGGAATTATATACCACCATCGTATCTTTTGGCCATTTCTTTTTATCCAATTTATTCAACTCACAGGTTCTCAAGGTATCATAACCCGCAGTTCGTCGCCAAGCCATTAAGGATCCCGATTCGGTCATTTGAAGATCTTTTGCCGCATACATGGAATCCCTGGTTCCCAAAGAAAGATTGTTCCAATGCAAATAACCGTCTCCGCGAAGGGGTTGAACTTCAAAAGTAAGCCAAGAACCTTGGTTGGATAATTTTACTTTCTCCAGTTTATTCCAGCGGAAATAAGCCTTGTGATCAATTGCCTGTTTTTGACCGAAGACAGTTGATCCAGCAACTAAACCTATGACGAATACAAAAATTCGAGAAAACATGCACGAAAGTAGAATAAAAGGATCAATGAGAAACCATGAACCTTAGTTTTTCGCCATCTTCAAAAGAAACCACATAAGTACCTGAAGACAACATCCCGACATCTACTGTTTGCTGGGTAACCCCTGTAGAAGGAACATGCAACACTACACGACCAAAGGCATCGATAATTTCAATATCCGACAATACTTCATGAGTAGCTGACTCAATCGTTAATTGCGCATTCGTTGGCACTGGATAAATACTTGTTTTAGCTGCCTTAAGTTCATCTAGGTTTTGGATTCCAAATGCGTATTGCATTGATGTTGCCGAACATCCAGACGGGTAGGTAACTTCAACGGTATAATACCCCGATGTTATTGGAACGTATGTGGATGAATTGCTATTTTGAATTTCTTGACCACCAAAATACCATTGATAGGAACTTCCAACAGCATTCGTAGACAGCAAACCGTTGTTCAATGTTATTTGAGGGATAGGCGCAGAATTCACGGTTATTGACAGCGAACTAGCAGTGCAACTAGTAACTGCACCGTTAATCGCATGAGAGGTAGACTTTCCTGATTCAATAAATACCGTTCCATGTAAAGTGGACAAATGAATAGGGCTTATTACGTTGGGTCCGGCGGTAAGTTGACCTTCCGTATTGTCACCAAAACCAAAAACCGAAAAATCATTGCGAAGGAGTAAGGTATGATACTGACCGCATGAAATTTGATGAACACCAGAAATTGCAACTTTCTCTGGAGTTGAGCGATCGATTAGATCGTTCAATCCAAGTTGTCCAACATTATTTTTACCGGTGGACCAAACGGTACCATCTGCTTTTAAAAACACACTGAAATCTGCTCCTCCGTTGATTTGACGGAGGTTTTTTAGGGTTGATAACGTAGGTGTTGTTCGGTTTAAGTTGTCTCCAAGACCAAGTTGACCGTTAGCGTTGTTACCCCAAACAAAGGTATTACCCATGGAATCAATGGCGAATGAATGGAATTCACCAACACCAATCTTTTCGATTCCACTTAAGCTTGGTATAATTAATGGGTTTAAAGCGGAATTTAAATTACCTAACCCTAATTGGCCAAAGGAATTATTACCAAACGATAATACCTTGCCATCATTCCTTAGGCACAAGAAGTGCCTTCTACCTCCGCAAATGGTATCAATGTTCTGTAACGATGCGTTAAGGAAAGGAAAATTGTAAACAGAGGTATTACCCGTTCCAAGCTGTCCGAAAGTGTTATTACCCCAGACGTATACGCTACCGTTATTACTTAAGGCCAAAGCACTGTTTTCTGAAGTTGCCAAAGATTTGATATTCGATAAGGCCGGAATAAGCAACGGTACATTTGAAGACGTATAGGTTCCATTCCCTAATTGACCAGTAGCATTATTCCCCCAGGCATATACTTGACCTGCTGCATTTAATCCAAGCGAGAAATTCCAACCCGATGAAACCTCATCCAATGCAAGGTTATTGTTCATCTCAATGGGGCTCGTAGAGCTTTGATTTGTACCATCGCCAAACATCCCATTTGCATTGTACCCAAAGGAATAGGTCTGATTCAAGGCAGAAGAGCTTTGCGACAAACTCACTTGACCGGTTTGATAAACTATAAGGGTTGAATCGGTAGTCGGAATTACAGGAACACCGTTTATTTCCCATAAGTTATTGATCGTAGAATTTGACTCAAGAATTACTGAATCGCCCTCGCAAAAAGTAATAGGTGAATTGTAGGTGATATTCGGTAGCATGAATACGTCCACAAGAACAGAGTCCTGATAGGGTTGATAACAACCCGTGTTGGCATTAAATCCGGTAAAAGTCACCCAATCTTCATCTTGAAGGCTGGAACTATTGTATTGACCAGCAGGGTTAAATGCGCCTTGTGGGATTCCATTAACATAAAAAAGATAGGTTGATGCACCGCTGGCTTGAAATGACAAATTAGTGCCAAGGCAAATAATGGGATTTGGCATACTGCTCAAGGATAGGCTCATTGAGTTGACGTTAAACACGAAGGTGTCAACAGCTGAGGGGCATGTTCCGTTAAATCCTTGAATAAAAACCGTATCTCCTTGCAACAGATCATCGATGGAATATTGCCCAACGGGTGAGGAGATAGCTGGATAGTTGTTATAGGTAAACTCGTAGGTT
>JBJOJZ010000029.1:0-15558 GCA_046046325.1 Bacteroidota bacterium
GCTTAGAACTCATTAATCCGAACGATCCCTGTTCCGATGAAAACAACTGGACGGCTTCAACGGATGCCAGTGGGGGAACTCCTGGACAGGTGAATTCCGTGCATGACCTCACCCCCGATACGCAGGCCCCAAACTTAAGTTTATTGGTTGCATCAGCGCCTAATTATTTACAACTCTGGTTTGACGAAGGCATGGATTCAAGCAGCTTAGTAAATGCCTTGTATCAATTCAGCCCAGCACTTACGCCGAACATGATTTACGCCAACGGAACATTCACGAATACGGTCATACTTCAGTTTGTCGAAAATTTAGCGCCGTCTCAAATCTACACCTTAACCCTTCAAAATGCCGCGGATTGCTGGATTAATTCACAAACCTTGGTTGGGCAGTTTGCATTAACTGAAACGCCACTCGCAGGTGAAATCATCGTCAATGAAATTTTACAAAACCCTTACAACGGTGGACAAGATTGGATTGAGTTGTACAATAACTCCAACAAGATTTTCAACCTGAAGAATTTGCAATTGGCCAATTTTGACAACGATACGATTGCCAACTTTAAAACTGTTGGTACTAATTTCATATTGAAACCAGGTGCTTTTGCAGTGCTTGGCAAGGATTCTTCCTTTGTCAAACAAAACTATCCGTTTCACGGGGTTGGAACCTTTGTTTACGCTGAACTTCCGAGCTATAACAACGACTCAGGAAGTGTCTACCTGTTCAATGAAAATCAAACGCTTCTTGATTTGGTGAAATATTCGAACGAATGGCAATTTCCACTTTTGGATGATGTAGATGGTGTTTCCTTGGAGCGTCTAGACCCTAATGGCTTGTCCAGCGATGGGATGAACTGGCACAGTGCTGCAGAGGCGGTGAAATTCGGTACCCCAGGATTGAAAAATTCTCAGTACTTACCAGTGACCGTAAATGGGAGTTTTTCCTTGGAAAGCGACCTTTTTTCGCCGGACATGGACGGTTATTTAGATGTGATGCAAGCCACCTACAGCATGGCGCAACCAAGTTGTTTAGGCACGGTCACCATTTATGACGAACGCGGTAGGTTGATCAGAACTTTGTTCAAAAACCAATTATTGGGCAGCTCCGGAAGTTTCTCATGGAATGGAGTGAAAGACGACCAAACCAAGGCCTCGATTGGGGTTTATGTCGTCGTTTTTGAGGCGTTCTCGTTGGATGGTGGAATGCTCTTCACAGGAAGAAAAGCGGTTACACTTGCAGGTAATATCTAAGCATGTTTTCGGCAGGAAAAAAGAACTGGATCAAGAAATTCTTTGCCCTCGTCAAGGAAGATAAAATCACCCTACTTGGCATTGAAACCCCTGAATCTACCGAAACCACCCTTCGATTGGTTTGCGAACATAGCGGTCTTTTGTACGGCGTGCCCAACAAGAACATTTACACAAGGCATTTGGTGGAACACTCTACCCGAACCGAAAGATTACAGTTGTTGTTTTTTGAAGGCTTACTGCTTACCTATACGTTAAAACACCCCGGCCCCATTGATCAAGAGGACTTTCTGCAAACCCTTACCTCATTTTTTGAACTGGAATTGAGCGCTTCAAAAACATGGTTGGGCGCGTCAAAAAAAACGGATAAAGCCTTGATAATCGAACGAGCAATCGATGAACGCATCCGGGTGCAAAGTTCATATATCGAAAAAAACTATTGGTTCAATCATTTAACCAATTCCTTTCTCTTCATTGATGTTATCGCCTACTACAACTTTCTTCAAGGAAAAGAGCGCGCTTTTGATGAGCGCATAACATCGATTGAATTATGCCTAACGGTTCTTGCAGGCATTCGACAAAAGGCAAAAGCTCAAGGGGTTCATTTTTCTGAAAAGCTTTTCAAAAACTTACTGAACAGCTCAGGTTTGAGCGATGAGCACATCGCTCTTTTAGGTACAAGGTCCCTGGAGGATTCCGCATATCCAACGGCAAAACAAGCCTTAGTTCAACAAGAGTTGCTCTTGTACTTTACCTTGCACTTTTTAGCCTTGCTGCATTACCGGCACGACGAAAACCCTGAAACGCCCTCCGAATTCATGGTAGAAGTTGGAACAGAACTGGGGTTGAGCAGAGACAAAATCGACGAAATTTTCTGGGAATACCGCGCCTCCCTGAGCGCCCACTCGGAATCATTTTACAACTTGTTGTCGGAATCTGAAACCAAGGTCATAACCACCCATTTGTCGAGAAAGTACCGACGTGTACTCGGGCGTAACAAGGACCGTCTCGTACAAGAACTTAAAGAAAGTCAAGAGTTAGTGTACCTCATCCGGCAATCGGCCTTGAGGGAATTAACTCCGGAGGAAAAGGAAAAAGTCAGAACGCAATCCCTAGATCTCATGAAAACAGTACCAAGCATCGGAATCTATTTGCTTCCAGGTGGGGCATTGTGGCTGCCTTTGGTGCTTAAACTAATTCCCGATTTACTCCCTTCCGCCTTTAAAGAAAATGAGGTAGAGGAGAAGAAATAGCAGACTACTACCCCACCTAACCCAATAGAAAAACGTTTTCTTTGGCGATGAACCCATTTTCGTACCGCATTTTTTTTCTTGGTTTAGTTAGTATCTTTTGTTCATGCACTAAACAGAAAACTTTGCACCAAGACTTCACGCTTAAAATAAACCAGCGTGTGCGCATATCTACCGGGTCGTCTTTGCTGAACATTAAATTTTCAGACTTGGTTCAAGATTCTCGATGTCCGCCCGAAACCTACTGCACCTGGGAGGGGAAGGCTATCATTGCCCTTGAAATAAACGATTCCACCGTTACACTTGGTGATACCTCGATGGTTTACGACTACGGTACACATCAAATTCAACTTAAAAGCGTTGAATATCCCAGTAAGCGAACCTTTGGCAAGGAAAGGCATTGTACTATAACCCTACGCGTTGATTAGCCCTATGAAATACCCATACATCCTCCTGTTTTGCCTGTTAATCCTGGGTTGCTCCAAAAAACAAGCACGCATTCCCATCGAAGGAAAAATTGGCGTGGCCTTGCACGGAAATGGTCCATTGATTTACGCACAAACGTTGAATGTATATGGAAGCAGCGGATACCGCATTCAATCGGTTGTTCGAAAAAAAGGTAAAGAGCTCCATATTGAATTCAAGCATGTGCTTGCACCAGAAGCCGGGTTTACGGTACTTTCCCCTGCAGATGTTTACCTGGCCTTGCCCAACTTACCCGATGGAACCCATCGCGTAGTGTTTACGCTCAACGATCAACAAACCAACGCAACGCTCTTCCTTGGTGAAACCGATAGCCTTTATGTTGAGGCTGGAGGTGAAGTGATTCCCTTCTAGGTTCGAAAAACCCATTTTAAAGTTCAGCGCTCGATTTAGGGCCAATACCTAAGCAACCCAAGAAATTTAACAGGTCACCCCCCGTTTGCTGACTTATTTTCGTTACTTTCAAATAGAAGGAAAAACTATTGGGTACACCAGATGAGGCATGGATTATTGGGTCGAAGCAATTCGACCGTAAAAGTCAATTGGCTTTGTACAACTATTGTTTTCCGATTCTACAGCGTTCTGCACGCAAATTCTTCAGTACGGATGAAGAACTCATGCATGTGATCAACGGATCGTTCATTAAAATCATTCAAAACCTACACCGCTACGAACAGTTAAATTTCAATGCTTGGATTAAACGCATTTGTACCAATGTATCCATTGATTACCTGCGCAAACACAAGCGGTACAAGCAGACGTTTCTTGTGTCACCCGCTGAAGGATTTTTTGAAACCGCTGATGCTCCTTCCATAGAATCAGAGATTGAGAAAGAATACCTGGAAAACTTACTGCTTCACCTGAGCGCCCCGTGTAGAATTGTATTTAACCTGTTTGCTATTGAAGGATTTTCACACAAAGAAATAAGCCAATCCCTAGGCATCACCGTGGAAACCTCGAAATGGCATACTAAAATGGCCCGAAAAAAATTAAAAGATATTCTTGCGAACCCCCAGCTTCAAAAAGACCACCATGGAAACACCTAATAAAAACAACCCGTTTGACAATATACCGGCGCATTACTTGGACGACATCAACCAACGCCTTGATGCCTTAGAAAAAAAACGCAAACGACGTCGCCTATTTTGGCTTTGGTTTCCGGGCGCAGTAATTGCCGGAATCAGTCTTGGCTTATATGCTTATCATGATGCCCCAGTAAGGGTTTCGAAAAAATCTACGAATGATACGCCTGAAAAGCGTCAAGCTCACAACGCACCCATCGCTCCCAAACACAATCCTTCCGCTACACAAGACCCGGTGGGTCAAATATCAAGCACCGTTCAAACCAACACCCAGGCGTTCGTAACACAGTCCAAGCAAGAAATGCGTTCGAAACATGCTCAAGGATTTAGCCACTTCAAAGCTGATCAACGACAACAATCCGCGTTGATTACCGAACTTCCGAAGCAAGCCATGGCCGCCCAGGAGCAGGAAATTATCACTGAACTTCTTCCAAGCACTGAAGAAAAGGAAATCAACAACGCTACGGTTCCCCTGCTCACCATCGGGCGCATTGGACTTTTACCTTGGCCACCTGTAGGAACCCTTAAAACCTCAAAGTCCGAAGCTAAAAAGCAGCACTTGTTTGGTTTTTCCGCTGGCGTTAGCGGCATCATTTCGTCGTTCACCCCGATCGAGGTATCGTCCCTAACCTTTGCCAACACAAGTTTCCCAGACTATAAAAGCTATGCCCAAGCACGGAAGGCAGCCGAGCGTGCTACCAGTTCCTTGGATTTGGCCTTGTTTTACCGATTGCAACATTCCCACTGGTTTTACCAAATCGGCTTATCGTACAATGAATGGGGGGAACAAATTGTATATCCGTTCAATTCACTGGATGGCACCAACCGCTACCGCTACCTGAATCTTCCTGTAATGGCTGGGTATCAATGGACCAAAAACAAGGTAAGTTTAAGTCCAATGCTTGGACTTTCTGCTGGAGTTAAACTAAACGGCAAAGGGTATTACCTAATGCCTGATGGCGGGGTTGACATCGTAGAAGCCCAAAGGTTTGCTACTTCTGCTACCGCACAAATCGAATTGGCGTATGACCTAAATCCATTCATTTTTCATGTTACTCCTGGCATTCGTAGCTCCATTGGTTCCCCAGTAAAATCTACCCTTACAAAAAACATATACCAAGCGATTGGTTGTCAAATCGGGTTTATTTATCTTTTGGAGCATAAAAGAAAATGAATCCCCCCTTTTACTCGATGAGTTGCGTTTAGTAGAATGTTATGACGCATTTAAACGATACATAAACCATTAAAAAAAGAAATATGATGATCTCAAGATTTATCCTGACAATTTTCGTGTTGACAATTTTTACGAGTTGCAACAGAAAATCTAACGAAATTGAACAAACAGTTAATGCTGTAATTGGCGACATTAGTTTCATGGAAACATTTGGTCAACAACCTACCAATGAAACAGATGAAAACAAAAGACTTCAGACGCATTTAAAGTATGTAGAGAAACTATTGAGAAGAAAGGACATCTCATCACTGACAAATGAGCAAAAAGAAAATAGACTTAAAATGCTTGACTTACTCCACGAGTATTGGACGGCAGGTGTGTTTCCAAAAAATTATGATTACCCAGACCAACGAATGCCCTGCTTTATTGACAAGGACGGAAATATTTGTGCAGTTGGTTATTTAATTGAACAAACTGCTGGTCGACAAACTGCAGAAGAAATTAACTCAAAGTTTAAATACGAGTATTTACTTGCTATGAACGACCAAACCGTTGACCGTTGGATTCAATCAAGCGGACTAACAAAAGAAGAGTGTGCCATGGTTCAACCAACTTACGGATCTACTCCGACAGACATAATTTCACCAACTTATAGCATTTCATCATCTTTAATTTGCGGACTAAATTTGTCGCTAAATACAATCAATGGAATTCAAATTTCTAAAGGAGCGAACAGCAAGATAATTCCAATTTTAGGCCTAATTACAGGTGCAGGTCAAATTACGCTTGGTACATTAAACTATCCAAAAGAGCAAATAACTTGGGGCGGAACCTATGTAAATCCTGGACAAAGGAATCTTACATTAATTAACATTGGACTTGGAACAGCCACCATGATATTAAGCAGTTGGAATTTAATAACCAACATAAAACCAAAAGAGAAATCATTGTCCTGGAACATATATAGTTTTCCAACACAGAACAGTAACATGGGACTTGGCTTAAGCTTGACAAAGCGACTATAACAAGAAAAACGAGCCATAATAGCAGAACTCAAAAACAGTTTAATCGCTGCTTTAGTTAGGTCAAGCGGTGTTTTAAAACCACTATTTATGTTAGAAAATAATACAACTCCTTAACGATAATTTATTTAAAATGTCGGGAGGGCACCAAGCGCCAAGCCCGAAACTTACCTTCACTAAACCATACAACATGAAGAAATTTCTATTCGCTTTTATCACCATCCAGGCTTTCATGTCCACGGCGCAACAACCTACCTACATGCCCTTAGATCACAATAATGTATCGTGTTTACTCGACGACGAAGGGGGATTTTTTAACAACTTGCAATCCGGTTTAGCGGGTTATGAAATCCCGAAAAACAGTGGACTTAAAACCATTTTTGCTGGGTCCTATTGGATTGGCGCTCAGGATGTAAATGGCAACTTGTACATGTCAGCCGCAAAATATAGTGCGGGAGGTAACTGGAGTGCGTTTCATGGCGGACCGATAGCCGATGCCTCTGCTTATGGAACCATGGCCTATGCGAATGCTTACGGCGATGCCATTTGGAAAGTCAGTAAACAAGAAATTTTAACGCACCAGGCCAATTTTCAGTCGCCGGGTTATCTTGTTCCAACGGCTATAGCATCTTGGCCTGGAAATGGACAAGCGAACCTAGGAATAGCGCCCATTCTTGCGCCGTTTATTGATGTAAATCACAACGGCTTATATGAGCCCGCACTCGGAGATTATCCGGATATTCGGGGAGACGAGGCGGTGTACATTATCATGAATGATAATTCATACCAACCCGATGGCAATCAACTCGGAATTGAATTGCACGCCATGTTTTATCAATACAGCACAGGGAACTACCTGAATAATACCACCTTTCTTAATTTGAGGGCCATCAATCGCAGCAATAAGGAGTATTATAATTACCGTCAGGCGCTATTTTTGGATTTTGATCTTGGTAATTATTCAGACGATTACATAGGTTGTGATCCTTCCAACAGGCTCTTGTATGCGTACAATGGCGATGACATTGACGAATCGGACGGAGGACAAATTGGATACGGTGCAAATCCGCCCTGCCAAGGTGTATTGTGCCTTTCGCATCCCTTGGAAAGCGCCGGAAGATTAACTGGATCTATGGATGCCGGCATGAACACCAGCTTTGATACCACAGCGTGGTTGCTTATGAACGGACAAAACAGCGACAGCAGTTATTGGATGAACCCATTAACGAATACAGCCACTCAATTTCTTTACGATGGCAATCCCAACCTGCCCAACACGTGGAGTGAAGTATCTAGTAATAACTCCCCAGGAGACCGTAGGGGAATGCTCTGTATTTCGGAAGCCTTGTTTCCACAAAACTCCACCGTGTGTTCCGATTATGCCTTTGTATATGACCGATCAGGTGACCGTCTACAGAATGTGCAACAGAACATCTATACGGCAGGGGCCTTACTGACGTGGTATGCGCAAGATCAAGTTTTCCCCTGTCTATCTGAGGCATTTAATAGCCTAACAGAATCAGATCAAGCACTCGAACCATTACACCTATACCCAAACCCGACCAGTCAACAGCTCACCATAGAATGGACATCCAATGACGCTTCTTGCATTGAAATCTATACCCTATGCGGAAAGCTGGTAGAACGTATTCCCATCCATGAGCCCAAGGCTCAAAAACTGGATGTTACTGACTTAGCGCCTGGAATGTACCTAATCCGTGTTGGAGAACAAACCCAATGCTTGCAAAAAGAGTAATCTCTAACAACCTTAATCATTTGTTATGAAACCTTTGAACCTGCCAGTTCTTTGCATAAAGGAAATGAAAATCCGACTCTGCCTAATTCTTTCACTACTTTCCATTACAAAAGCATATTCTCAATACCCAAGTATCATGCATGCTGAGTTATACCCAACAAACCCGACTAATATCGACAGTATCTTCTTAGTTACAACCGTGGGGTTAAACACTCAGGGATATTTATTAGCATCGTTAGTTGAAATGAATAACGATACAATATATGTTCGAAGTTGTTATCGAGAAAGCCCTTTATATGCGCCAATTTACGTATTCGACACCACGTTTATTGGAATACACAATGACGGTAGCTACGTTGTTGCTTTTACAGCATATTCCTCAGGTGCATTAAATCCAAATTGCGATTACCAAGACTCGAATCATCTTGTATTAGGTTTGACGGTTGAACTTGATGAAATAATCGTGAGCAAAAAGCGTGAAATAGTTAAACAAATAGACCTATCCGGTAGAGAAAGTAAGGATGTACCGAATACGATTTTGATTCGATTTTATAATGATGGGGGTACTGAAAAAGTTGTTATTGTTGAATAAGGCTCAATGTTTTAATCGAAACATCCAAGATTTACCGCCAAAGCTTGGCGTTGGTGCTTACAAGAACTTTTTGTCTTTGGTGCATGTTTGATTTTAAAAGGTATATTAGAATTAATAAACCAGCACTAATTATCGCATATCGCGATATTCGATAATATTTGTTAAATGTTTCTTTTACTGGGGGTTAATTTGTATTATTGCATATCGCGATACGCAATATAATAAAATGAAAACTCAAAATCAACATCTAAAAGCTCAGGACGTTGTCATTCTCCTTAAAATAGTAAGTGATAATAATCCAGCATGGAATCAAAAAAAACTTGCAGGAGAATTGGGATTAAGTCAATCAGAAGTTAGTGAGGCAGTTTCACGCTGTAAATATTCCGGTCTTTTAGCTACAGATGGTAAATCAGTAATGAAGCACGCTCTTTTAGAATTCTTGAAATTTGGTTTGCGCTATGTATTCCCTCAAAAACCAGGTGCATTTGTTCGCGGAGTTCCTACATCACACTCAGCTTCACCTTTAAAAGAAGAAATTCAGAGCAATGAGGTTTACGTTTGGCCATACGGAAAAGGTACTGTAAAGGGGTTTAGTATTCTGCCGTTATATTCTTCCGTTCCAGAGGCAGCATTGAGAGACACTAAATTACATGAATTGTTAGCATTAACAGATGCTTTGAGAGTTGGAAGAGCGAGAGAACGAGAAATAGCAATATTTGAACTCAATAAACGATTCGAACTTGGAAAATAAAGTTATAAATATTAATGTTGTTGCTGAAATCGCAGAGGCTCTCGGAGAAATTAAAAATGACATCGTATTTGTTGGGGGTGCGATGGTGAGTTTATACACCGATGATCCTGCAGCAGATGAAATTCGCCCAACGAAAGACGTTGATATAACACTAGAAATAGTTAATCTGCACCATTGGCAACAAATAAATGAAAAACTTGCATCGCTTGGATTTCATCCTGACCCATATGGACATTCAATTTGCAGCTATAAATACAATGATATTCCAGTAGATGTAATGGCTGCAGAAGATGGCCCGCTCGGTCCTGCAAACAGATGGTATAAGTTAGGCTTTGAAAACCTATGGACTGTAAAAGCCAAAGAACAAGAAATCAAAATACTTTCCGCTCCATGCTATTTAGCTACAAAGTTTGAAGCCTTTAATAATAGAGGAAGTGATTATCGAACAAGTCATGACATTGAAGACATCATCTATATCTTAGATAATCGACTAAACATAGTAGAAGACATTGCAAAAGACGATGAGCGAGTTTCCTTATTCATTGTAGAACAAATCAAAATAATCATTCAAAAAGGCTTGTTAAAAGAGGTGTTAATGGCGCATATTCATCCTATAATGATTGATGAAAGGCTACCAATTGTAGAGAATAAAATCTCAAAAATTGTACATTGATGTATAAGGTCAATCGCATTAGTTTTTGATGTTTTCTTGCAAATCAGCCCCGTAGTGAAAAATAAAATAGTAACTTTTCCGCCTTGGTGTGCCCACCGAGCTTTTTGCTATCTTGACGTACCCTGAGTAGTTCTTCGCCGCCGCGGAGGCGTATCGAAGGGTGCGGTAAAAAAGTAGGGGGAAAATCTTTGTTTAAGTATTTTTCTTTTGTCTTGATACAAAAGAAACAAAAGATCAAGGCCCGGGATGCTTCCTTGGTTTAACCATTTCCGCACCTCCTAAGCCTCTGTTTTGTCGGTGATCTTTCAGCTTCCTCCAAAACAACGACGCCCAGTTCGGCTTGGAAACCGGAGCATCCAAGTGCCAAATAATTTTTTGCCTTTGGTGCATGTTTAAGGGACAAGCATAGCGAACTGAAAATTGGGCTACCATGAGGAAGTCGAAGGATCACCGAAATGGTCAGTTTTCAGGAGTGGAGTGCAGTTCTTTAAACCCTGCACCGAGCTTTTTGCTACTTTTTTGCGGTAAAAAAGTAGAGGGAAATATCTTTATTTAATTATGTTTCTTTTTCCACTTACACTTCGATACATGCTTCGGACCACTCAGTGTCCGTGGAAAATCAGAGTTTAATCTATGTATTCGAACCTATTTCTACAAATCCCCAAACATGGCCAATATCGCCGCTTCATTGGGTGCGCAAATACCACGTTCGGTAATTAATCCAGTCACTAAGCGTGCTGGGGTTACGTCAAAGACGTGAGCAACAGCTTTACAATTGAATGTTGTAGTTTGATTTGCTCTATGTGTAGTCATAATCCAAACTCCTCAACCTTTCAATCGGTTACGTCTACGCAGTTCTCGTGCCATGGCCTCGTTCTATTATTACTCAAAGATTTATATATCGATATAGAGCTAAGGGTTTGTTAAAAACTGTTTTATTTTTCTTTCTTGTTGAAAGTATAACCTATTCCAATGCTGAAAAAGCTTGTGAAATTATAACTTTGATTGATCTTATTACCACCAATTAGTAGTAAACTATTGTCAGTGTTTTTCCAAAATAAAATACCTAAACCACCTCTAGTAGAAAGATATATATTTTTTGTAATATTATTTTTTAACGTTATGCCAATCACATTGTCAGAAGTGAAAACCGGACCATAGATTCGTTCATACTTAGTATAAAGGAAATCAAATTCTGATTGAGGGTTAGACACTAAAGTGTCATAGGCCGAATATACTTTTATTAATTGATTCATTAAAGAGATTTGATTTGAATAAAAAAGACCGATTTTAAAAAAATCATTGTTGTATAGATAATATTCAAATCCTAATTGGAGTCCAAATCGTTGCCCGAAATTCTCCGCAAAAGCTGAATTTTTGATAAATGTACCTATTGGGATTTGGTCTATTCTGTTGATATGGTATGTCAAACCCGTTGAAAAAGATAAATTTGGGTAGTGTCTTTTCCAATTAACACCTAAATTACTACCAATGTATATCTCATTGAAATTGAATTCGATTGAAGATTGAGATAGGAAAGAAAATGCTAAAAATAAGGCAAGACAACTTGAATAAAATTTCATACAATATTAAATTAAAAGTTACTGCGGGCTAAGCCTGCAGTAACAAAATTGATTAATATACTTTAGTCAGATTATACTCTGACTTCCAACTTGTAAACACAATCTCCGTTTGCCAATCGAACAAATCAAATGTGGTGGCATGAATGTTCACTGTACTTGGTATCCATTGATACCAATCGTTATCAAATCTCATTCTACCCCAAAACATCCACTCTTGTCCAAACGTTGTTCCATTTCCAAGACTCTTAATACTTCTGTTCCAATCGCGTTCAAAAGTATTCCAATATACTCTACTACTTGTATAAGGCGTAAAATTATTGGCATGGTGTGAAGTAACATAAACATTGCTGCTACTATTCACTTCATTTTTTGTTACTTCTTTTATTTCTAACGAATGGTCATTATTATTCGTTAAATGTAAAAAATTCGCGGGTGGAGATCCTTGGAGCACAATTGCTCCCCCGATACAGAATTCAGATTTTCCTGTTCCTTGTTCATGACGATATCCACTTTTGATTTTGATTCGAGTTGATTCAAAATAAGTGTTCCCAGATTTAGTAAAAGTTGTAGCGTCTTTAGTTTTTAAAATATATGAGCCAATTTTATCCATTTTAACCTTAGGAATAGAGTGGTCAAGAATGAAAATTGGATTTGCAGTTTGTGTTGCGGTTGCCTCACTTAGTATCGTTTCATTTAAAACACCATTTTCATTAAAGAACCAAGCAACGATATAATCATCTTCATTATATTCTGTTTCTATGTTTGGCGAAATTAACGCTTGCAAATTTACATTCACATTTAAAACATTCGGAACAAAAATAGATGGTTCGTAAATTTCCAATTCTGCGGTTTCCGGAAATTCAAGATTAGGTAAAATTGGTTGGTGGGTCATATTTGCTGTTATTGATTCGACGCTCAAACCTTTTAAAGCTAACTTTTGATTGATGATATTATAATATGTAAGACCTTTATCCTTAATTTCTGAAAAGTATACCGTTTCTACATTCGACTCACGTGCTAACCTGACAATCAATTCTACGAATGCATAATCCTTCAACAAATCTTTCGTTGCTTCGGCGAGTTCAAACAATTGACGATTTAACTTTTCTTCATCTGCATCGTTTTCACTTTTCATCGCAACTTCGTAATTCTGTAAATATTTTATCATTGGAATATTATCTAATCGATATTCAATTTTTGTGTTCTCATTCAGTCTTTCTGAACTTTGTTCTTTCTTACACCCAACAATCCCGACCCCTAAAATCGCTAGGAATAGAGCGCCATAAGTTAACTTTTTCATAGTACTTTGTTTTAAACATTTATTTTTTTTTGGCAACTAACCAAGCATTTTGCCTCTGCTTTTGAAACTTACAATTCTTTAACTTTTCTACATCGATATTCTTTTTCTTATTTCCATGGTTGTTTTAGAGAAAAGCTTCATTTGCAAAACAAAATTACATCGAACGCAAACCTGATAAATTTATAGGAGACATTCGATTCGAATGAAAACAATCCTAGAAATTCCTAAAAGGCTTACTTTACAAAGGATAGGAGAATGTTGGCCGGTTATTTATTCAACCGAAGCGATGGTATTTATACTGAATTTTTTAGTATAAATGCGAAAAATAAAAACTGCAAAATTGATTGAATTGGTTTGGGAAAATCCTCAGTGAATTAACCAGTTCAAGTTCCCAAGATCAATAATGCTTTCTAACGAAATAAAAGACCTCAACCTTTCAATCGGTTACGTCTACGCTGTTCCCGCGCCATGGCCTCGTTCTCTTCTTCCTCGATAATTTGTTCATCGGTTCTGGCTTTGTACAAGCCAAGCAACATACTTTTTCGGGCTAATTCGGTCGAGTTCTTCGCCCCAATCCGTTTGAGTAAAGCCGAGCGAATGGCGTCAATCGACTTTTTGGACAAATGCATGCGCTCGGCGATTTGCTCACTGGTTTTTCCATCACAGATTTGTTTCAAAACCAATTGTTCCCGAGAAGTGAATTCGTATCTCAACAAATTAGATTCACCACGGATGCGTTCATCGTTCTTTGAAAACATAGCCTGTTCGACCAATTCTGTGATATGACTTCCCTTGAATTTTACATCGAATAAAGCATCCATCAACGCATCGAATGAACAATTCTTTTTCAAAAAGCTCTTTGCTCCTTCATGGATGAGTTCTGATACAATCCACGGGTCTTCGTGCATGCTTAGCATGATGGCTTTCACGTGAGGAAAATCCATCTGCAGGTGCTTCAAGGTTTCGCGACCGTCCATTACGGGTAAATCCAAATCCAGCAATACGACATCTACTTCGTGATTGGGCAGTTGATCCAAGAATTCTCTTCCGTTCTCAGCATGAAAAGCGACAATTACTTGAGGTTCCTTTTTAAGCATAAAAACGAGTGCCTGCCGCACGACGGTGTGGTCTTCCACTACGGCAACGCGAACCGAATGGTTAGGTAAGCGGAATGCTGATTTCTTCATTTATGTTAGTTGCTTCGTTCATTTTCAAGGGCATGGAGATTTCGATGCTTCCGCCCTTTGTTTGGCGTTGGTATTTCAGTTTTCCGCTGATGATGCGTAAGCGGTGTGCAATGGATTCCAATCCCATCCCATTGCCGTGATGCAATAAATATTCGTAATCCGCCTGATTAATTGCCACCCCATCGTGGTGAATATACAAATTCAAGCAGTTTTCTATGGTGTCTAGTTTAAGGTTGATGAATTGCGGGCGCGCATGTTTCATCAGGTTGTTCATGAGTTCCGTTGTAATGCAATAAAAATGAATTTCTTGGTGCTGTTCCAACAATAAATCGGCTGAAACCGTAGCGCTAAACGAACAGGGATTCCCGAGGGATTTTGCCGTTTGATCTATCATGCGTTGAAGCGCTTTTAAAAGCCCGAATTTCAGCAAAAAGTGTGGTAACATGCCGTGAGAAATCGCGCGTATTTTATCCACGGATTGATCAAGGACATCCAAGGTGAATTCAATGTCTTCGCGCAACACGTTATCTCCTGTCATGCTATCCAGCGATGCACATAAATTTCTTTGCGCCATGGCCAAAATTGCCCCTACCTCATCGTGTAAATTTCTCGCAATGTTCGTGCGTTCAGTTTCTTGGGCCTGCACAACTGCGTTCATCATTTCCAACTCCTTGTTTTTGAGTTCAATTTCATAAATTGACTGCAAATAGGTTGTCTTTTTCTTAAAAAATATCAAAATAAATACAATCCCAACTGAGAGGGTGAACGTAAAGAAAATCCCCGATAAAATTAGGATCAAACTCTCTTTAATGTCCATATTGCTTTGGATATAAAAACATTTTGTACAACAAGTAGAATAGAGAAAACAGGATAAATAATCGCAAGTAAATATCCCACGTCGGTTCTAATGTGCGAATCAAATAAATTTATATAAAATGAGGATGAATTAAAAATGAAAAAGGCGGTTGATACGTAAAATAGAAATTTAAACTCCAAAACATTCTTATCATCATACCTGAATAATTGGAAAAGATGAATAAAAGAAATTAAACTGATCGACACATTGGAAAAGACAGACATTAATGTGTTATTATACATTATCCGATTGGAAATAAATGTTTCATAAACAAAAAAGAAGCATGCCAAAGTAAATAGAATTAGGAGAACAGTTCTATGGAATTTTATAGAATAGTAATAACTAAATATAATAATTGTTGAAATAAAAACAGAAACGTGTTGAATTGGATTTGAATTACTTATCCAAAAAGCAAACACAATTTCAAGAAGGACAAAAAGAAAATCTGAAAAAACCAACACAAAAATGGGCCTGCTTACTTTAACAGACACTATCCCACTAAGTGTGTAAACTGAAAGTTTCATAAAATCAGTCTATCTTCAAAAATAATGATAAATTGATTAAGAATGGTTCCCCAATCACGTATTGGCATAGTCCATTTTTTA
>JBJOJZ010000048.1:0-2536 GCA_046046325.1 Bacteroidota bacterium
ACCTCAAGTTGCCTTTACGGTGGTGGATGATACCCTGTGCATGGGTCAAAATTTTCAGTTCAATAATTTGTCCTCGCAGCTATCTAACACAACTTGGTTGTTTGGAGATGGAACCGGTTCCAACGTTTACAGTCCATCACATATTTATGGAAGCGCAGGTAATTTTACCGTTGCCTTAATTGGTACGTCGGCTGCGAATGGATGCGTAGATACAGCCTATAGAATGATTACATCCATTCCAAGTCCAGTGTTGAATTACGATACCTTGGTATTTGAGGGATGCGCTACTTTGAGCGTGAGTTTTAATGAATTATCTGGCACTGCTTCTTCAGCAGTATGGGATTATGGCGACGGAACCATTGGGATAGCTCCAAGTAGTAATCACCTTTACCCAAATCCTGGAACTTATAATCCACAGGTCGTAGCTCAAAACGCTTTCGGATGCACCGACACGGCTGATTTTACGGTGGTAGTGCATGCTGTTCCTGTTGCTGATTTTGATGTTGCTGATAAAACCTCATGCCAAGTTCCCTTCTTGGTTACACCAGTAAACACAAGTCAAGGGGCCTTGGTGTATAATTGGAATTTTGGCAACGGAAGCGGATCGAATCAATTTGAACCAACGGCAACCTATACACAATCAGGAACCTATAATTTGGTATTAATGGCTTACAATCAATTTGGTTGCGGCGATACTACGGTTCAAAGTATTATTGTTCATCCCATTGCGAACGCTCAATTTATCCCGGATACCACGGTGGGTTGCGAGGATCTAACCGTTTCCTTCACAAACAATTCCAACAATGCAACGGGTTTCTTATGGAACTTTGGGGACGGTTCTTCGATACAAGCACAGAACCCAACACACACTTATATAGATCCAGGATTTTACACCGTAACTCTTATAGTGAGCAATATTCAGGGTTGCACCGATACGTTGGTTCAACCGAATTTAATTCAAGTTCTTCAAAGACCAAGCGCTGGTTTTACCGTTTTCCCGGGATTAATTTACACTGAGGATCCTTTCCTACAACTAGCGAATACAGCGCAAAATTATGATACCGGCGAGTATTTCATGGGTAATGGAGCTGTTGTTGATATTTACACTACTCAATACAACTATGGAATTTCGGAGCCAGGGCAATATACGATTACCCAAATTGTTTATAATGATTTCGGGTGCAGCGATACGGCATTGGCGTACATTCAAATTTTATCAACGCCAACGCTTTACGTTCCAAATGCATTTACTCCGGACGCAGATGGAGAAAATGATTCTTGGATTCCGGTGGCAACAGCCATGTATTCCATCGAGGTTTCCGTTTTCAACCGTTGGGGAGAAGAGGTGTACTCCACGACAGATTTATCAAAACCTTGGGATGGCCGTTACCAAGGAAAAGACTGTCCTGTGGGCGTGTATTCGTGGAAAATTGTAGCAAGGGATGTGAATCAAGAATTAATCATTCAAAGCGGGCATATTTCCTTGCTGAGATAATTAAAATTGATACGCATTTACCAAAGTAAGTACCAACAAGAAACTTTCTAGTTGGGCATTTACTCCGGGTTTAAATTGAATGGAAATGGTTTGGCTTCTTTTTCCTCCGTGGGTAGAAATAGATCGAATTGAATGGGAGAATTCCTTGAGAGCTCTATATTCTGGAATTAATTCCAGTACCCCAGCTTTCCATCCTAAATTAGAAATTTCGGTAATTACCTCCGGGTTACCGTTCATGGAAAAAGTATTTGAATTAACTTGAGATTCCATTTTGTTTTTACCAATGTATATGGTGGAATCGTTTAACGAGTTAAAATAATATTTCGATCCGTGATGCCATAAACGTTGGTCTGCCAATATTAAATTATCGCCCATGATTTCTTTTAAGAGCGGAAAAACATCAGAAGGCTTGGTTTTATTGGCAAACGTTAAATACATATCAAATTGTGGTTCCAAATAAGAAGGACCTGAATCATCGTCGATGTATTTTGCACCGTAGTAATTCACGGAAAATCCTGATAGGGATTCAATGATCTTCTGATAGTCAAGATATTTTTTCGGAATAAAACTGCCTTTATTTAAAGAGCTTGTTACATGAAAATATTGTTGATTGTTTTTAGGGGTAACCGATGCAACCTTAACCAAGGGCTTGAATCGAATGTTTAATTGCTCATCGTTGATTTCAAATTGGTATGTATTGGTTACTTTGCCGCGCGAAATTAAATGGTATTGAATGGAATTCGATTGTTTTGATGTAAAGGTATACCAGGGTGCTTTTAACAGATGATCTTTTATTTTGCTGCCATTTTCTATCGATGAATTGAGAATCCAATAGTAACGGTTGTTTTTTACGAATCCCAATTCAGGTTCAAGGGAATGGTCAACCTGGGTATGTTTTCCGGAAATCATCCATACAATTTCACTTCCTTGCTTAACCTTTAATAGTGTGATAGATTCTTGAAAGTCAATCGGGATTCGCTTAGAGGAACTGTCTTGTGCAAGGTTTTGCCAATACTCAGATACGATTTTAAGTACGCGAGG
>JBJOJZ010000093.1:0-12871 GCA_046046325.1 Bacteroidota bacterium
GCCTGATACACGGGTTTATGCTGTTTATCGCTTTACCCATTTTGAGCATTTCCGCAACTTTAGGAAGGAGGTTCGTAAAAAATCCGCTCCAAAAGTTGATTGGTGGAGTTGGATTCTTGCCATTCTCATAGCTTACGCGCTCATTTTTCATGGGGACCGGGTTAAAAAAGACCTATTGCGCTTGAAGCATTGGATCCAATATGAAATTTTGGGTTAAATTCTATCCCTTGCGGCAATTACCAAGAGGAATTCGAGTTTTACCATCCTAAATAATGGACTTGTAAGAACAGCCTAAGCATAAAACGATTGTAAGGCAACTAACTATCCCCTTACCGTAACATGAATGCATCCCGACTCAGGGCAAAGCAGTAATTTCCCCTCGGCTTGCATTTCTTGCAAGACCTTTTCCAACGCTTTCAGACCTGTACGGCAATCGTTGTTAGGGCTAACGATTTGATAAATATCAAAGGCTACTCCATAGGAATGTGGTGAGTGATCCTTGGTGCAAGCCCTTGGGTATTTCTCGCATATGGCCGCTTGTTCCACTTGAGTTCGCGTAACCGAACTTACCACGAAATAGCTCCTTTTTACCTCAGATTGTTTAATGGTCTCACGAAACCTTTGACCAAGTTCATACAAACGTTTTCGCGCGATAGCGGTTAGATAGGCTTTGCTGTAATCGAGTTTGGCAATCGCATATCCCTCGTTTTCATCCACGGGTAAAAGTTTTCCGCTGTTGATCCATTTTTTTCGTGTTTTCTCATTGATAAGGTACATTCCGTTGGTGATTCTTTTGGCGGTAGGTTTGTGCAGTGTTGTGAAATCATCTCGGTTTAAGGATAAAGAGTTCCAAGTGCAATCGCAAGTTGGGCTAACTCGACGTCGCATTCTTTCTTTCAGGGAAAGTACTTTTTTAACCTCACGTTTGATCTTAACTCGTTTTGGATAGGCAACAATCCCAATGAAAACCACTGCGCCACCCAGGAGCATAAGCGCGGTTATGAGTTTCATGGATTTTTTAAAAATCCGGTAAACCACAAATAAGGATAATACCACCATAATTATCGAGGCAAAGGCAAGGAAGATTAGCGTTTTAGACATGGTAACTCTGTTAATCAATTTGGCCTACTTCGTTACAGAGGTACAGCTCCCGGTAATCGTTAGGTCTTAGGTGATAAAAATAAATGGATTGAAACCCTCGAACGGCATCGCTTTGAAGTATTTCAAACACTTCTCGGTATTGGCCATTATTCCAAGGACCAATGCCAAGCCTTTGGGCTCCTTGGTTGCGTGCGAGGTCTAAAATCTCAAGAAAGGTTAATTTTTCAATATCCGAGACCCCTTTGCGCAGAAAGAATTCGGCTGGACTATGAATTCCTTGTTCTGATCCACTCAAGAGTCCGTGGCGGGAACTGAGCGGAAAAGCAATAAAATCCAACCGGCTTTTATCCTCCCAAAGGCTTCGTTGAAGGATTTGAACATCGACACCATGTTGGTTCTGTACAAGGGTTTTTTTGTTGGCTTTGCGTAAAATAAATTGATTCCCTCTGTCCGGGTTTTCCCCGGAATTGTTGTAAAATTGGTGGGGATCGATGAACCCTTCTTCTCCACGTTTAATTTCACGTAATTTTTCATAGCCCCAATCCAACCTCGAAAGGCCTTTCATGTTACTTTGGTTGTAGTACGACAAATCGCAGATTAAAACCAGTTCCTCCGCTAAGAGAGGGGAGAGGTAACCCATCAGGAATCCAGAAAAAATAGGGTAGCTCCCTCCGCCTTCAAATAACCCCTCATTCATAGAGACCAACGCATCAATTTGAGTACCTTCTTGTTGAAGTTGATCTATAGCGAAAAGCGCATCTCTGCCGATAAACCGTACTTTTGTTCCTTGTTGAGGATAGGTGCGAACGAGTTCGGAACAGCGGTCCACACAAATTATTTGGTCGTAGGGTAAGTTTTCATAGGCGCGACGGTATTCGCCGGAAGCCAGATATACGAGTGTTTTCAAGGTAGAACGAAATTAGCTATATTTATCCTTATAAATAATTAACGGGTGAATTATGGCGGTAGAGTGTCAAGAATTGAAGGAAAAAATAATGTTTGGTGATTCGTTTTTCATTCTGTATCAAGAACATAAAAAAGGTGGGGCCATCGTCTCGGAAATTGCCGTAAACCGAATTCCGTTGGCTGACCGATCAGAGGAAAAATGTTTGGACACGGAAGGGGTGGATGTCTACGCTGCTTCTTCGAGTTACAGCAAAGGCGATTCCTATTCTTGGTTCGATATTCGCAAAGAGAATTTTTTGTTTTCAATCAGCGGAAAGGCATTGAACGAACTTTTTCCTAGAGCTAAAGAGTTTTTATCCAGGTGATGAAATATCCCAGTTTCGTACAAAATCGCATTGTTCAATAGTTTCGGGTGATATACGGTGCCGAATGTTCGTGTTTCTTTTAAGAAATGAAATGTACGGAATTGCCGTGGTATGGTCCAGTATTTCGTTTTGTAGTAACAAGCAACCCAGTACCGTTCCAGTTCTTCCAATACCTCCCCAGCAATGCAAATAGGCGCAACCTCCTTCTTCTAAAATGTTGTTTAAAGCCTCAATAGTACTTCTCATTTGTGTGGTGGTTGGAACGTTAAGGTCCCGAATGGGATACCTGAGGCAATGCACTTCCCTTCCTTTTTCTTCATAGTAGTTCTCAGCGAATTGAGCATACTGCCGCAAGGGAATGGCTTTGAAGTTGGTTTCATTAACCTCTGTTAAGTTCACGATGTGCGTTACCTCTAGATCGTACAAGGTTTGTATTTTACGTTCTAGCTCGTCATCGTTGATGGAGGAAGGAATTTCGCCTGCGTATAGGGCTCCAGGAATCACTGCGTAAGCACGGAAATGGTCGAAATCCAATGGATCAAGTAAGCGATGGGCTCGATCCAAATGCATTCTTGAAATGGGATTCAACACTTTTGAACGCTCGCTTTTCAAGGTACTAACGTGTTGATGGAAATTTTGTTCGTCCAACGTTTCAAGGAGAAAAGCCTCTGATATTGCCTTGCAAAAGTCATGGGATGGTGTCTTCATTGATGTTAAAATTATATCTTTGAACAAAAATAATAGCATGACCTTCAAAAAAGTTGTTTCGTATGTGTTCTCGTTGATGATTTTATCGGTCATAGCATTATTGGCTTTTCGGCCCATTATTAGTTTCTCCAATGGTGCGTTTCTACTAACCCTCAGCACAGTTGCTGGGTTGATACTTTTGGTGCATACTGCAGATAAGGAATACACTGCAAACTGGAAGAAAAGTCCGATCGTATTATCGGCATCGGTATTTGGCCTGTTAATCACTTTGTGGTTGTTGAATTGGTTGCTAAGATTCGATGTTTGGCAGGCGAGTTCTTATCAAACGGTACTAGGCGAAGTTCATAAGAATTCGTCCTTTGAAAAGGACATTCATGAAGCGAAAAAAGAGCAAATGATTGTGTTTGATGAATTAGTTGCTCGTACCATTGGGGAAAAGGTATTGGGTTCAGAAACCACCCTTGGAAGTCAGGCAGAATTGGGAACTTTTGTACTACAAAACATAGGAGGAAAATTTTATTGGGTTGCACCATTGGTGCATTCCGGTTTTTTTAAGTATTGGTCCAATGCAGATGAAGGGACCCCTGGTTACGTTAAAGTTTCTGCCAACGACGACCAAGACGTGGAGTTAGTCACACAAGTGAAAGGTAAAAAACTACATTTGGTATATCAAACAGGTTCTTATTTCATGAAGAATTTATACAACTATCTTTATTTTCAAGGATATAGCACGTATAAAATTGATCAGCCTGAGTTTGAAATCGACGACGAAGGAAATCCGTTTTGGGTTATTCCCATTTCGAAAAAGCACTTTGCTTCCAAGGTGTTGAATGTGGACAAATTATTGATTTTGAATCCCGCGAACGGAGATATTAAAGAATATACTTCGTCAAATGTACCTAAGTGGGTAGACCGTATTTATACCCCCGAAATTTTGGTGGATCAAGTGGATTGGTGGGGTGAATACGTTCATGGCTATTGGAATTTTGCACACCGAGATATTATGGTTCCATCGGGCGAGATGGTAATGGTTTATGGTAAGGAGGGGCATTGCATGTGGTATCAGGGAATGACTTCTAAAGGACTGGATAATGCAACCGTTGGATTTTTACTCATTGATTCCAAGGATAAAAAGGTAAATTTCTACAAGCGGGTAGGGGCGACTGAAACAGCTGCTATGCAATCGGCAGAGGGTAAGGTGCAAGAAAAAGGATATACCGCGGGTCATCCAACGGCATATAATATTTCAGGTCAACCAACCTATCTTGTTCCTTTACACGATAAGTCCAATTTGGTTAAATCTATTGCCTTAGTGAATATTCATGATTTTAATCACTTGACAGTGGCCACAAACCTTTCGGATGCTTTAAGGGATTATTCCATCCTCATGTCGGATGACGCCATGAGGAAATCTGGGAATTCGTTGTCGAAAAAAATGAACGCCAAGGTGCTTCGCGTTAGCAGTTTTACGAAGGCAGGTGTCACGTCGGTAGCGCTACTAATCGATGGCCATGAAAAACTCACCTTGTTCGGAGACCCAATGACCTTGACTGATTTGTTGTTTGTGAATCCAAACGATTCAATTCATGTTGAGTTTATGCCGGTAGCAGGTCAAACTTTCGGCAACATAACGGAGTTGAAGAATTTGAGCATTAAATAACCAAAGTAGAAAATCCGACGCTGTTTGCAAAGTAGTTTTTAAACGGAAGGTTATATTGCTTACACTATAGCGATTTCTTTGGCAGGATTTGGTTTCATTTTTTGCAGTTGGTTTAGCTTCCATTCAATCTTTTTGCCTTTAAACATCGGTTCCGCTTTCTCAAATCGCCATGCACCGAAGCCAGGTTCTTCTCGACTGTTCGTAGTTCCATCCGCATTCAGCCAACGTACCATGGGATTCGTGATTTCGACCAAGTAAAAGCCACGAAATGAATAACCTCTCACTTCATAAATATTACCCACTACCGGAAGCTCAATAAAGTCGATATCGGTGTAAAGGTCTCGATCATCAATGAACCGCAATTTATCCCCTATTTTGACATTGTGTTTTCCTAACATATCACGATTTTTTTAAGGATTTTTCATATACTTTGCGTTCTTTAATCCAGTCTCTAACCACGATTGCCATGAGGCTTATTTCAAGGTAATCATCTAGCATGGTTTTACGATAGTCTTTTCTTAAGTAAACAACATAAAAAATGAAGTGTACAACAAAATATAAAAAAGCAATTCCGAAGGTTTTCATGCTGATACCGAAACCTAACCAATAAAATAGAAAGAAAGGTATTGCAGATATCAATGTTATTACCGTTTCGGAATAGAGAAACTTCAGAACATATACCCCTAAAAGATAAAACCTGATTTTTTTAAGGGACCAATTTTCGTTGTAAGCTTCTTGCCGCAGATCTTCGTATGATTTCATCGTTTGTCAGGATTGTGGTTGATTACTTTTGATTTCCTTCATTTCCTTGAGGCACCAACCTATTTCCAAATAGGCTGGTTTGATGTTAATACGATAAAATTGGAAAGGTTAACATTCAAACATCAAAAAACTTTAGATGAGGTACGCGAAAGCGAGGAAGGGATTCATCAAACGATGGATGAACCACCCATTGAAAAGGACAAAATCGGCTAAGGTCGATGGACGGCAATATAATTCAGTGTACAAGATTCAAAGCATTTTTAAGATGCTTTTGTATCCTAGTATTTGCCAGGAGTTCTATTGGTTTTTCTTCGTACGTCACACGTTTGTCCAAATGAACTTTTTCGTGATGGTGTAACGTGTTTTTTTATAGCCTAATGCAATCACGCGAGTTGATAAGTTCATTGAAAAAAAAAACAGCCAAGATTCTTGGCTGTTTTTCGAAATGTGAAGGACTGTTTATCGAATGTTTTCGTCGGTTGCTTCTTCTGTTTTCAGAAGTTCGTTCATCAAATTCTTGGTCAGGAGTTTTTTACCAAGCACACATTTGTACTCACCTCCGTATGAAGCTTCAATCGAATCGTATTCAAACGGAATCAACACATTATTCGCCGCATCGATAACCCCGTATTTAAAGGTTATCCCATCGCCGCAAGTTGCCGCAATGATGGCGCTTTCGTCCGTTCCAATAACGTCGCAATAAGTTGGTTTGATAAGCCATTGCCCAAGTTCATTGACCACGCCCCATTTTCCGTTTTCTGCTTTCACACCAATTAACGCCCAACGGTAAAAATAGTCGGGCATGCTGACTTCCACGATTCCATCCATTCGGTCATATTGTTTCGAAAGGGTATTGAAAATACTATATTTCCCATCCTTCTGACAGAAGAAAAGTGTATCTCGTATTGGAAGGATTGACTGGGCATTTTCTACCAAAACGTTCCCTTTTTCGTCCATGAGGTCAAACCCGTTAAAATCTTGGTAGGTGCCAATAAAGGAACCTTCTTCTTTGATTTCAGCATATTTGTATTCCGCGATTTTGTTTCCTTTATTGTCGGATAAACCATAAATCCCTCCGGTTGGATATCCATATTCATCTTTGGTTACCTCTTTTCCGATAAGGTAGGTTTTATTGTCGTAGGAATATCCCAATTCATCGATAAAATTCGCTTCCTTGTCCGTAATTACCTTAAGTGAAGGAAACTTGATCAAGTAGGCAAAACCGTCTAAATCAGTAACATTTAAGGTGCTGTCGTTCTCGAACTCAATTTCCTTGAATTTGAAGGGGGTTAGAGTGTCTCCTTTGGTATTTACCACTCCCCAGTTTCCGCCTTCAATGTCCATGCCTCCGTAGTAATTGTCTTTCGCACTTCCGTAAATATTTGCGAAGTAAACATCTTGTTGATCGTAAAGTCCTGCACTTTTGAGGTAAGCGTATTTAGGTTTGAGTAAGGTATTTCCTTCGGAGTCAACTAAACCAAATTTGTTGTTCAATGAAATAATAAATGTATTTGCATTGTATTCACGTTCCAAGTAATCGTATCGAATAGGAACATTGATTTTCCCCGTTAATGCATCTATGACTCCTAATTTTTTTGTGGAATTTTGCTCATTTTCGAGGGTTACAATGCATGTGCCATCGCTGCAGTCAATTTCTTGGTAAAGGTTTTCGGTTAATTTATTTCCTGTAAGCGATAATAAGCCCCACTTGCCGTTTTTCTTTACCTTGAGCATCATGTCGTTTCCATAGCCAATGGTCTCTATGTCTTCATAGGTTAAGGGAATTACTTGCTCACCGTTCGAATTGTAGACCCCAAAAACTCCTCCTTCGGGTTTACCGTAGCCTTGGTCCTTACCGCCAATTTGCACCATGCATAGGCCCCCATCGATGTTTTCCATATACGTGAAAGATTCGGTAGAACCTTGCGGGTTTTTTAGTACCGCTTTTAAATTGCGGTCGTAGGCGGTCCATGTACCTTTGGATTTTAACAATAGCAACTGGTCGTTGTTATAGGAATAGGGAATGGTATAATCTTCTACCACCTCGGGAAGAACGACTTTTCCAGTAAAGTCAATTAGCGTGTAGACTGAAGGCGCATAATCGTAGTCTTCGAATTCTTCCTCAAGCTCGTCGCCCCCTTTTT
Source organism: Bacteroidota bacterium (assembly GCA_046046325.1). Classification (GTDB taxonomy): domain Bacteria; phylum Bacteroidota; class Bacteroidia; order Flavobacteriales_D; family Crocinitomicaceae; genus UBA952. The sequence goes on from JBJOJZ010000093.1 coordinate 7,647, forward strand.
TCTTTTTCTTTTTCTTCTTTTTTTCTGGTTTTTTCATCGGTTCCACCAAAAGGTATTTGTCAAAAATCGTGGAAGTATTGATGTAATTGTACGGAGTTTTACTCACCATTTTACCTGTTGCGTTGTACAAGTAATTTTGTCCATCTTTATTTTCAGCTGCGAACATCTTTTGGTCACACCCAATGTCGAGTATATTAATGTACTTGAAGGAACTTGGAAGAACCACGTTAAGATTTTCGTCTAAGTATCCTTTTTTCCCATTCTTTGAAACGCGAAAACCAACGGTTTTACTGTAATCGTTGGAACTCTTTTCTGCCTCCATTTCGTCATAAGTCGTTCCTACCATTTTACCGTTGAGGTCAATCAAGTAATATTTGAGAAACATGTCCTGTACCAAGAATTTACCATTGTTCAAGTCATCCAATTCTCGGTATTTAATAGGTATAATGGTTTTATAATTCTTATCGATCATCCCTTTATACCCCCCATGTTGTACCATGAACCCTCGATCGTTGTTGTCAATATATTGATATACAGGAGTTAAGGAGTTGCCTTGATAGTTATACAGTTGATAGTAATCATTGCTAGTGGTAACCTTAACAACCCCCGGTAAATCATAAAAATAATCTACATCCTTGTGAATAATAGGTAGTACCGTTTTGCCTTTTGCGGTTACAATTCCCAATAATTCACCCGTTTGCACCGCATACAAACTGTCGGAGTATCCAAATTTGTACATGTAATCGTACTTCGGGCTAAGCACAATTTTACCGGTTTTATCGATTAAACCGTATTTGGCTCCTTCAATTTTACCATATCCATTGCTGTTATTGCCACCTGTAGAAAAAACAGCTAGTCCAGCTTCGTCAAAATCGTCCAAGTATGTAAAGTTCTGTGAAATTTGTTTACCGGATTTGTCCGTAAGGAAAAACGATTTACGAATTTGTAAATCTTGAGCAAAGCTCAAAGTTGAAATGGATACAAGTATTGTAACCAAATTTAAATAGTTCACTTTCATAATATGAGAATAGAATTGGATATCAAATTTAGTTATTTTTGGAAGTATTTCAATGAGCGTATTTTTGGGATGAATAATTATAAAATTGCCTTTTTGAGTTTGGTGGTGCCCGTATCCATTATATGCCAATATTACCGTGTGGATTCATACCAACAATCGCTGCAACAGCATTCTAAATCGGGAGAATTATTGGACATTCATTCTACGAAGAGCAATCTAAAAAAAGAAAACAATTTCCCCAAAAAGACCCCATATTCCTCCGAACGAGAACAGACATGTCATTACAATTCAACCGGTTTGCTTACTCAGTACTCGTTGGAAGAGTATTTACCTGAAATTGGGGACCAAGGTGATGTGGGGTCATGTGTTGGTTGGGCGACAGCATACTATGGATTAACCATCGTTAAACGCATTGAGAAAGGTAAAGATTATCCCGAATTTTCTCCTTTGAGTGTATTCAACCGTTTTTGTTATCTCAAAGGATTAGACCCTTGCGGTGGAGGTTCATATATTGATGGTTGCCTGAGTCTTTTAGTTACCAAAGGTTGTCCGTTCGTCAGGGATTATGATAAACCCAACTGCAGTGTTGATGCCAATAACAAGCGATATAGTGATTGCCTATTCAGTTTTGAACGCTTGCAACACAACAATGTGAATCAGTTAAAATTGTCGTTGGTGAATAATTGTCCAGTTGTGATTGGTTTAGAAGTCTTTGTGGGGGGATTGGGAAATACGTTGAATTCAAAGTTTCTAGATTCCAACGGTGTTGCAAAAATGGATGTTTTTAGATCTTCAAAGTATCCCGTAGGTGGGCACGCATTGTGTGTTGTCGGTTATGATGATAACGTTGGAGGTGGGGCCTTTAAAATTGCGAACAGTTGGGGTAAAAATTGGGGAAAATCAGGCTTTTTTTGGTTGCGATACAAGGATTTAGATATGGTTCGTTGCGCCTACAGTATGTTCTCAAACACTGTTTTAGACCACAATACCGCCAAAAGCCATTTTAAAACAAGAGCTTTAAGCATTTCCAACGAGACGAACGACAATTTGTACCTGGCGCTTGGATACGATACTCCAAAAGGACTACAAACGAAAGGTTGGTTTAGAATCGAATCCGGCTTAACGCGAAATATTGACATTTCGCAGCGCTTAAACAACGGAATATTTTACATTCTCATGGATGAAGATGGCAACGTTCTTGAAGGTAAGACCAAGGACAAAAGTTTGCCTTTGAAGAAGATTTCGTTTGATATGTACGCAAAGGAAGTCGGGTCGGAAGAAACTTTAAACTTTCAGTATTCCGCTTGGACGCCATCCAATAAAAAGACCATTCAATCGGTCAAAGTTTACTTTGATAATGATGAGGTCCGTCTGGAAGCAATTCGATAAGTAAATCCCTACTTCTCCTCCAACTCAGAAATTCTAGCCTTCAGCGCTTCAATTTCAAGTTCCTGCGCTTTCAGTGCTTCTACCAATACGGGAATCACCTCGATGTATCCTACCGTTTTTAACGTTTCATAACTTTTATCCGAAGGATTTAAACGCGTTGAGTGATAGGGTACATTCTTGGTTTTTACGATGTCGGGCATGACTTGCTCTACCTCTTGGGCAATGAATCCGTAGGTGGTGCCCGTTTTAAGCCCTAATCCTGCATATTCGTCCAACTTATGCTCGTAGGTAACTCCACGTAATCCTCGGATGATGTCCATGGGTTGCCGTATGGTCTGGATGTTCTTTTTGATTTTTTGATCGGAGGCTGACCCAAAATATCCCGTATAACCCAAGTCGTTTTGGAATAATCCTCCCCATCCATTTCCAGCCGAGGGAAGGCTTCCAATGACCCCGCAGGCACTGGTATTTGAACTCGTACCCCGTACTCCTGCGCTGCTGGCGGAGGACCCTGCATGCTCACCTTGAATGGTCGCAAAGTTGGTGGCATTTCCGGTGTAGGTGTGACCATAAATTGCCGAGCCATCGTTGGAGGCATAGCCATTTAAAGCAAATGGTAGGCCCGCTGTAGAAACACCACCGACTAAATCACCCACGAAATTGGATTGTGCAGCAGATGCCCCGAAGAAAATCTCTCCAGTTTGTGAAAACCGGGCTCTAAGGGAATTATTGGCGTAGATATCGAACGGTTGACTGTTCAAAGTACCAGCAATAATTCCTGAGGAAGAAGTATTTCCCCCAACTAAAAGAGCTTTGGCCGTGGAATTGACCGTTTGAGGTGCTGTAGTTACGGTGGATAAAGTACCGTCTGTTCCAAAATTGTTGGAACTAATGGTCCAAGTTGGTCCCTGGGCTCCTGTTGCTCCCGTAGGTCCTGCGGGCCCTTGTGGACCTGCTGCGCCGGCTGGACCTTGAAGGCCGGTTGCTCCTGCAGGACCAGTTGCTCCTGTCAATCCGGTTGCACCTGTTGGTCCTTGAGGACCCACCAAGGAAATCCCTGTTGGCCATGTACCATTCGCTTTGGGTCCATAGAGGGTGTTCGTCGCCGTATTGATATAAAAATCACCGTTGACTCCAACCGCGTTGGTGGGAGCAATAATTCCATTAAGAACGGCAGTCCCGTTGGTGCCTGCGGTTCCCGCTGGACCTTGCACTCCTGTAGGCCCTGCTGGCCCTTGCGCTCCTGTAGGCCCTGCTGGACCGGTGGCTCCAGTTGGCCCTGCCGGCCCTTGTGGGCCTGTTGCACCGGCCGGACCGGTTGCTCCTGTTAAACCAGTGGCACCTGTAGGACCTGCGGGCCCTTGTGGACCTGTTGCGCCTGCCGGACCTTGGAGGCCGGTTGCACCTGCAGGACCGGTGGCTCCAATTAAAGAAACACCGTTGGGCCAAACACCGTTTGCTTTCGGCCCGAAAAGTTGATTCGTAGCGGTATTGATGTAAAAATCACCGTTGTTTCCAGTATTCGTTGTAGGATTGGTTACCCCGTTCAGCATGGAGGTTCCTGCTGGACCAACAGCACCCATAGGACCTTGAGGCCCGGCTGAACCTGTTGCTCCTGTTGGTCCCGTTGCGCCGGCCGGACCCGTTGCTCCTGTCGCACCAACATTCCCTTGTGGCCCTTTAATATTACCTGTTAATATCCAAGTGGTGGAATTGGATTTGTAGTAGACGTCTCCCGTTTGTGTATTCAAGTAAAAATCCCCCAATGTACCCAAGGCTGCGGCGGGAACCGTAGTTCCATAGCGCCATTGGTTGAGTTGCGCACCCGCTGTTTTCGCATACAACGCATAAGGTACACTCATTAAGCGTTGAGAGCCATAATCAACGTAATTGGTTCCGTTGGCGAAATCTACGCCAAGACTTACCCAATAATTCCCTGAGGCCCAGTTGATGTTGCTAAATGTTCCTGATAAGACGGTGCCTTGACCAATCACAAAATTCACTAAGCCAAAATTGGAAGTTGTGACCGATTGCCGTTCTGCGTAAACCACGGTTCCATTTGCTGAAGATTGCTTGATTTGGACCCTTACCGCCACCATAACATTGGTAATGAGGGTTCCGTCGGTTTTTCGAATCACGGCCTGATAATTTATTCCCTCGGGCATTTGAGCAAATAGCGCGGAGGAAAAAAGCAATACAAAAATGCTTAAGTAGAGTTTAGTAGGTAGCATAAGAGTTGATTTGTCAGGAAAGTTACGTATTATTTTGAAATGATTGGTATTCGTTAAATAAACTTTGCTTCTCTTAACTTACGCGTTTAGAAATGTAGGAAGGACTTATATTGAACGCCATACAATGGCGAAATAAATACCAGCCTATCGAACTATGGTAGGCACACCAAAGTATCGTACCAACTCGAATAACCTGCCCAAACGCCTAGAGCACCGTTCGAGAAATTGCTGGGTATTAGCACCGGAGAAGAAAAAGGACTTCCACTGTTTTCCAATTGCGTTCTTAATTTGTCGAAGTAGTTGAATACTGGATACTCAATGTGGGACAACTTGATAACAACACTGTCGCCGTATTTAAAATAACGCTTCAAACCGTCTGGGTAGGTAGTGTCCTTTTCGGGATAACGTGTTTCGAAATTGATGCTAAGTCCGTTGAAAAATTGGTCGTCGAAGTAGGAACCTCCTCCATGTCTGAAACGGTAGTCTTTCGGTGAACCATTCACCGTGGTTATGATTTTTGATTCCCATCGGTAAGCGTTTTTGGCATTGGCTGGATCCGTAAGAAAGGCCCGACACAAGCCAAATTG
>JBJOJZ010000095.1:0-5177 GCA_046046325.1 Bacteroidota bacterium
CCGGAAAACCTGAAATGAGGGTCGTGCGCAATGCAATTTCGGGAATGCGTTGTCGAATCGCATCCAACAATTCTTCTGTTTTTTCTCGGGTAATTCCTCTGCGCATCGCTTGAAGCATGGCGGTGGAACCGTGCTGTAAAGGAATATCGAGGTAGTTGCAAACGTTGGTTCGTTCCTTCATTACCTCTAACACATCCATGGGAAAACCCGCAGGGAACGCGTAATGCAAACGTATCCACTCAATCCCCTCTACGTCCGATAATTTTGCCAAGAGTTCTGCCAAATTGCGTTTTTTGTAAATGTCTAATCCGTAATAGGTCAAATCTTGAGCAATCAACAACAGTTCCTTCACTCCTTTTTTGGCCAAATCTTGCGCATTTGTCACTAATTGTTCCATTGGAGTCGAAACGTGTTTACCTCTCATGAGGGGAATAGCGCAAAAAGAACAGGGCCTATCGCAGCCTTCAGCAATCTTGAAATAAGCGTAATGGTTAGGAGTCGTCAGCAATCGTTCGCCGACCAACTCATGTTTGTAATCGGCTTTCAACGTTTTGAGCAGTCGCGGCAATTCCCGTGTCCCAAAGTATGCGTCTACTTCGGGGATTTCGTTTTCTAAATCCGCACGATAGCGCTCGGAAAGGCAACCTGTAACGTACACTTTATCCACCAACCCTTGCGATTTAGCATCGACGTATTGAAGAATGGTATCAATGGATTCCTGTTTCGCGTTATCAATAAAACCGCAGGTGTTGATGATCACGATTTCCGATTCGTCGTTCCCTTCGTGTTGAACTTCAAAACGGTTCGCTTTGAGCTGGGCCATCATGATTTCTGAATCAAAGGTGTTTTTTGAGCAACCCAAGGTTACCACATTGACCTTATTCTTGCGATGAGATTTGGTTTTCATAGGTTGCAAAAATAGGAAACCCTTAGCAGTAATGCCTTCTTTTCGATTCTTTTATTACTTTTGCCGACCAACGTTTTTTATGACCATCGAAGAATTGTTCCGAGCGTTCACTGACGCAGATTTTCGTTATACGCGTTTTATGAAAACCTACGATTTCAGCTATGAAGTTGTTGAACGTTACGACCATTTGATTGAATCCATTCGAGTACAGGCCATAAAGATGGACATAAGTCCTAGCCTCAACGAAGAATTAACGCAATTGGGCAGGTTGAATTTGGATTATACCCCTACCCTCACCTGGCCTCGAAAAGTTCTAGGTTTTATAACTTTCGGCGTGAGTAAAAGACGGTTCATTGCCCGCAAAACCAAAGCCTATTATTTACGAGAGATTCACCATCGACACCTATTGGTGCAATCCATCCAAAACCACTTGGCGCAGGAATAAATCACCCCTTTACAAGTTTAATACTTTGGGATAATTGGTCGGCAATATGGATTTTTGCGATATACAATCCAGGATTCCAATTTTCTGTCGACCATTGACATAAGCCTTGGTTGCATCGCGATTGGTGGATGAGTTTACCGTTGATATCGAAGACTTCAATCAGCGAAGCTTGAGGTACTTCAAAGATGATAAAATCACTGAACGGATTAGGATAAATCTTTCCCAATAACTCTTCGACTTCAAGCCCGGCTACGCAGTTATTCATGGCTTCATACGTAGGCTGTGCAACATCAAATATCAGCCCTGATTCTGGGCAACGAGCATATGATTGATCGGTCAATAAGGCAGGTAAAGTAACTTGATCAACAACATTCTGACCATTAGAAAGTGAAAGAAAATCGCCTGATGCCCCTAATTTAAAATTAGCATGCAATCCAGTCGTTTGATATAAATCGTTGTCGGTCCAAACTATTAAATAGCTATTAGGAAGCATGACGGTATTTGCTGGAATCGTCCATTTGGTTGGATTCGCTGGGTCATCACTTAAAAAATACCCGCTTATATCTACGGCACTGGAGGTGGTATTCAACAATTCTACCCAATCGTTGGATTCACCGTAGGGATCATCGTGGGTGAGATCGTTATCTGACATGGCCTCGTTGAGTTGAACTTGGCCAGTCGTCGGGGCAGGAATATTCATATCCAAGGTGTGAAATTCATGTTCTGCCCGAGCAGGACTAAAAATTCCAGCGTTGTTGTTGTCGGCGTAAAAATAGTATTCAAAAATGGGACCGTTAGCCGTCACATTAGCGCCATAAATGTGGTCCCCCGCTACACCGTCTCCGTGGTTACCGTCGTCGAACATGGGTACCCGTGTGAAACGAAGCTGGTGGGAGGTTCGATACCCCAAATAAATGGCGGTCTCGTTTGACACCGTCGCATTGATGGTAAAAGGCTCATTGAAGGCTGGCGTGGGATTCGAAGCTGAAAAAGCGGTAATAGACGGTGCTACCAAGAGATAATTAGCATTTGAATTGAAATACGTCACTCGATCGTTCATGAAGGTTTGAATTCCTGGAATCGATCCACCGCCGGGGCCACCTCCTGAAACAGCAGCAGTAAGGCTGTTTTGATATTGCGTGTAGGTATAAAATTTAAACGGGTCAGCTTGAACATGTGCATTGATGGTATTTCTCAAAGCATTTGCTTTATTTACATACCAATTCGAAGCAAACATTTCTTGCAACATGGTGCGTACATGGGCCATGTACATGCGCTGATACATGGGGTTGTTTAAGATTTTCTTGATCAAGGGGTGGTTGTTTGAGTTGATATTGGACAAAGGATCTAAACTGGCGCTTCCCGGTCCGCTGCCAGATCCACCTGGAAATCCATTAAAACTCATGTTCAAATCCCAAACGGTTGGAACAAATCGTTGGTTAATATCCTTGTACAGGTAATAATTTTGACGAAACGACCCGCTGTAGGAATCGAGGTTCACGAGAACGTTATTGAAAGCAAGCATCCAAATTGCGCGGTCTAAATCCAGTTTATCTTCAATGCTCGCAAAATTATTGTTCAAGGTATTAATCAAATCGACCAAGTCAGTCCAACCGTAGGTGGATTTCAACTCGTATCCATTGGCATATAAAGAAGAATCAGCGCCTAAATATTTCAAGTCTGGGGAGGTACCTCCCCCAGGCCCTGCCCCACCAATGGGATTGCATTTAAAAAATGACCCCTTGTGATCGTAATAATGGTCGGTATTGAATTTATCATCAATGCTCTCTGCACTGGAATATAAGCCCCGCAACGTTCCATTGATATAGACATTCGCGAAATTGGCTTTGGGGCAATCCATGTAATTTTCCAAAACTGCATACGAAAGCACCTCACGAATCATGGAGGGATCCATGTATAAATTTTGCAATTTAACTTCCGTGTATCCTTGATAATCTGCATCAGAATTAACCCAATCCAAGTTGATATGCAACGGATTTTTGTTGTTATTGGGATTGTATGAACTGTTTCCTTTGTACTTCACCCCCACGGAATCAAAAACTGTCCCGTTAATTCGAACAGAATCCGCTAATAAATAATCCTCCGTAGTTTGGGCTAAATTATCCAATAGAGCATCCCAATTGGCCTGTGCGAAAAATATTTCCACCGACTGAACGGTCTGTTGATCGTAAAAGGTTTGAGAAAACGCTACATTGACCAGAAAAACAAGATTAAAGAAAAGTAATAGTCTCATAAATTTTTGAAAAATAAGGTTTTAAACACCGAACTACACCAACCAAAGTTACAAGAATTTAGGTGAATAATTAACCTATTCTTAACATTGAATGCAACATCCATCTGTTGATAACAAACCTATTATAGTTAGGATCAAATGGTGGATCACCCTATTTTTGCAGTAAAATCAACTATCATGAATTTAAAACATGTAATGCTTTTTACCAGTGTGCTTATGGGGGTATTAGCTTGCTCACAACCATCGGAAACCTCCAAAAGCCGGAAAGTCCCACAAATGAAGGAGGAAAAGAAGTTTCAATTAAAGGATTTCTTAGGTTCGGATAAATCCTTGGATCAAGCAGTTGAAGAGGTATTTAAGCAATTAGACGATACAGCTATTGTTGCACAACTTGTTATGCCTGCGGTGGGCAAATTTGGACAAACAACGTCCACCATTGAAGAACACATCGAACGCCGTATTATTGGAGGCGTATTGATGCTTAATGGAACCCAAAACGAATTCACCCAATGGATTGCTAAATTTAATGCACTCAATCAATCGAAAGGCAACCTCCCCTTTCTGTACAGCGCGGATGCTGAACCAAGTTTAGTTAATCGAAAAATTGCTGAATCGGCTCCAGTCAAAAAAGCTGCAGAAATCAATTCCATGGAAGAGGTGATTACCGTTGCTCAGCAAATTTCAAAACTCCTTAACGATATTGGTATCAATTACAATTTCGCACCGGTGGTAGACGTCGCAGGGAATGCAACCGTTGGATATCGAGGTTTCGGCAACAAACCCGAGCAGCTGATTCCATGGTCCAATGCGTTTATTCAGGAAACACAAAAAAACCGCATCGTTGCAACCGCTAAACACTTCCCAGGACACGGACTTGTGAGCGGTGATACGCACTCGTCATTACAAACCATCGACGGTGAGCTTAAAGAAATTAAAAATTACCCCGAACTCATTGCCAACGGCGTTTTATCGATCATGGTCGCACACATTGCCGTTAAGAACAATCAAAAATATGATACCCAAGGATTACCTTCCACCTGCTCAAAAGCTATAGTGACGGATCTTTTGAAAACTGAATTAGGATTCAAGGGACTCATTGTTACCGACGCCATGAACATGGGAGGAGTAGTGAACGTTCCTCAATCCGCTACAAAAGCGATTGCAGCGGGGTGCGATATTGTATTAATGCCCGTAAACGCTTCAAAAGCTCACAGCGAACTCCTTCGGGAATATCGCAAAAACAACGGATTCCAACAGCAGGTGAATGAGGCCGCCAAAAAAGTAATTCGTATGAAAATTTGCTTGGGCCTGTTATCTCAAGATAAATAGACTTCTAAAAGCCCTTCAGGTGATGTAATGGTTAAGGTCTTTTCCGACCTGTTGACTTTTTTGTGTAGTTCAACATTAAGGGGAATCAAGATTTCAACCCCTTCCTTTTCTACCTGCAACAATGGATTGGAAGGATGATCAATGACCCCTACTGCAATACCAATGTCACCTCTAGCTGTATCAATTACCGTAAAACCTTCGATTTCATGATCATAAAAGGAATCATCACCCAATTCGGGAAG
>JBJOJZ010000102.1:0-3233 GCA_046046325.1 Bacteroidota bacterium
CTTCTCAATGGGGTAAGTTTCCGTTGTCGCTTATCGACCTAAAAGTACACCGCGAAGCAGCAACGCAGTTAAATTGAAAGCGAATCACAACACGCATCTACCTTCCTACTCAATTGGTTAAGTTGTCGCTTATCGACCTAAAAGTACAAATTGAAAGCGAATCACAACAAGTACATGGCAGGATAACGGGTGCACTTAGTTGTCGCTTATCGACCTAAAAGTACACCGCGAAGCAGCAACGCAGTTAAATTGAAAGCGAATCACAACAAAACTACGTTAAAAACGAGCACAGGGCAGGTTGTCGCTTATCGACCTAAAAGTACACCGCGAAGCAGCAACGCAGTTAAATTGAAAGCGAATCACAACTCAATACGCAGCAATAAGCGTCATGAAAGTCATCAAAACACTCCCCTTCAAATCCTATGCTTTAGGTTCCTCTATCCTGCCATCAGCATGTTTGGCAAAGCGCCCGAGTTTAGCGTCATGCACTTGATCGTAGCGCGGCCAAGGCCAACCTCCGAATTGCGTGTTTTGGTAATCTTGAAACGCCTGGTAAATTTCGTCTTTACTGTTCATGACGAATGGACCATGCTGCACCACAGGCTCCGAAATCGGGCGACCTTGAAGCACCAAAACTTTAGAAATTTCAGCGCCATTGATTAAGGTACAATGTTGCGCAGCATCAACATCCGCGGCGTGATAATGAGCAATCAATTGACCTCCTATTTGCAAGCCATTTCCCTCGTAATAATATATACTGCGATTGATGCCTTGACCAACGGCCGGCAATTCGAAACTTGCACCCGCCTCAAAGTGGATATTATAAATTGCCACATGATTGTTTTCATCTGCCGCCCAAGAGTTCGGAGGCGTATTGGTTGACTTATATTGTCCTAATCTTCCGACCAATACTTCAATGTGTGCATTCGCACCATTCGACGCTACGCTGAATTTAGGAACGGATTCTGACCATAGCATTTTAAAATAGGGGTCTACCATTTTACTCCTCTTTGGAAGGTTGAGCCAAATCTGAAACAATTCCAGAGGATTTTCAGCATCTTGATTGAGCAAAGGAAACATTTCGGCATGTTGTACTCCTTTACCGGCGGTCATCCATTGAACATCACCGTTCCCATAACGACCGGCAGCACCAAGGCTGTCCGCATGATCAACAAGCCCTTTTCTTACCACAGTGATTGTTTCAAAACCACGATGAGGATGCCCAGGAAAACCCGGAACGGTTGAACCGTGATACATGCGAAAACCATCTTTAATGATAAAATCTTGCCCAATATGCCGTCCTTCAAAATGTTTCGGATCTGGACCCAATTCTGGATTACCTTTTGGGAAATAATCTTCGTGATGAACACAAAATAAAAAGGGGTCTTGTGTTTCCCACTGGAAACCTAGAGCCCTTATTCTGAGGATAATTTTTGACATTTCATTGGATTTAGTTTTACCCCATTGCTGGAGCGGGAAAAACAAAGCTCCGCTGATACCTAGGCCGAGTCTTGAAAGAAAGGAACGACGTTCTAGTTTAGATGACATATCTTTTTTGCTCAAAAATAATTGAACCAAATCAAAAGATTTCTTGATGTATGTCAAGTAAGTTTATTTTTTTCTCCTACTTGGTGGGATTTAATACGCCCTACTCCTTCACAAAACGCACCACGCCTTGAGCCCCAGAACTCAGGGTATAATGCAAGAAGTAAACGCCGGAACTCCATGAGGAAACTGGAATTTGCGCGTTGGAAACCTCCATCACGTTCAGTGAGGTCATTTGGCTTCCACTGATCGAATAAACGGTTAAGGTCCCACGAGAACTTGCTCCAAATGCTACCGAGGCGCATCCGTCTTGCAGGCAAATGCTCGGTACGTAGGTTGCTTCCGTTAATCCCAATTGCGACGTGTAGAATTGGTCGATAATGAGCAAGGTGTTGTAATTGGTGTTTTTTTGCGGACAGTGAATTTCCAAACTTGCGGTATAGGACTGTGCTAAGGGAGGAAACAAGGAATAATCTACCGTATAGGTCGCCATTAGGTTTGCGGGTACAAGCGTGTCATACACCTGCCATGTAAGGTAGATGCTATCCAATGCGTTCGGATTGCCTGCAGGAATGTATTGTGATCCGCTGATGAATGCTGCGCCAATCGCGTTGTAGTCAATGCTGCAATCCAATACCTGTTGCATCCCCAAGGAATCCATTACATTTCCAATGTTGTTGTTATTGATCACGAAGACCGTGTCGTTTCCGGGATTTACGGTTGCTGAAACCACGAAACTGTCGCAGGCGATGCATCCGTTCATGTCCGTTACGCAGCAGTTATAAACGCCTACCCCAAGTCCAGCAATCGTGCTGGTTGTGGCACCGTTGCTCCACGTGAAGGTGTAGGGTGCAGAACCACCAATCGCGGAAACGGTTGCCGATCCGTCCATGGCCATAGGAGAGCTTGCTGCTGTACCGCTAACGATCGCTTGCAGACCGTTGCATGGATTTCCGGATATAACAAAAGTAGCCATAACTGAATCAATGAATGTAGTGTAATACACACCATAGCTACCTGCACAAAGGTTAGAAACACTCGTTACTCCTTGCGCAAAAATACTTCCGTTACCAGAATACCAAACGATGGTATTAGTAATCACGTTGTTCGGATTGGTTATCGAAGCGGATCCATCGCAGGCATTTGGGCTCGAAGCATCGATCACCGTCAAAGGAGAGGCGGGTTGGGCAAAAGCGTAATTCCAAGCTAAAAGAACAAAGGTAAGAGCGGTAAAAAGGCTAGTTTTCATCACAAAATTTTTATTAAAAGTACTTAAACTATTTCACCCAACAAATCATAGGGCTCGGCGGAAACCATTCGAACCCTCGAAAAATCGCCCATCGGTATGTACAAATCCGGAGTACGAAGCACCTTTACTTCGTTATCCACCTCAGGGGAATCAAATTCGGTTCGTCCGATAAAATAGTCCCCTTCCACCCGATCAAAAAGGGTTTTAAAGGTTCGTCCTACTTTCTGCTGGTTCAAAGCATGGCTAATTCCCGCTTGCATTTCCATGATTTCGTCGGCACGTTTTCGCTTTAATTCCTCGGGAACGTCGTCGACAAGTTGATAGGCATGCGTATTTTCCTCGTGGGAGTAGGTGAATATACCGAGCCGGTCAAACCGGCTGCGCTCTACAAAACCCTTCATTTCCTCAAAATCTGCTTCCGTTTCTCCCGGAAAACCTG
>JBJOJZ010000105.1:0-4284 GCA_046046325.1 Bacteroidota bacterium
CAACGTTTAACCCTTAAAAGCCGACCGGAAGGAAAACGAAAAATCCGAACCCTGATTCTTACACCTACCCGGGAATTAGCCATACAAATCGAAGAGAACATTCAAGCCTACGGCAAAGACCTCGACCACCGACATGCCGTCATCTTTGGAGGCGTGAACCAGCACAGTCAAGTGCAACAGGTCAAAAACGGAATCGATATTCTGGTGGCCACTCCTGGCCGTTTAATTGATTTGCATCAGCAAGGATATATTTCCCTTCAACAGTTGGAGATTTTTGTGTTGGATGAAGCCGATCGGATGCTTGATATGGGATTCATTCACGACGTAAACCGAATCATCAAACTGATACCAACCCGTCGCCAAACCCTGTTTTTTTCGGCCACGATGCCGAAGGAAATTAAGGCCATGTCCAATACCTTGTTGACCAACCCAGAAATGGTGGTGGTTACGCCCATCTCTTCCACGGCCGAGACGGTAGCACAATCCATTGTTTTTGTAGAAACCGCGGAAAAGAAGGATGTTCTATTGCACTTATTACATGAAAATACGACCCCTTCGGTATTGGTATTTACACGGACTAAACACGGTGCTGACCGGGTGGTTAAAATTTTAGCCAAATCCAAAATTACGGCGGCAGCCATCCACGGCAATAAATCACAAAACGCACGTCAAAATGCGCTGAACGGATTCAAGCAACAAAAGATTCGCGTACTTGTCGCCACCGATATTGCAGCACGAGGCATTGATATAGACGACTTAAGCTTGGTGGTAAATTACGATTTACCCAACGTTCCGGAAACATACGTGCACCGCATTGGGAGGACAGGACGGGCGGGAGCCAACGGTCAAGCAATTTCGTTTTGCAACCAGGAGGAAAGGGCTTATCTTAAGGACATTCAAAAACTGATTGGAAGGACCATCGACCTACACCCTTCGTATTGCTAGGACTGATTCTTACATTAACTTACGATACTTAATGCGTTTTGGACCGCTTTCACCAAGCCGTTTTTTACGATTTTCTTCATAATCGGAATAGGAACCTTCGAACCAATACACTTGTGAATCCCCTTCGAAAGCAAGAATATGGGTACAAATACGGTCTAGGAACCAACGGTCGTGGGAAATCACTACCGCACATCCGGCAAAACGCTCTATTCCTTCTTCAAGAGCACGCAGGGTGTTCACATCGATATCGTTGGTAGGTTCGTCAAGTAACAAGACATTGGCCTCAATCATCAAAGTCATAGCCAAATGAAGTCGGTTCCGTTCTCCTCCAGAAAGCACACCAACTTTTTTATTCTGATCGGAACCGTTGAAGTTGAACTTGGAAAGGTATGCCCTTGAATTGATTTTCTGGTTGCCAATTTCGATGAATTCTAAACCGTTAGAAACAACCTCGAACACCGTTTTATTGGGGTCTAAGGACTTATGGGATTGGTCGACATACCCCAGCTGAACGGTTTCGCCGACGGAAAACGAACCTGAATCCGGCTGAAGTTCGTTCATAATCATTTTAAAAATCGTTGTTTTTCCGGCACCGTTGGGGCCAATAATTCCAACGATTCCAGCAGGTGGCAGTGAGAAATTCAGGTTGTCATACAACAATTTATCGCCAAAACTTTTGGCAACCTGATTGGCATCAATCACATTGGACCCTAACCTCGGACCATTTGGAATCGGGATTTCCAAAGAAGCTTCTTTTTCCCGTCCATCTTCGGCTAACATTTTTTCATAATTCTGCAACCTAGCCTTGGATTTAGCTTGACGAGCCTTAGGATTCATGCGCACCCATTCCAATTCTTGTGCGAGCATTTTTTGACGTTTCGACTCGGTTTTCTCTTCTTCTTTCAAGCGCTTACCCTTTTGTTCTAACCAAGAAGAATAGTTACCCTTCCATGGAATGCCTTCACCCCTGTCTAATTCCAAAATCCAGCCTGCAACGTTGTCCAAGAAATAACGGTCATGGGTTACTGCAATCACGGTGCCTTGGTATTGTTGTAAATGTTGTTCTAACCAATCAATCGAGGCTGCATCTAAGTGGTTCGTAGGCTCATCCAATAAAAGCACATCGGGATTTTTCAACAACAAACGGCACAAAGCGACACGACGTTTTTCTCCGCCGGAAAGGGATTCAATGAGTTGGTCGTCGGGCGGACAGCGTAACGCATCCATGGCACGTTCGATCTTATTGTCCAACTCCCAGGCATCCATGGCATCGATTTTATCCTGAACCTCTCCTTGACGCGCTATGAGTTTATCCATTTTATCGGGATCATTCAACACATCTTCGTCACCGAACGCCAAATTGATTGCTTCATATTCCTTAAGAACATCAACTACTTCCTGGGCGCCTTCAAGCACCACTTCACGCACCGTTTTCTGAGGGTCCAGTTCAGGTTCCTGAGGAAGATAACCTACCGTATATCCCGGGGAAAATACCACATCCCCTTGAAAGCTTTGATCAATTCCAGCAATGATTTTCATCACGGTTGACTTACCAGAACCATTCAAACCAATGATTCCAATTTTGGCACCATAATAAAAAGAGAGGTAAATATTTTTGATAATTTGTTTTCCTTGTGGGGTTGATTTGGAAACTCCCACCATGGAGAAAATGATTTTTTTATCGTCTGACATCTTGATTGAATTATTTAAAAATTTTCGAAGTGAACCATCTCCATTTTGCTAGACGGTATTGAATGCTCACTGAAATCACGCCAAGTCCATAGGTAACGGACCTTGAAAAATTAATGGAGGAAGCTTCTTCAAAGTACTTTGTAGGACAGGTAATTTCGCCAATTTCAAAACCTGCAAAAAAGATTTGGGCGAGCATTTGGTTATCGAAGACAAAGTCATCGGAATTCGCCTCAATGTTTATTTGTTGAAAAACCTCCTTAGCAAATGCACGATAACCAGAATGGTATTCGGATAGTTTCTGGCCCATTACGATGTTTTGTCCCAACGTTAGAAAGCGGTTTGCGATGTATTTGTACACTGGCATTCCTCCTTTTAACGCGCCTTTACCTAAAATCCTTGAACCAAGAACTACCGGATAAACATCGAAAGCAATAACCGCTGCCATAGAATGGATTAATTTTGGGGTATACTGATAATCCGGGTGCAGCATAATAATAATGTCGGCTCCTAGATCAAGGGCGGTTTTATAACACGACTTTTGATTTCCTCCATATCCACGGTTTTTATCGTGTCGAACGATGTGTTGAATACCTAATTTACGAGCTACTTCCGAAGTGTGATCCCTGCTAGCATCATCAACCAAAACAACAAAATCAACAATATCAAATGGAATTTCTTGGTACGTAATTTCGAGGGTATCCGCCGCATTGTACGCCGGAAGAACAATGCCTATTTTTTTACCGTTGAGCATGCACAAAGATAAACACATTTATCCAATGAGAACGTTGAAAACCTGTTCAAAAACCAAGGACTTTTCTTCCGTCTACCAAATTTTCGGTTCGCTTTTATATTAATTTTGTTATTTATTATTACGCATGGTAGAATTACCCGAAAAGGTTCGAAGCATCTTCTCTTCTTACTTGGAACAAAACGGACATCGAAAGACTCCTGAACGTTTTGCCATACTGAAAGAAATTTACCATTTCGAAGGCCATTTCGATGTAGAAACCCTGTATTTTAAGATGAAATCCGAAAAATACCGCGTCTCACGAGCGACACTTTATAACACGATTGAATTGCTTTTGGCATGTAACCTGATTCGCAAACATCAGTTTGGTAAAAACCTGGCTCAGTTTGAAAAATCTCACGGGTCAAAACAGCACGATCATGTAATTCTAACGGACACAGGCGAGGTGATTGAATTTTGTGACCCTCGCATTCAACAAATTAAAACGACCATCGAAGAATTATTTCAAGTCGAAATACAGCATCATTCTTTATATTTTTACGCTACCAAAAAAGAGAACACCCTATGATAGACTACTTCATATTAAACGGCGAAACGACCACTATCAGCTTGAGCGGAAGATTGTTGTCGGACAACGATTTACAAGCGGTTTCCGCCGAAGTTGAAAAGCTGAATAACTGGAACGTAATTTTGGACTTAAAAGATCTTACGTACATCAATTCAAGTGGAATAGCCTTTCTTGTAAGAATTCTTACTCGATCCCGGGTTAACGGAGGGGATACGGTAATTTGTAAGGTGAACAGCAACCTTCAAAAGTTGTTTGAAATCACCAAAATGCACGATGTATTTAAAATCTATGAAGCTCAAGAAGCTGCTGTTGATCATTTCAAAAATTAAGG
>JBJOJZ010000123.1:0-4538 GCA_046046325.1 Bacteroidota bacterium
TAATTGTAAACTTCGCTCGCTGTATTGCTCTCCTGTATTTTGCCCCTCAAACAACCACGTTTTTGGTTTGTGGGCTTTATAATAGGTCCGTAGCATTTCAATGATTTTATCACTGATAGGAACCACACGGTCTTTTTTACCCTTGGATTGTCGAATAAACAATAAGTTCCGATCCGATAGAACATCCTTCAAGGTTAAATTCAATAATTCACTTCTTCGCAAGCCGCAAGCGTAAATTAAGCTCAACATGGCTCGATGTTTTAGGTTCGTGGGAGCCTCAAGAATCGCCTTGACTTCTTGTTTACTTAACACATTTGGCAGGCGTTTTTCCCTGCGTGGACGTTGGATATTGTTTAAATCCATGACCCGATTGAACCGGTTTCTGTAAAATAACTTGATGGCATTGATTACCTGGTTCTGATAACTTGCTGATAGATTTTTACGAAGAATATACCCCGTATTGAAGTGAATGATATCTTCGATTTCAAGTTGTTCCGGGGCCTTGTTGCTGTGAAATTGAAAAAATACCCCTAAGGCGTCCGTGTAGGTTTTAATGGTGTTAGGACTATACCGTTGGGATTTCAAATAATTCTTGAAGTGCTCTAAATGTGGGTTAATTGTCATATGATCATTTTTTAAACCCAATTTCCTTTCGCGTGGCTTGTTGCACTGATTTTTGGTCTTTCTGGATGAGGTAATTCAAAACTTGCTCGATGTCCTTGAATTTTTGTCCGTATTGCTGTTCCAACTCAGTGAGTTTTGCACTCAATTCTTGATGATTCAAGGCCCATTGCCTTATCATCACAAAGGCCCGCATGATTTGAATACTTGCTTGAATTGCTCGTTGAGAATTCAATATTGCACTGAGCATCGCAACTCCTTGTTCTGTGAAGGCGAAAGGTAAATACTTGGGGTGATTTCCTTTTCCTCCTTCAAAGGTCACAGATTGTGACCTTAGAACTACCCATTCCTCTTTTGTCAATTGAAACATGAAGTCTTCTGGAAAGCGGTTGCTGTTTCTTCTTACTGCTTGCTTCAATGCTTTTGTTTCCACATCATAAAGCTTTGCTAAATCCATGTCGAGCATTACTTTATGTCCTCTTATTTCAAGGATACTGTTTTTGATGTGTTCTAATTCCATTTGCTATTTTTAAAATCCTATTGGCTTTCGAGCCACGTGTTGCGTTTTTAGATTGTCTTTATTGATGAGGTAATTCAAGACCTGCTCTATATCCTTGAATTTTTGGCCGTATTGCTGTTCAAGAGTTGTGAGTTTCTCACTCAATTCTTGATGGTTGGCCTTCGGTACACCCCTTCGGGGCACTCAGTCCACCAGGAATTAAAGCAGGCTGAGTAGTATGCCGAGGCATGCGTATCGAAGTCTGCGATTAAAGTAATAGCCCATTGCCGCATCATCACGAAGGCCCGCATGATGGAGATGTTCATATGTATCGCTTTTTTACTTTTCAAAACGCTTGATAGCATAGCAATACCTTGCTCAGTAAAGGCGAATGGTTTAGCGCCGCCAAAGTGATTTAGCGTGGGTATCACATTTTGTGATACCAAGTGTTGCATCTCAATTTCTGTTAATTGAAACATGAAATCACTTGGGAATCGATCTATATTTCTTCTTACTGCCTGTTTTAAAACCCTCGTTTCTACTTCATATAATTTCGCTAATTCAAAATCAAGAATTACTTTAATACCTCGTATTTCAAGAATGCTGTTTTTAATCTGATCTATTTCCATTGGAGATTTTTTACGAGCTCCCTAACGAAATGCAATTCAACTTATTTTATGATGCTAAGGCAATGTAGCTCGAACTGAATTTGGAGGCTTGTCTTTATTTTGCCGTAGCTGATCTTTTCGATCCAGCAACCGAGCTTTTCTCATACCTTATCTGAGCTTGTCGAGGCTATAGCACCAAGGTGATACTCCCCGTCACACGATGCGTGATTTTGTCGTTGTCCACCCAGTCGATGATGTAGGTGTAAACCCCCATCTGGCATTTGTTTCCCTGATAGGTCCCATCCCACGGATCGCCTGTTGAGGTGAAAATGCGTTGACCCCAACGGTTGTAAATGTCAAAGCTGTACGATTTGACATTTTGCAGGATTGGATACCATAAATCGTTGGTTCCGTCCGCATCCGGGGTGAAGGAATTCGGAGCATAGACCGTTAACATGGAACAATCCAATAAGTATAAATCCAAGGTTACCGTTGAATCACATCCGTTGTCCGCTACCAAGGGGAGCACATAGGTCCCAGAACTGTTCAAGGTATCGATGCCAAACACATAAGCCGCACCCAAACAAGCGGTGTCGTATAGGCTGGTTTCATACGCAGCGTTCAGAAACAAACTCAAGACATTGATGGAGTCGCAACCATTGACCGTGGTAGTGGTGTCAAAATAAACTCCCTCTTGCGTGTAGGTATTGCCATTAAACGTATAACTGCTGCCGTTGCAAATATGCACTTCTTGGTTCACCACCACAGGCGTGATGATAAAAACACTTGTTGTAAGAATGCTGTCGCATCCATGAACGCTTTGCAAGGTGTCTTGGTATTGTCCGTTGGAACTGTAAACGTTGCCATTTACCGTTACGCTTTCACCTGCGCACAAGGTGACGGATTGAAAACCATAGGTTGGGTTAGGGTATAGGGTCAAGGTGCTTACCAGAACAGAATCACATCCCATCACCGATTGCAAGGAATCGATGTAGGTTCCCGGGTTGCTTTGCATGCTTCCTCCCAGTAAGATGCTGTCTCCTTGACAAATACTTACGCTAACGGGGATGGTTTGGGGCGTGCAGGGATTCAAGCATCCCGAAGCATCAAAATTGATTACCAAGGGACAAGGCTCATCGTTGATATTGACCGTGTAATTTCCGAGTATCGCTGCCACATAACTCACGGTTTGACCCGCGGCGGTCGAAGACGCAACCACAACTTCCCCTAAAGGATCGGTGATGGTGTAGTTATATCCTTGATTGAGGTATCCCGAAACGCCGCCGCTCACACTGAAACTCAAGGAGCATGAAGAATTGTCGTAGGAACTTACGACTGCAAGCGGTGACAGGAATACCACAGGAACTCCTTCCGCTACGGTTGTCGTTTGGCAGCTGAAATTTCCCCAGGCATTGGGCAGGTCTCCAGCAGGGGAAAGGAAATATACCGTATTGTAGAGTGGATTTCCAAAACTGCCGGAGCCGTCTCCTGAATGGATGAAACTGCCTTGTGATTGCAGGGAATCGATGAAGGTGAACCCTGAATTGTAGACCGGGTCGGGTACGTTGGGATACGAATGCAGCACATAGCCGGGATGCAAACACCCCGGCAAATTTTGGGTTGAGTTACCAATGCCATCGAGTAGGATAGAGGGTTGTAGGGTATTTCCGTAACATACCAAGGCGGTATCACCAACCCATACATTCGCGCTTTCTCCGTTGGATACGTCAACCGCCACATCTCCAGCATCCGCCTCGATTTCATGAATGTATTCGATGATGTATTGCCCTTCATCGCCTGGTGAACCACCGTCGATTTGAATGGCGTAAATTTTCCCTGAGTCCAAGCAGCAGAGCGATACCTGTTGCCCAGAGAAGGTTGCGGAACCGCTAACAACGGGAGTTATTACTGGGTCAAAGCGTGTTCCATTGGTTGTGTAAGTTGCTGGAGCCAAGCCCCCGTAGCATCCGTTCCCGTTCAGCAATTCAAAAATATTGAAGCGCAGCAAGTTCATTCCAATGTAGGCCCTGATGCTCATTTCAACGGCTCCGGAACCTGGAGCGACAAAATAATGCCAAACGGTTTGGTTCGCGCAGTTAGCAGGATTTGGGTCAACGTTGGGCTCACCCGCCAAGTATTCCTGACATGCCAATACGTTGGTTCCCGCCACGGCTTGAAAAGGAGGATTGACCCCAGCAGGTATCACAGGAACCTCATACAACGGGTTTTGTAGGGTCAGGCAAAGAATGTCGTTTCCTGGTGGGTTTTGCGTTGGATCCACCACGCTCGGATCATGAACCCAGGTCTTTATGGATTGGGAACTCAAGGGCGTTAAGGCATCGGATGGGTCCACCATGCCAAAATATTTGTATCCAGGTTCTAGACAAGGAGCTTGAACGATGGCACTTGGGTCCCCTCCAAGAAATCCGTTGGTGCCTCCTTCGTCGGAATCGATGAATTTGAGGTTCGAACATAAATAATCGTTAGGAACTCCGGGTGCAAAGGACGTGTCGTAGCCGAAGAGGGCAGCACTCTCGCCGTACAAGGCACTTTGGTAATCGGTTTCAAAAACAATGCGTCCTTGATTGGGAGCAATGAAGTTCAACCACACGCTTTCATTCATGGTAGGATTCCCAACCGCGGCATGGGGATAATCGTAGGCGTGGTATTGATTCGGATTAGCACTGTTGTGCGCTTGTCCTGTTTCGCCGGCATTGTTGCCACTGTCGAAGGCGCACCCAAAATTCAGTACGGTGGTTGAATTGCTGTTTTGCGCCGAGGATATGGCTGCGGTTCCATAATTCACGGTG
>JBJOJZ010000125.1:0-19360 GCA_046046325.1 Bacteroidota bacterium
TCAGATATTGATTGTTTTTATTGCTTTGGTCTTCTCTCCATGTCAAGATGTTTTTGCGAGCAAATCGCTCAATTGATGCACGCGAAACGGTTAAAAATGGTCGAAGTATTTGATCCGAAACATGTTCCATTCCCGATAAACCGCTCAGTCCGCTTCCTCGGATTAAGTGCAACCAAAAGGTCTCTAACTGATCGTCTTGGTGGTGAGCAGTAACTCCAATGGATTCCGGTATATCCTCAAGCGTTTCTGCCAAGAATGCATAGCGAATTTTACGGGCTTCTTGTTGCAGGTTTCCTCCTTTTTCGTGCAGCTGTTGTTTAAGGTTCGCCTGGAGAATATCACAACGAACATTCATGGCTTCACAACGTTCCTTCACAAACCGAGCATCCTCCGTGCTTTCTTTCCCTCTCAAACCGTAGTCAACATGAACTACAGAACAGGGTAGCTTTAAGCGATGAAACGTTTCCAACATGACCATTGAATCAACGCCAGCACTGCACATTAAAACGTAATGTTTGTAGGTTTTTTTATCGAGTAATTTTTGAACCTTACGAAGCATCGATTTAATGGATAAGTCGTTCAATTTTTAATTGGCATTCCTCATATTCTTGTGCAGCGTCTGCCTCGATGGTAATTGCACTACCTACGCCGCATTGGAGTAAACATTCTTGCGGATAGTATTCCAACGACCGAATCACCACGTTGAAATCAAAATCACCCTCCGGAGTGAAATACCCAACACTGCCAGAATAAAGCTCCCGCGTAAAAGGCTCCATAGCATTCATATAACGTAAGGCATTGCGTTTTGGCGCCCCTGTCATGGATCCCATCGGAAAAGTAGCGGTAATAATCTTAGAAAAAGGGAGGTTCGGATCCACTTGGCAACGTATGGTTGAAATCATTTGATGCACCGTAGGAAAGGAATAAATCCCAAAAAGTTCATCCACATTCACGGTTCCCGGAAGTGCGATTTTCGAAAGGTCGTTGCGTACCAAATCCACGATCATTACATTTTCGGAGCGTTCTTTAGGCGAATTCAAGAGCGCCGTTTTTGAAAATGCATCCAACGAGGGGTCTTGGTGTCTTGGTGCGGTCCCTTTGATGGGTTGAGAAATCAAGGTGTTACCCGTTTTTTTCAGAAAACGTTCAGGACTGCCACAAGCGAGCCAAATGTGATCCAAGCAAAGCAAGGCGGAAAACGGTGCTTTGGTGCGTTCGTTTACCCTTTGATATAGGCTGAACGGGTCCCGTAAATTCAAATCGTTGAGCGTGTAATTAAAGCAAAAATTGGTTTCGTACAAGTCGCCTCGTTGAATCAGCGATTTTATCGTATCGATGCGATTCAAGTACTCTGCTTGCGACAGCGAGGGAGTGAACTCGGGTAAGGTTAAGGCTTCTGCGGTACGAAGCTGGGAATAAAGGTCCTCAAGCAACTTGTAATCCGATCCTTGAACCAAGGTTAATTCGTCAGATACGATTTCACCCACCTCAGGACATACCCAAAAATAGGCGAGGGGCAGGCGCCGTTGATTTAACGTAGAGGACTTAATCACATGGGATTGTAGGCTATACGAAAGATATCCAAAAATATAGTTCCCTCGGTGCTTCGTTAAAAATGCATCAAGTAAAGGTAGTTCTTCCAAGGAGCTTAAGGCAAAGAAAGGACCTTCGCCTACCGCAAGCAGTGCAGTCCCATCGTTCGAATTTAAATAGCAAATAGGAGGGGAGGAAGTCATGGAAAAGGAAGGAGTTTATCGTTGCTAAGGGTCATTTTCAACGAATTAACCAATACCGTGATTTTTTGTTTTTCAATTGCCGTAATGATTCCCAATTGCTTACTTCCTTGAATTTTAACTTTGTCCCCAATTTTATAGTCAATAGTCGCTTTCTCGACGACTTTAACCATTGGCTTCTTGGTTTTTGCGACGGGTTTAAGGGTACGAGTCTTAACGATAAAGCTTCGTATTTCTTCAAATAATGCTTCGTTTTCCTTTTGCTTTTTTCGACTCGGCTGATAACGGCTTACATATTTGTCGAATTTCTGTCCTAGCTGTAGCGCTTTCGCTTGCTCTTCCGCTTGTTGGCTCAGTTGTTTCGCCTTGTTTCTATTGTCGTTTTCCAGTTGTTTTAAGCGTGACAACTCATGCTGCATTCGCTCTTGGGCGTTTTTATGTTCTTGCACCATTTTTTGATAGTATTGCTTTTCTTCTTGAATGGAAGAAAGCAATTGGTTCAAGCGTTTAGTATCAGAGGATAATTTCTTTTTAGCCTCGGAAATTAAGGGTTTGGGAATCCCGTTGATGGAAGCAACTTCAAAAGTAAATGAACTACCAGGAAGACCTAAAACTAGTTCATACAAAGGTTTAAGAGACTTTACATCAAATTTCATGGCGCCATTGACCGCAAAAGGCAATTCCGACGCTTTAACTTTAATCGCGGAATAATGGGTTGTAATCATGGCAAAACAGCACTTTTGATAGATTTCTTCGAAGAAAACCTCTGCCAAAGCAGCGCCGAGTTCTGGATCCGAGCCGCTGCCGAATTCATCTAACAATAAAACAGTTTTAGTATTTGAAACTTCTAAAAAGTACTTCATTCTTTTAAGGCGATAAGAATAGGTACTTAATTCATTTTCAATAGATTGATTATCTCCTATATCGGAATATAAATGTTGAAATATGCAAGCAATGGAATCTTGGTGCACGGGAATCAGTAGGCCTGATTGCAACATGCATTGAAGTAAACCGAACGTTTTCAAGGTAAGGCTTTTACCGCCAGCGTTCGGACCTGAAATCACCAATATTCTTTGCGCTTCATGTAAGCTAAAATGTTGGGCAACGGTTGGTTTACCGATACGACGATTGGTTGTAACAAGCATCGGGTGGAATGCTTCCTTCCATTCAAAAGTAGTGGTATTCGAAATGGCAGGTAAAGAAGCCTCCATTGAGGCCGCCAAACGGGCTTTTGCCGTTACAAAGTCTAATAAAACCAAGGCTTCCTGGTAGGACTGGATTAACCCGAGGTAAGCACGTAAATGTTGACTTAACGTTCGAAGGATGCGATAAACTTCCTTGCGCTCATCGTCCAACAAGCAATCCAATTCATGGTTTAATTCTCGGTTTACTTGTGGCTCGATGTAAGTCAGACTGCCTGTTTTACTCGTGCCTACAACGGTACCTAGAACCCTTCGTTTGTATCCTGATTGCACCGTAAGAACCCTTCGTTCCCCCAAGAAGGTTTCCTGAGTGTCTCCGAGCCATCCTTCTTTTACGAGTTTGCGCATTTCGCGATCGAAATTGCGGTTTATTTTTTGCCGAACAGACTTGATGGAACTTCGAATCTCGAAAAGTTCTTTCGTCGCATCGTCCTTAATGTTCTTGGAAATCTTTACGTCGACAACGGAACAAATAAGCTGTTTTATTTCCTCTGAAAAATAACATGCACTAAATACCTGCGCAAGCTGGGGAAGGGTATTTATTTCCTCAAAAAGCCTTAGCCATTGGTTTACTAATTCACTGGCAGAATAGATTCGAAGAACTCCTTCAAGATTTAAAACGGCATCATGGAGTTTTAGGAGCGTAATTTCTTTCGTTAATTCATCAAACTCCGTGCTTGGAATTGTTCTTTGTTGCTGAGTAAGTGACAGCCTTTGACGCGTTTGTGCAAGTTGAAATTCGATGTCGTTTTGGCGGTTGCTTGGCTTCAGTTTTAGTGCCAACGTCTTGGCGCTTTCCGAATGTGCAAAGGAAGATAACTGTTCTAGTATTTCTAGAAATTGCAATTCCTTAAGCGTTTGTACATCGGTAAAATGGCGGGCTTGTCCCATAAGCCAAAGCTAAGGTTTAAATGCTAAATACTTTGTAATATAATTGATATTATGTTAAATAGAATCCTAGCCAAATCACTCCACCCAATTATTATATCCTCCGTCGAGTTCAAAAATCTTCTTGTAACCGGATTTCTTCAACTCTTTACAAGCTGAAGCGCTTCTACCTCCTGCTGCACAATAAACTAGGATAAATTGATCTTTCTTTGCTACCTTTTCTACTTGGGTTAAAAACTCTTTTGAAAAATAGTTAACATTAACGGTTAGTGCTTTACCAGCTATGAAACCTTCTGCAAATTCCTCTGGAGTTCGTACATCTAAAATCACTGCGCTGGAATCAGCTATCAACGCTTTGAAACGCGCATTATCCACTTTGGTTTGAGCGCTAGTATAACAAGAAAGCAAGCTCAGAATTAAATACAATCCGTATCCCCTAAATCTACTCATGATATCCAATTATTACTCTTAATAAACTCAACTCCTTTACCCTGTCTATACGCTGCTAAATAGGCATCAATGTGAGTCATGGCATTGTCTGTTAGCAACAAGTCTTGCGAAATTTCTCGGAGCGTTCTTCTTTCACGTCGGCTAATGTTACCGTCCAAAATGATGCCCGTAGCAAATAATAAACAAACCCATTGGACCGTTTTAGGATCTGAAACTTCCAATAATTCACGCATGGACAAGGTTTTATATTCGTTTTCATGCATCGAAATTTGAAGACATTCTAATAAACGTGAAGAAAAGTAATGGTTGATTTCTGAATAATCTCGTTTTAGGGCGACCACCGAAACCAATAAGTGCTGTATTTCGCGGCTAATTTCCTCTTTGATGCGCTGTTCTTGTTGCAGCTGTTCTGCCAAAACATCCGTTAACTCTACAGAAAAGATATAAAATTTCGAATCTTTAAAGAGTTTCGCAGTGGCATAAGCATTCCAAAAAGCGTAGATGGGGGCTCCAACCATATCGATCACTGTTTTCAACAAATATCGGCTAGCAAAACGCTGTAAAAGAAATTTAATGAGCATGTTGCTGAACATTGCTTTGAATCGAGAAATCAGTAAGTATGCATATAGCTGAACACGGGAAAGACCTAAAAACGGATCTAATCCCAATTCAGCCTCTTTTTTTTGCTTGACTTCTAAACTGAGTTTTTGAATATTCTGAAGATGCAATTGATAATGTTTGGATTGCATGGATGGAAAATCCAGTACCATAGCTAAACGCTGAATCATGTAAATGCTCAAAATACTCAAAAAATAAAGCTCTACATAGGTTAACAAAAAATTATCAAGCTCTCTTATCCAGCGAATTTCAAGATCTAAACCCCAGAATTGAAGTTGCAATACATTCTCGTTAAAAAACGAAGGAAACATGTAAATGGGAAGGTAAAATAGCAACACAAAAAGTACCCCAATGAAAGCAGAAATAACCAACGAGGTCACATATAATTGTTGAATTTCCTTTAATTCACGCGCGGTAATACGCGTATCGCTGTCTCGCCTATTTTTATATTTGTCAAATAGCCTTTGAGCAATTTTCTTTTTCGAGAACATTCGTTAAGGAACTAAGTTAAACTCCAAAATGCTTAGAACATCTGAAGCACAAGACGTTCTCACAGAGGTTCCCGCCGGGATCCACATGGGAAGCGAATTGCCAACCGCCATAAATGTGCCGCTACTTCCGTGCCCCGGAGAACCGTTGATAAGGTAGTAAAGCTGATTATTCACTAAAAACGCATGATGACGTCCAGGAAAGTTACACGTCGCTGAAGATTCCGACATGTCATTAATTGTCACTCCCGCCTGCAAGTATGATTCAATTTTCCAAACCTTGCCAACAGGAACCGTTTGTACCGTATTATTCACCAACAGCACCTGATTCAATTGTAAATTGTATTGTCCATGAGCTAGTTTCAAGGCGACACTAAAAATGCACAAGAAAAAATAACGCATTTTCTTCTTATTCCTCGACTTTGAACAGCATGCCTGCAAGCATTAAATCACCGTTTTCTAAGACCATTACGTCGATGGAGTTATTTCCTTCGCCTTGGGCCGTCACCATTGCAGAGGTTGCTCCTGTAGTATAGGTAAGGTTGGTAAATTCTTTTCTATTTCCAGTATTATGGCTAAAAACAAGAATCGGACTTTGGTTAGGCGTTTCCACAGCTAACGTATATCCAAAACTCTCGTCCGTTTTGAATTTGTGCGTGGTCACCCATGCTGTAATCTCATTGGCCGACTCGAGGTTTAACTTGGTTTGTGCGAAAAAAGATCCTCCCATAAAACAAACAACCGCGCTAAGCAATAAATATTTCATACCTTTTTTTTATCAAAAATAGCAATTAATTGTGAATCTCAGTTTCAAACTCCACTAAATTTGAATCCAATAAAATTCGGTAAGGCTCTCCCCTATTTCCTGTGATTTGATAAACAGGTGCTATTCGCTTACCCACGGTTTTTTCAATAATTCTTTTTATTCTCGACAAAGTCTCATTCAGGTTACTCTCCATAGGATCCAGCAGTAAATCCAACGATTCTTCAATTCTATCCAAGGTGCTTTGGTTGCTGAATCGATGGTAAAGCTCACCAATTTCTTGACGATGATCCACTAAATCCACCAAACGAACCCCTTCTGGATGGTTCAGAAAAAAACAATATATCGCGCGTTGTTTGGGGTTCAATTGCAATGGTAAATTACCATAATCCCGGAAAATAATCTGGTGGGTATATCCTTTGACCAATAACCTGCTCGGCTGCTTTAAGAAGTTCGTCCTTTCGGTTGCTAAAAAATGTTTTCGAATCCCCTCAAACGTTTCGACAACCTGGGTAACCAAACGCATGTCGACATCTTGCGTTGCGATAAAATTCATGCAATCGGTGCAAATGTCTGCTGTTCGCATTTTCAGAACGATTTGCTTTTTGTGCAAGCACAAATCCGAAATACACCCCCGCGGTTCAGTGTGGTAAAGTCCCTGCATCGTTGTAGTAGAGCCCAGGCTCGAAAGCCTCAAAACGGTCGCAGCGATTTCATAAGCAATAGGAAACCGTTCGTTCAACCCTTCGAAATAGTGGTGCCAATCCGCGGTATGGATGAAAGCGTGGGTCATTGTTTGATCCATGCCCACAAACCAATTGGCTTCATTGGCCGTATCCGTCAACAACAGGATTAAATCTTCTTTCGGAAGCTTTTTGGCTGAGCGATAGGATTTACATACATCGAATAAACTTTCCCATGTTGCCAATTGAACTTTAACAGGAAATTCAACCGGCGGACGATGGCTGTAACTGGGGCGTTCTAACGAATGCTCCATTTTAATGCTAGCTAATGGCGGCGGCTGAAGTCCCAATTCAAAAGATTCTCGGTTAGAAATCTCCTTTTCAACTGCCTGGTTAATTTCAAGCTCCGTCTCTGAAGGTACGTATTCTATGGGCCCTGCGAAAGAATTGACGATTTGAAGAACCGCCTGATACGTATGGGCTGAAAAATCAGTCGCTCTAATTAAATGAACCTTCATTATTTTTTTCGTAGATCTTTTCTATCAAATATATCAAAAAACCCATTTGGTTTTTCGCCCATCTGTTTTTTCTGCGCATAATCTTCCGATGCCTTGGATAAGTAATCGCGGCTTACTCGAACATAATCCGATTTATCAAAAGAAATCGTACTGTTCGCCTGAATTCCATACCTACTGGCAGCATTGATGGCATCTAAGTCCGCTCCCATGAAGGTGAAATTCCAATTTTCGGTGGCTTCCAATTCCCCAATCATTCGTTGAATGTCGTCAAAAGTGTACATCCTTGAAGCATTTTCGTGTCCATCCGTGATGATAATAAACACTACTGTGGTGCCATTTGCATGAATTTCCGATCCGAATTTGGTCTTGATATCGTAGATGGACTTTCCAATAGCATCCAATAAGGCGGTACTGCCCGAGGGATGATAAAGGTGCCGAGAAAGCTCGTGGCATTGGGAAACCGGTTCAAAGTTCACTGTGTTGGGACCAACTTCGTTGTTGAAAAACTTCAAACTCATGATGATTTCCTGCTCTGGATATTTTTCCTGGGTGGTCTTCATGGATTGTAAATGCTCGTTAAAGCCTACGATTACTTGTTGCTCGCTCCCTTTCATGGAGCCGCTTTGGTCGATGACCATTTGGTAAAGGGTTCTTTTTTTCATGTTGCTTTTAATTTTGGTTAAACTTCGATGCAAGAATACGACAGCCCAACATCATGGTAACATCTTTGCAACCTTGCAATAAAATTTATTATTTTTGCACTCAAAATATTTGGAATGGAAGATTTTAACCTATCAACAGACAGTTTGAAGCACCAATGGAAGACCAACAAGCGCTTTAAGTTGGGGGTATACATTGCAGGAGGTGTTCTTGGTGCCTTGATACTATTTTTAGGTTACCGCCAGTTAATCTGGGCGCCTGCCGACAATAAGGCAAACGACGGTTGGTGGTCAGCACTCAATTATATTGAGAAAGATTCCACCGATCAAGCGATTAAACTGTTGATTCCTTTTGTTAAGAAATATGACGGACATACGGGAGGTGAAATTGGGCAATACCTGCTGGGAACACAGTACATGAAGAAAGGTGAGTTTCAAAAAGCGTTAGATCAATTTGAAGGGGTTTCGGTGGATGACACCTACCTTTCAACCATGTCGATTGGCCTACAGGGGGATTGTTTGTCCGAATTAAAAAAATACGCAGATGCGGCAGAATTGTACGAAAAAGCTGCGAATGCAATGGACAACGACTTCACCTCGCCCATGTATTTATTCAAAGCAGGACTTCATGCTGAATTGGCCAAAAACTATGAGGTCGCTTCCAACCATTTCTCTAGAATTAGGTACGATTATCCAGATTACGCCAATCAGAAGACCATTGACAGGTACATTTCTCGTGTAGCTTCGGTTCAAAGCAAATAGGAATGGCGACTGTTGGGAACCATTTATCCAACTTTTCAAGCAGTCAACTCGAAAATTGTTCTGAATTTCGCCTTGGAATCGTAGTTTCCGAATGGAATTCAGAAATCACTTCTTCTCTGGCAAATGGAGCACTTGATGTTTTTAAACAAGCCCAAATCTCCCACGTGGAGCACCTTACAGTTCCTGGTTCTTTTGAACTCCCGTTAGCCGCACAGTTGTTATTCACGCAAAAACCCGATTTGGATGGGATTATTGTCATAGGAAACGTTATTCAAGGAGAAACAAAGCATTTTGATTTCGTTTGTCAAGGATTAACTCAAGGGGTGATGGACGTCATGCTGAAGTTCAATAAACCCATCAGTTTTTGTGTGTTAACCGATATGAACAAGCAGCAATCCTTGGATCGCTCTGGTGGAATACACGGGAACAAAGGCATTGAATGCGCGGTTGCTTTGCTGCAAATGGTCAAACTTTCAAAGAAATTATGACACTCATTAAATCCATCTCAGGTTTTCGGGGAACGATTGGTGGCGCTTCCGGAGAGAACTTAACCCCAATTGATGCAGTACTTTTTGCAACCGCTTACGGTACTTGGCTCAAAAACAATGCACCTGGCCCCCGTGTCAAAGTCGTTGTGGGACGAGATGCCAGGATTTCAGGCACCATGATTTCTCAGTTGGTATCAAATACCTTAATCGGCCTTGGTATTGACGTTATTGACCTCGGACTCTCCACTACTCCAACCGTAGAAATAGCCGTTCCTATGGAGCATGCCGAGGGGGGGATTATTTTTACCGCATCCCACAACCCTAAACAATGGAACGCGCTCAAGCTGCTAAACCATCGAGGAGAATTTCTTTCTTCCCAGTCAGGTGCGGAGGTTCTCAGCATCGCGGAACAAGGAAATTTTAGCTTCGCAGAAGTAGATGACTTAGGAACAATAACGTACGATGATTCGTACTTACAAAAACACATTGATGCTGTTTTAGCGCTACCCTTAGTCAACATTGAGGCTATTAAAAGAGCTGACTTTAAGGTGGTGGTAGACGCGGTCAATTCCAGCGGAGGTGTTTTCGTGCCGGCGCTACTTCGAGCGCTGGGAGTAACCCAAATAACCGAATTATACTGCACACCCACAGGGCATTTTCCTCATAATCCAGAACCCTTACCAGAACATCTAGGTGATTTGGCCGAAACCATTCTGTCGGTGAAGGCAGATCTTGGAATTACGGTGGATCCCGACGTGGACAGATTGGCCATGGTGTGCGAGGACGGTACCATGTTCGGCGAAGAATACACCCTCGTTGCAGTGGCTGATTATGTGCTCTCTAAAACTCCAGGAGCCACTGTATCGAACCTCTCCTCTACCCGTGCTTTGCGGGATATTACCGAAGAAAAATATCAAGAATCGTATGAAGCCGCGGCCGTTGGCGAAGTGAATGTTGTTGAAAAAATGAAAGAAATAGGCGCGGTCATTGGAGGTGAAGGTAATGGTGGTGTCATTTATCCAGCCTCGCACTACGGTCGTGATGCGTTGGTGGGTATTGCTTTGTTTCTTTCCTTGTTAGCTGAACGTCAGTGTAAAGCTTCCCTGTTAAGGGATTCTTACCCATCCTACACGATTGCTAAAAATAAAATAGAACTCACGCCAGGTATTGATGTTGACGCCATTTTAAAGCAAATGGCTGAAAAGTATCAAAACGAAGAGGTGGATTTGACCGATGGGGTAAAAATATACCTTGGAAAAGAGTGGGTTCATCTTCGTAAAAGCAATACCGAACCGATTATTCGCATTTATTCTGAAAGTAAAAGTGTAGACACTGCCAACGAATTAGGCCGAAAAATCATAGCTGAAATCACTGCACTTGTTCCTTGATTTCACCTTTTATTGAACCCTTTTTCAGTTAAAGTGTAAGGGTAGCAAAATTAATACCATGAAAAAATTATTTGCCTTCGTAGGAGGCTTGCTTATCACGGGTAGCGCCTTTTCCAACGACAAAGATATCGTCAAATCAAGTTTAAACGAAGTAACCGTTTACTCCCAAGGCGCCCAAATGAAACATGTAGCTTCGTATTCCATTAAAAGTGGCATTACGGAAGTAAATATCGAAGGAATTAGCGCCAACCTTGATATAAAATCTCTTCAAGTTAAGGCAACTGGAAATGTTGTAATCATCGATACGAGATACACGCTTTTTTATCCTCAACCTGAAATTAATGCCAACCAAGGTCTGCCTGTAAAAATCGTAAAAGACATGGCGGCCATCACCGATTCATTGGAAACCTTGGCGTTTGATTTGAAAGAACTTCAAGACGAAATAGGCATCTATCAAGCAGCGCAAAAGATCATCGCAATGAACGGGGCGGTAAAAGGCACAGGCAAAGTCAATGATTCCATTCAGTTATTAAAACAAACGGTGGAATATTACACCGCCAAAATGAATGAAATCAATAAAAAACTTCTCGCTTTAGAAAAAAAGGTGAAAGAAAAAACAAAACTCCAACAACGGCTTCAAACCCGTTATGCTGATTTAGAGAACTATCAAAATCAAAACTACAATCCCAAAAAGTACGAACCAATCCCACGCGTTGTTGTTACGCTTTCCGCTAACGAGGCGGCTACTGGAAAAATTAATTTCAGTTACTTAGTCGCTACAGCAGGCTGGACACCGCTTTACGATATTCGCAGCGATTCCCAAACCGGAAAGATTTCTCTCACGTACAAAGCCCAAGTTTTTCAAAGTTCTGGCATGGATTGGGACAACGTAAAATTGAACATCTCCACCAATAATCCTTTCGTCAACAAAACGAAACCTGAATTGAATGCTTGGTACATAGATTATTATGCCTTCAAGCAAAAAAACCTTGAATTAAACGAAGTGGCAATCCGAGGTGCTCGAAACATTCCACAAGCGGCTTTTAATCAAGGGTATTTCTTGAACGATAAAAAAGCGTTAGAAGATGTAAACGCTTTGGGTGCGGAGGATTTCACCACGGTTGTTCACCAATTAATTGCCGCTGAATTCAAGATAGACCTCCCCTATTCCATTAAATCCAATAACGAGAAGAATCTCGTATTGATTAAAAGCAGCGAATTGAATACTTCCTTTAAATATTACGCCGTTCCAAAAGTTGATCCAGGAGTTTATTTGGTTGCACAAATGACCAAACTCGATGAACTTCAATTGGTTCCGGCTAGTGCGAACATCTTTTTCGACGGTTCCTACATTGGAGAAACGTACATTGATCCTACAAGTATGGATGACACCTTAAATTTATCCTTAGGAAAGGATCCGAATATTGTGGTGAAACGTACCCTTTTGAAGCAAAAATCCAAAGACAAAATTGTCCAAGATAAACGGGAAAGAACTTTTGCTTATCAAATTGAAATACAAAATAATAAATCAAGTTCTATTCAAGTTATAGTTCAAGATCAGTTACCTATGACAACCAATGCGGATATCACCATTGAAGCTACGGATAAAGGCAATGCACGGGAAATTCCCGGGAATGGAATTTTGGAATGGGAATACAAGCTCAAACCTGGCGAAAACAAAAAATGGGAATTTGGGTTTAAGGTTAAACATCCAAAAGACCAACAGATTAATCTATGAGAAACCAAAGGCTATCGAAATCGGTAGCCTTTTGTTTTTTATCTTTGTTCAACAATATCCCAATTACGCTTGTTAGGCTCTTATGAAACAGTTTGATATTCCCGAGTTCTATCGTTCCCCTATCATCGCTAAAGTGAAAGCAAGGCGAAAGATTGAAGACCCAAGGAAACAGGATTTTTCGCCGACCAAGATTGGTTTAGCCAAAATGGAGTTTTTACTCCCTCGTCATTTCGGTTTTTGTTATGGAGTCGAAAATGCGATTGAAAAGAGTTATCGAGCCATTCAAGAAAATCCAGGCAAGCGCATTTTTTTATTGAGTCAGATGATCCACAACCCAGCGGTAAATGAAGACTTACAAGCAAATGGCATTACCTTTCTTCAAGATACCCATGGAAATGAATTGATTCCTTTTTCAAGCTTAACCTCAGAGGACATTGTGATTATTCCTGCCTTTGGTACCACCTTAGAAATTGAACGTGCGCTAAAAACTTCGGGAGCAAACATCACCTCCTACAATACAACTTGCCCTTTTGTAGAAAAGGTTTGGAACCGTTCTCAGAAGTTGGGTGAATTAGAACACACCGTTATCATTCATGGAAAGCACGATCATGAAGAAACGCGTGCAACATTCTCTCATAGCCACAAAACAGCTCCGTCACTGGTTATAAAAAACATGGAGGAAGCAGTGTACTTAGGTGAAGTTATCGCACAACGCAAGTCAAGTCAGGATTTTTATCAATACTTCGTAGGAAAATACTCCCAAGGATTTGATCCTAAGGTTCATTTGAACAAAATTGGAGTTGTAAATCAAACAACCATGCTGGCGATTGAGACGCAGGCTATTACAGAATATCTTCGCGATATAATGAAAGAAGTGTACGGTGAAAACGCACTGAAAGAACGAATGGCTGATACACGTGATACCTTATGCTATGCAACCAATGATAACCAAACCAGCACCTACGAATTAGCCAAATGCAAACCCGATTTTGCCGTAGTAGTTGGGGGCTATAACAGCTCTAACACCACCCATTTAGTGGAAATTTTAGAAGATACCATGCCGGTGTATTTTATCACAGGAGAAGAGTGCATTGATGAGCAGGGATTAATTAGAGGTTTTGATATTCACGAAAAAAAAGAAAAACAGGTGCAATTACCTTTAGATATTGAATTTGTTCGAATAGCCATAACCTCGGGGGCATCTTGTCCTGATGCCGTCGTGGATCGAGTAATGCTTAAATTGATGGCATTGTATCAAGAAAATACCCCCTTGGAAAACGTAATTAACACGACGCCATGAAAATTTACACAAAAACCGGTGACGACGGTACCACAGGATTAATTGGAGGCGTAAGGGTTTCCAAGGCCGATTTGCAAATAGAATCTTATGGAACTGTGGATGAATTGAATTCTTGGATTGGGTTAATTCGTGACACCTTCAACGACAGCAACAGCGCTAAACAACTGTTGGAAGTTCAAAATAACCTCTTTGTTTTGGGAGCTAGTTTGGCAACCGCATCCAAAGGCACAAAAATGCAATTACCTCCCTTGACGTCCGATTTTATTCATGACTTAGAGTCATGGATTGATGCAATGAACGCGGTATTGCCTGAGCTAACCCATTTTATTTTACCCGGAGGTCATGCTGCAAGCTCGCATGCTCAAATCGCACGCTGTGTTTGCCGAAGAGCTGAGCGAAGGGTCATTGAATTGCATCAAAACGACCCCAGATTTTCGTTGGAGATTCAATATTTAAACCGTTTGAGCGACTATTTATTCGTCTTGGCTCGATATATTTTACAAAAATTTGTAAAAGAGGAAGTTAAATGGATTCCCGACCGAGAAAAATAGCTATTTTACCTCATGGATATTAAAATTTTTTAAATCCCTTGGATAGATTGAAATAAAAATTACTTTTGCCGAAAATAACTGATTAAACCTTGAAGATATGTATTGGACTTTAGAATTAGCCTCGTATTTAGAAGATGCCCCATGGCCAGCCACCAAAGACGAACTAATTGATTTTGCAATTCGAACTGGTGCCCCCTTGGAAGTTGTAGAGAACTTACAACTTTTAGAGGACGAAGGAGAAGTTTATGAAAACATTGAAGAGATTTGGCCCGATTACCCCTCAAGGGAGGATTTCCTTTTCAACGAGGACGAATATTAATCCAATGAAATCCTACCTACTCACTTTTACAGTTTCATTTGCATTTATTGGTTTTGGTCAAAAAGCACAGGACACCATTCCCGATTTACGCAAGATAACCTCAATTCAAGTGGTTTCACATCAGGTTAAACCGGATGTTGAAGGTGTTTTTGACGTAGCCTCTGGGCGCGTGTATGAGACTATGGTGGTTACTAAGAAATCTTTCCCCAAGAAATCGCTTCGAAAATTGACGAAAGTCTTATTTAAACCAACAACGTATAATCAAACCACCTCCAACGCTCCAGCCCCGTCAACCGTTGGTAAAGTGTGTGCCGCGGAACAAAAAGAAACCCTTAATTCTTCAAATCATACGGAAGCAACCACCACAAGTCCAACCATGAATAGCGGATCTGGTTCTCCTTCGGGTTCAACCAATACGGAAAATGGTGGTAGTGAAAATGGTACTTCCAAAGCTCTTGAACTAATGCCATTCGATCTGAGCGCACTTGCCTCAGGTGGAGTTTCCAACCGGTATACGCACATTATCACCTTTGAAAACGACCGCTATGTGAATGTGGCCTTGTGCATCAATCTTTTGGAGAAAAGTGTTCGAGTATATTCTTTCATGCAGCCTGTGAACCTCAAACAATCCTTCGATCCAACTAAACCGTATATTTTCTCGGGAAAATTGAACGAAAAAGCCTTAGAAAAGCTCAAGAAGTACCTGCCATAATCGCGAAACATTTTCCTGCATGAAATTATTCTATATAACCTTTCTTTTGTCTTGTTCACAGGCGTTTGCTCAGCAAGAAAATTCAACCTATTGTTCAAAAAGGGATCGAATCAAACATCAATCGCTCAAAAGCAACAGCTTAAACTTGGCGCAGATTGCTCAAACCGAAAAATACGACGTCAATTACTACAAGCTTAATCTGAACATGACCAACACCTCCACCACCCTCTCTGGGTACGGGGAAATGCAAGCAACAGCTATTGCGTCGATCGATACGGTTTTGTATGAATTATTTTCGAGCTTATCCATTTCCTCTGTTAGTCTGAATGGAGCCAATGTGCCTTTTACTCGAGCGGGTTCGGCAGTAAAAATTGCCGCAAATTTATCGCCTGGTACTTCATTTATTATTCGTACCAATTACAGCGGAACCCCTCCAACTGCACAGACGAATCCACTGGGAGGCAGCGGAATGTCCAATGCTTCATCGCCCTCTTGGGGCAACGAAGTCGTTTGGTCTCTTTCGGAACCGTTCTGTGCCTACGAATGGTGGCCTTGCAAACAGAGCCTCACCGATAAAGCCGATTCATGCGAAGTGTTCATTACCGTTCCCAATTCCTGCAAGGCAGGTTCAAACGGAGTATTAACACAGGTGGTTAACTTAGGAAATGGTTCCAGTCGTTACGAATGGAAACACCGTCACCCCATCGATTATTACCTCATTTCTGTTGCCGTTGCAGAGTACGTGGAATACAATGTTTACGCAAACCCACCAGGGGCTCCAGCGCCGATATTGATTCAAAATTACATTTATAACAACCCTCAAACCTTGCCCAACTTTCAAGCAGATATCGATGAAACCGTTGACTTCATGGAACTCTTCTACGATCTTTACGGTCCCTATCCCTTTGAAGATGAAAAGTATGGACATTGCATGGCCCCTTTTTCAGGAGGCATGGAACATCAAACCATGACCACGCAGGGATTTTTTAACCCTACTCTCACTGCACACGAACTTGGACATCAATGGTGGGGAGATTATGTTACGTGTGCTTCTTGGTGCGATATTTGGGTCAATGAAGGATTTGCTTCATACAGCGAACAAATCATGCTTGAGAACCTTTATCCCGGTCAAGAAGTGCAAAACATGCAGTCCGTTCATAATAACGTTATGTCTCAACCTGGAGGAAGCGTTTGGGTACTCGACAGCTTGAATGAGGCAAGGATTTTTAGCGGACGTTTAACCTATGACAAAGGAGCCGCCATCGTACATACCATGCGCTTTATGCTGAACAACGATCAGCTATTCTATACAACGTTGAAGAATTTTTTAAATAGTAAAGCTTTTGGTACCGCTTTCGGGATTGATGTTCGAGACGCATTTGCACAAGCCTCTGGTATCAATTTTACGCCGTTTTTCGATCAATGGTACTTTGGGGAAGGGTTCCCCACCTATTCTGTTCAATGGAAACAATTGGGCAACGATGCTTTGGTTCAAATATCGCATAGTACTTCAGCTCCAAACGTAACCCCAACCTTTACCAATCCGATTGAGCTTAAGTTCGTGCGTCCGGGAAATACCGACACTACGATTCGTTTTGACATTACAAGCAATTCCAACCTTTTTCAAATCAATGGAATCGGAACGTTGAGCAATTCCATCAGCATTGACCCCCAAAATTGGATAGTGAACCAAAATGGGACCATTACCATGAATGAATTGCTCGATTTGGAATCCCTCAACACTTCTCAAGAAACGGAGTTTTATCTTTACCCCAATCCAAGCAACGAAGAAATTTACGTTAAAAACATCCCCAACGATTGCCGTTTTATCATTTATGATATGTATGGAAAAGTTAAATTAATGGATAAAGTAAGTAACAGTAATTTATTAAATATAAGTAGTTTGCCTTCTGGCAATTACTTGTTGATCTTGGATGGAACCACGGTCAAATATCGAAAAACGTTCGTGAAGCTCTAGTCTATCGGAGTCTTTGGAGTAACAGCTCTCTAGCGAGTACCATATCCTGGTGCAGGTAGCGATCATTTTCGATAAACGAAATTTCCTTCCTTAATCCTTCGAAAATCGATTTGGTTTCTGAACCTAGGTCCCACCCCATTCTGAAATCGAACGCTTGGCAGGCCGTTAACCATTCCAATGCCGTAACTGAAATAACGTTATCCAGCACTCTTTTGCACTTGGTAGCAGCATTGGCACCCATGCTCACATGATCCTCCTGTCCATTACTCGAATCGATGGTGTCTACGCTTGAGGGAGTGCACAATTGCTTATTTTGACTAACGATTGAAGCTGCCGAATATTGAACGATCATAAACCCAGAATTCAAGCCGGCATGTTTCACTAAGAACGGTGGCAAACCTCTTGAACCAGAAATTAACTTGTAAATCCTGCGTTCCGAGATCGAACCCAATTCAGCTATCGCTATGGCTAGAAAATCCATAGCCAAAGCTAGCGGTTGTCCATGAAAATTACCCGCCGAAACAATTTGATCTTCTTCCGGAATCAAGGTTGGATTATCCGTTACCGCATTTAGTTCATTTTCAACGGTATTTTTAACGAAAAGCAACGCATCTAAGGAAGCACCATGAACTTGAGGAATGCAACGAAACGAATATGGGTCCTGTACCTGCATTTTAATTCGATCTGAAACCTTCAGGATTTCCCTCATTTTAAGGGCCACGTGAATTTGACCGCTTTGTTTTCTCAATTCGTTTACGTTGGCCTGAAAAGGTTCATATCTGCCATCAAATGCTTCCAAAGAGAGCGCAGCAATAATTAACCCTTCCTGCAACAACCTTTCGGTTTGCTGAACAGCAAAGGACGCATAGGCATTCATAAACTGAGTTCCGTTGAGTAAGGCTAGACCTTCTTTAGCTTGAAGGGAAAGAGGTTCGATGCCGTAAAGCTCCCTCAAGCGATGTGCGGGAATGATTTCATCTTTAATCAAAACCTCACCTTCTCCGATCAAGGGTAACGAAAGATGGGCCAAGGGCGCTAAATCACCAGAAGCCCCTAAACTTCCTTGTTCGAATACCACAGGGAGGATGTTGTTATTATAAAAGAATAGCAGGCGCTCTACCGTTGCGAGTTGGACCCCAGAATATCCTTTTGCTAAGGCGATTGCTTTAAGCAAGAGCATTCTTTTAACAAGTTTTGAAGGCACTTTTTCACCCATACCGCATGCGTGAGAACGCAATAAGTTGATTTGAAGTTGCTGGAGGTCGTCCGCTGAAATTCGCGTATCGCAAAGGGAACCGAAACCGGTATTTATTCCATAGAAGGTACGTTCGTTTCCACTAATTTTTCTTTGAAGGAATTCAAAGCCATTTACCACCGCGCTTCGAGCTTCTTCGCTCAGAACAACCTCGTGTTCATGCGAGATATGGTGCTCCAAGGTCTCAAGGGAAATCCATTGATTAGTGAGTACAAGTTGTTTCATCTTTATTGCGTAAAAGCGGCAAAATCCTTTGCAAAATAAGTTAGGATTCCATCGGCGCCTGCCCTGCGCATGCCCATTAATATTTCAGCAACAATCGCCTCATAGTTAACCCATCCTTTCTCCGCCGCCGCATACACCATAGCACATTCGCCGCTCACATTGTAGGCAGTGACAGGTACTGAAGCATTATCTTTCAGCAATGTAATAACATCTAAATAAGCCAAAGCCGGTTTAACCATTATGAAATCAGCTCCTTCCTCGCAATCCAATTGAGCTTCGAGCAAGGCTTCCTTGCGATTTGCAGGATTCATTTGATACGTCTTTTTATCTCCAGCTTTAGGAGCAGAATTCAACGCATCACGGAAAGGACCATAGAAGGCACTTGCGTATTTGGCAGTGTAAGCCATAATGCTTACCTCCGTAAAATGTTGTTCGTCCAAAACCATACGTAAATACCCCACTCTACCGTCCATCATGTCACTTGGACCAAGAATATCAATCCCGGCTTGCGCTTGTGCTATGGCCATTTTAGCTAGGATTGGTAACGTTTCATCGTTGACAATTTTTCCATTTTGAACCAACCCATCGTGCCCGTCAGACGAATATGGGTCCAAATGGAAAAATTGTCAACGATGAAACGTT
>JBJOJZ010000064.1:0-3517 GCA_046046325.1 Bacteroidota bacterium
TTAATCGTTCGGAAGTTTCCATTGGAACGTTGATTATACCGATCATTGATGATTCTGACCTTCATAATGTTAATCGTGTGAAGGTGGTTACTAACCAATATGGTGAAGCTCTGTGTTTTAGCAGAAATGCCATTCCTTCTAATTGCTATCCGTCAGCAATGATTTATTATCGACATATTGGTCTTTATGCCTACCGAAATTCAACCTTAGCGGAAATTAGTCGACTCCCAATTTGTGAATGGGAAAAAAGTGAATCCCTTGAACAATTACGGTGGTTATATGCCGGATACCGAATCCATACAAAAACAACGTTAATTGAAACGCCCAACATTGATTGTCCAGAGGATATGGAAAAGGTACTAAAGCTTATTCATTTTTAATGTTTTTAAAAAACGTCACTAATTTGTATTTTTGAATAATGAAGAACATTGAACAATTGGTTTTTAACTTATTGCAGCACCATGAATGTGTAATAATTCCTTCTTTTGGCGGTTTTATTGTTAAGACCAAAAGTGCAAGAATTGACTTTGAAAAAGGTATTGCACTACCTGCATTTAAGGCTCTATCGTTCAATGTCAAACTGAACGATAACGACGGTCAACTCATCAAGTTCTGTTGCTCCGAAAATAATTTGAGTTATTTTGAAAGCGAGGCCTTAATAAAATCGAAGGTGGAGCATTGGAATCAGAACATTGCCCAAGGTCATAAAATTCATTTAGATTCTATCGGATACTTTTGGAAAGATGGAGAAGGAAATGTCCAATTTGAGCAAGACCGAAGCATCAACCTTTTATTGAACGCTTACGGTTTAGAATTAGTAGAATTCGTGCCAATGATTTCAGAGGAGGTGGAAGATTCAATCTCACTTGTTCCAACGAAGGAAAAAAAGAATAAGCTCTTCAAGTACGTTGCTGCAGCTGCTTTGATTCTACCTATTGCCTTCTATTCTTATTGGATTCCTTTGAAAACTCCGGCCCTTGAGTCTGGAATGATTTCATACCACGATTTCAATCCGCTTGAATTAAGGAACCAAGGAAACTACGTGGCGTCGGACCTTTCTCTTGATAGGATGGAATTTCCTGTTCTTGAGTATACAGAAGCAGAAAAAACCCCGGAATCTGAAGGAGTAGAGCCGACTTTTGCAACGGTTATTGAACCTTCAACTTTGCATTTAATTGCGGGTTGCTTCGCCAATTTGGACAATGCAGAACGTTACATTGCGCGACTCAAAACCTTGGGGTTTGATGCCCAATTATTGCAACAAGGAAAGCTCTTCAAAATTTCGATAGGCTCTGGATTCAGTGCCGAATCACTTATCCCTATTCAAGAAAAAGCAAAAGAAGCATCCATTGATTGTTGGACTCTAAAATCTTAATATGAAATACCCCTTATTTTTTGGCCTTGCGTTCACGCTTCATGTTGTTGGTCAAACACCCACCAATGTTGAAGGAAGTTCGTATCAATTTACGAAAATGTACCACTTGGATGCGACACCTGTTCAATCTCAAGGAAAAACAGGTACGTGTTGGAGTTTTTCAGGACTATCCTTTTTTGAGTCGGAATTAATACGAAAAGGAATCAAGGCAGATCCTCTCTCAGAAATGTTTGTGGTGAGAAAATCGTATGAGAATAAAGCCGACAAATTCATCCGAATGGATGGAAAAATCAATTTTGGGGAAGGAGGTGCATTCCACGATATTCCATGGGTCATCAAAAACCATGGATTAGTTCCTTACGACGTGTACAGTGGATTAAATGCTACCGATTCCTACGACCACACTGAGTTTTTTGAAGTATTAAACGGTGCTATGCAAGGACTTTTGAAATCCCTCGGCAACAATAACGGAATCAGTTCAAATTGGAAATCTGCAGTCAACGGTATACTCGATGCTTATCTTGGTAAGGATATTAAGGAGTTCGAATGGAAAGGTAAAAAATATACGCCCCAATCCTATGCATCTAGCATCGGCCTGAACATGGACGATTACGTTTCCCTTACTTCATTTACCAACCACACTCCTTATTCCAAATGTCAATTAGCCATTCCTGATAATTATAACTGGGGAGATTCTTATAACGTAGGCTTGGACGACCTGATGTCAACCGTGGAAAATGCCCTTGCTGGAGGATATACTGTAGCCTGGGGGGCCGATGTATCTGAAAAAGGATTCAGTTTTAAAAATGGAATCGCTTTGGTCCCTTCGGACATGAATACGATTCAAGTTTCCGGCAGGGACAACCGCAATTTCAACGATGCAGGAGCAGACCGTACCTCCAATGCTTTTCTAACTCCGGGTAAAGAACAAACAATTACCGCGGAAATGCGCCAAAAAGCCTATGACAACAAAACTACCACCGACGACCACGGAATGCACATTGTAGGGCTCTACAAAGATCAAAACGGAACCAAGTTTTTACTGGTAAAGAATTCCTGGGGTACCAATAATTATCCTAAAGGTTATTTATACGTTTCTGAGGCTTACTTTCGATACAAAACCATTAACATTTATCTGAACAAAGCGGGAATTAACGCAGAATTGAAAAAGAAAATTGGGTTGAATTAAAAGATTGGTTATCGGTTTATAGGTACAAATCCATTCATTAAATTCCTTCTAAAGGAAATTCAAAATAATAAGTTCGTACGGTCCAACATACTTTTGCACGATTCCTTTCATTTTTTTGATTTTTGGTCCGATTTCATTGATAATCAAATACGAAGTATCCAATAAGCTAGGGAAATAAGGCACGAACCTACAGAAAATGGTTGCTTTAAATTACCTACAATGCCTTGCACTTATTCCAACAAATTCAAATTGTCTCTTGGAGAAATAAATAAAACAATACATACGAATAACTGGTTTAATAAAGTGCGAAGGACTATTATTGAATTAACTATAATTACCCTATACGCAACTACGGTCGAAACCAACTTTATTTACCTGAATATGAGGGCTGTGTAAACCATATTATACCGACGCACCTTACGAAGGTCGGGGTTATAAAAGCGGCGTCGACTTATGCTGAGGTAATGGTCAGCACCCTAACCCCAGCGTCAGGGCTCTTAATAAAATCCACTTTTCCCTTTTGAGGGTGGGGTAATAAAAAACCCCGACGATTCTTACGAAGGTCGGGGTTATAAAAGCGGCGTCGACTTACTCTCCCACCCTCAAAAG
Organism: Bacteroidota bacterium; assembly: GCA_046046325.1. Classification (GTDB taxonomy): domain Bacteria; phylum Bacteroidota; class Bacteroidia; order Flavobacteriales_D; family Crocinitomicaceae; genus UBA952. The sequence continues at coordinate 3,174 of JBJOJZ010000064.1, forward strand.
GGCAGTACCATCAGCGCAAGCAGGCTTAACTTCTCTGTTCGGAATGGGAAGAGGTGGACCATGCTGCTATAGACACCCAAAGCTATGAATGGGTATTGAAATATCGGACGATTGAAGCAGTAAAAAAAAAGAAGGAGTTGAGTCGTAAGTCTACGGGTAATTAGTACTACTCGGCTTTGACATTACTGTCTTTACACCTGTAGCCTATCAACGTGGTCGTCTACCACGGCCCTTAAAAGAAATCTCATCTTGAGGCGAGTTTCGTGCTTAGATGCTTTCAGCGCTTATCTCATCCATACATAGCTACCCTGCGATGCAGCTGGCGCCACAACAGGTACACCAGA
>JBJOJZ010000057.1:0-8318 GCA_046046325.1 Bacteroidota bacterium
TTAGTAGCAACAACATTTTACATGGCGAGTGGTGATGTATGGGGAACAAAATCCGAAGACGACAATATAAAAGGATTTCGAAAAGGGGATCAAATAATTTTCACATATAGCAAGGAAAATAAGAAGTTAATTGGTAAAGTATTCGAAGGAGAATTAAATAGCCAATACCAAGGTAAAATCTTAGAACTCAAAAGTGCTTCAGCAATGATATCATTATCCACAGGTGAAGTTGTAGAACTACCATACACCTCTCTAACCAAAATCGAATAAATCGTTTTCACAATTAGATTTAAAGTTCAATGTTAATTGTGTGAAAGCCCGCTTCGGCGGGCTTTTTTATTTCCCTCTACAAGTCCTTTCCAAAGGTGTGCATATCGTTGTGATTCTCCTCGATTTGGTCTTTTTTGTACTGAATAGCTCGGGCAAGGATGACTAAATCTTGCGAAGCATTGGCTACCATCCATTGCATGCTGTCGGCTTCATGATCCACCGACCTTCCCATGTGGTAGAGCAAATGCATGTTGTTCTTCAACAACCACTCTCCTGCCGTTTGAAGCCCCTCGCAGGTGTTGATCATCGCCATCAAATGTGCATAGCCGTTTTGCATCAACCAATCCCGGGATTCTTGGACCAAAAAGATGGCATTCGTTGCATGGAAAAGTTCGGGATATCCCTCTTTTAATAAAAATAGCTGCACCTCCTGATTGCCTTCAATGGCCTTTGCCCAAAGAAGTACAATGGATGTTGGGTAGTTGATCGGTTTCAAAACTACCGGTTCCGGCTGCTTAGGTTCTTCTTTCTTTCGTTTAAAATATTCCCACATGCTAAAAAAACCAAGAGGCTACAAAAATTGCGGCTATAACGCAGATTAAATCCACCAAAAGCATCGTGGACAGGGTATAACGGGTATTGGCCACCTTTATCGATCCGAAATAAACGGCAACCACATAAAACGTAGTTTCAGCACTGCATTGAAAAATGCAACTCAACCTTCCGGTAAATGAATCCGGGCCATAAACGTTCATGGCGTCGAGCATGAAACCTCGAGATCCACCGCTGCTGAAAGGTCGAAGCATGGCCACCGGCAAGGAATCAGAAATCTCCTTTGATAAGCCCGCCTGGGAAAATAACCACGTTACTCCCTGGCTGAGCAATTCAAACATTCCGCTGTTGCGAAACACCGAAATGGCCACCAACATGCCCAACACATAAGGGAAAATCGTCACGGATGTCTGCATGCCGTTTTTTGCTCCCGAAACAAAAGCGTCAAAAACGGTAGTGTTTTTCTCCGTAAACCTTTTCTCCTTAGCGAAGGCATAGCTAAGTATTAACAGAATAATCCCTAACAAAAGGATCCCGGAAAAATTACCCGTAAAATGATTTTTGGCCAAGGCGTCCAGGGAGTTAATGTACCATAATAACCCCACCATTGCACCGATAATACTAAACACAACCGCAATCAACAAACGGTTCAACAGGTTTACCTTTTGACGAATTCCGACAATGATTAACGCCGCCAAGGTACCAATGAACGACGTAATGATGCAAGGAAGCATAACATCCGCTGGGCTCGTAGCGTTGGCCGCCGCACGGTAACCGATGATGGAGGTTGGTATTAACGTAAGACCTGCCGCATGCAAGCACAAAAACATGATTTGCGCGTCACTCGCTTTGGCTTTATCGGGATTAATCTCTTGCAAGCTTTCCATCGCTTTCAGACCGAAAGGCGTGGCCGCCGAATCTAACCCGAGAAAGTTCGCGGCGAAATTCAAGGTCATGTAGGAAATGCTGGGGTGATTTTTAGGGACGGAAGGAAATACTTTCACGAAAAACGGACTCAGCCAACGAGCCATTCCCTCGGCAGCTCCTGAATCAATCAACAATTGCATAAGTCCCGCAAACAAGGCTAGATAAGCCAGCAAGGGGAGAATGATATCCGTAATCGTATTCTTAGCGGTCGGTAAAAGTCCATCCGTTTTTTGCAAACCGCTGTACATTTTCACTTGATTCTTGGATAACTCGTAAGTCGTATCTTGATCCTTTACATTGGCGTTCACTACCAAAGTTCCTGCTTTATACAAAGAATCACGCAGTGATTCAGGAAGTTCTTTCAGGTAACATTCCTTGATTAAAATCGGGCTTTCCTTGGTGCCATTGACCATTCGATCAATGCTATACTCTTTATTGAAGGCCAAGCCTAATAACACAAAAATCAGCGAAGAAATAAAAATCACCAACCAAAATCTACTCAATACCATAAACCCGAAGGTCGCTGAAAAAAGCGTATTATCAACCTTTCAACACAAAATGATATTAACACTTCCCTATGAAAAGGACTAATTCGTTTGAACAAAGCGGTTAATTTTGTGTTCAAAAACCATGAAATACGAGTTTCACTCTGCGTCATCTAGAGGTCATGCCAACCACGGATGGCTCAATGCCAAGCATTCCTTCAGCTTTGCCTCTTGGTTTAACCGTCATCGCATGCATTTCGGAGCATTACGTGTACTCAACGACGACATCGTGGCGCCCGGAATGGGATTTGGAAAGCATCCTCACGATAACATGGAAATCATCACGATTCCCCTCAAAGGTTCACTGAAACACGAGGACAGCATGGGCTTTTCGGAAGTTATCCATGCCGGCGAAGTACAGGTCATGAGCGCTGGAACTGGAATATATCACAGCGAATTCAATGCGAGTAGCACAGAAGAAATCAACCTGTTTCAATTGTGGATTTTTCCTAATCAGCAGGAAGTAGAACCGCGCTATCAACAAATGGCCTACGACATCGCCGATGCAAAAGATCATTTCTTACAGTTGGTTTCTCCCGATCAAGAGGGACCCGGGCTTTGGATTCATCAAAACGCTTGGATTCACCTGATAGACATGTCGGCGCACTCCTCAAAAAAATATGCAATGAAGCGACCTGGAAACGGTGTTTATCTCATGAACATAGACGGTAAACAAAATATCCTAAATCAACCCTTAGAATCCCGAGATGCCATAGGCATTTGGGACACCGACGGGATCGAAATACAAGCAACAGAATCCGGAAGGATATTACTCATCGAAGTCCCAATGCAATTTTAACCTTATGCAAAACTCCCTCCTCGACGCCTTGAATTGGCGCTATGCCACGAAACGATTTGACCCAAGTCAGAAAATACCGTATGAAACCTTTGAACGGCTTTTGGAATCGATACGCTTAACCCCCTCGTCTTATGGCATGCAACCAATAAAGATTTTGAATATTGAAAACCAGGAGCTACGAGAGAAGATAAAACCCATTGCATGGAACCAACAACAAGTCGTAGACGCCTCCCACCTATTGGTATTTTGCTACCAAACACATCCGGGAGAGCACGAAGTTAAGGAGCATGTAAAGCGGATGGCGACCACACGACAAAAACCGGTGGAATCGTTGGAGGGATTTCAAAACCATGTGATTCAAGCCCTCGAGGGGATGGGAGAAGAAAAGCGAGAAATCTGGACCTCTAAACAGACCTATATTGCTCTGGGGCAACTGCTCCTCTCTTGTGCCTTGGAAAATATTGACGCTACTCCCATGGAAGGATTTGATGCACCAGCGTTGAACGAACTACTCGAATTGCCAGTAAAAGGCTACAAGGCATCGCTGCTCTGTCCTCTTGGTTTTAGGCACATGGATGACCCGTATGCATCCCTGGCAAAAGTTCGAAAGTCCTCCGCTGAATTATTTGAAACGATTTAAACGCACATCGTTTAGTGGATAAATTCGCTTGGTTTTTTTAAGATTAAAAACCCAATACCTCAACTTTTTTGTCTATTTTTGGATGATGCTGAGGGTAGGATTGGTTTTAATGGTATTGCTGGGTATGAACAGTTTTTTGTTTGCCCAAACCCGCATCTCTCGCGCTGACGGTTTCGCCTTAGAGCATTTACAGCAGGATTATAAAGACGGTTGTTTGGATTTAAGCACCTTGGAAAAATACCCAATCCACACCATTAAAGACCGCTATTACCTGTCGTTTTTGGCAAAAATCAACCGAGACTTTGACAAACCATCCTTGGAGCGGCGAAATTGCATTATTGGAAATCCCGTACGCGACATCGTGAGCATTAAAATCCCATTAACGGAACGTCCCGAGGATTTCAACATACAAGGAATCGAGGTTTTAGCCATGGCGGACAAAATCAGCCATCAATTGGATAAAACGTTGAAAGACACCCGCACCGACAGCGTTCATCTCGGCATTGATTTACCTGAGGGATATTCGGGTAAGAACGTGTTCATCGGCTTAACCGATTGGGGATTCGACTACACGCATCCCGTTTTTTACGATACGGCCATGCAACAAACGCGCATTGTAGCCGCTTGGGACCAGTATAAAACGGTAGGTAATGCACCTGCAGGATTCAATTATGGGGTAGAATACGTGGGAGCCAATGCCCTGTTAAATGCAGGAAGCGATACCTCCAATATCTACAGTTATTCAACGCATGGAACGCATGTCGCCTCGATTGCCGGGGGAACAGGTGCCGGAACTCCCCATCGAGGCATGGCATACGAGGCTCAATTTTTATTTGTCACCTTTTTGGTGGATGAGTCCGCCGTACTCGATGCATGGGAATGGATGTACCAAAAAGCAACGGCCGCTGGAAAAAGACTGGTCATCAACATGAGTTGGGGACTTTACCACTTTGGCACCTTGGACGGGAATTCTTTATTAAGCCAAGCAATTACCGCATATACGGATTTAGGTGTTGTTTTCGTGAACTCCGCAGGGAACAACGGAAACGTTAATTTCCACCTAAAAAAGAGTTTCAACAACGATGTAGTTCAATCGCGGGTGGAATTTTATTCGTATGCGGCCAATCCCAACATGTGGGGACAAAGCATCCATGCTTGGGGCGAAGTTGGGCGATCTTTTTCGAACGGAATTGTGGTTAAAAATGCCAGTAATTCAACCCTAATTGAGTCGCCCTACTATTCCACGAATACGACCAATACCTACATCGACACCTTTCTAACCGTTGGAGTCGATACTATTTTTTACAACATTGCTGCGGATTCTGCTCACCCGCTGAATCAAAAACCGCAGATGCGCCTACGGGTAAAATGCACGAATACCGCCTACAAAATTCTATTAAAATCAACGGCAGACACGGGTACCGTGCATTATTGGAACGTCACAGAACTTACCAACGACGTGGGTAATTGGGGGATGCCTTTTTCCTATGCGGGTAGCGGTACCGTTGGTGGAGACGATGACCATGGTATTTCCGAACCGTCCTGCTCTGACAATGTCATAAGCGTAGCTGCCTATGCTCCCTCGTACGCGACGGCTGGAGGTTCGATGGTAGGAGGCGGACTTGCCAATTTTTCCAGCCACGGCCCACGTTACGACGGCATCATGAAGCCCGATATTTCGGCTCCCGGAGTCTCCATTTGCAGCGCTATTTCCTCTTTCACAGATGTTGCGTACACTACCGTTACCAGCGTAAACTTCAACAATAAAACCTATGATTTTGCCAAATTTTCAGGGACTTCCATGTCTGGACCGGTGGTTGCAGGAATTTGCGCCCTGATGTTAGAGGCGAATCCTTGGCTGACGGCCTACCAAGTTAAACAAATCATCCAAGAGACCGCGCGTCAAGACAACTTTACGGGAGTAATACCTGCTCAAGGAAGTCCGCTCTGGGGTAAAGGGAAAATCAATGCTTACGCAGCGGTAAAAGCTTCGTTGAACCTGGTGCAAATTCCAGAGAAAACCTTGAACAATGCATGGACGGTTTATCCCAACCCCGTTACTGAATCTTTGCACTTCACCCTTGTGGATGAATTACCCTCGAAGTGTTGGCTGATCGACGAATGCGGTGAACGTTTTGAATTGAACATCCAAAACGAATCCGTTAATGTTAAGCATCTTGCATCCGGAAAGTACATTATTCAGCTTCTTTTGGAAGGTAAAATGCAATCCGAATCCTTCGTTAAAATCAACTGATGAAGGTCCATATTGCCGAAATTCCATCGACAGACCTGTCGATTGTACGGGATCTCTCCCACGCCATTTGGCCCATTTGTTACGCGAATATCATCACCGAAGCGCAAATCAAGTACATGTTAGAGAACATGTATTCTTTACCAGCCCTCGAAAAAGCACATAGGAGTGGACAAAGGTTCTTACTTTCCTATCTGGATTCAAAGCCCGTCGGATATGCAGGATTTGAGATTGGGACGCCTGACGTGAATCGTTGTAAGCTGCATAAGCTATACGTACTTCCCACCCTTCACGGCTTTGGGATCGGTAAAGAACTTTTGTTAACAACCCAAAACTTGGCCGACGAATCCAAATGCCAATCCATGTTTCTCCAGGTGAATAAAAAGAATCCCGCAGTTCAATTCTACCAAAAAATGGGAATGTACGTTCGTGAGGAAGCTGTTTTTGACATCGGCAACGGATTTGTCATGGATGACTTCATCATGCAACTTGATTGGTGAAAATTAGTACCTTCGCGCTATGTTGAAAATTGACATGCACACCCACATTCTGCCGAAAACCATGCCCAATTGGACGGAGAAATTTGGGTATGGAAAGTTCATTCATTTAGAGCCCAATTCTGACGGTTCTGCAAACATGATGGAAGGCGGTAATTTTTTCCGCCGAATTGCGGAAAATTGCTGGGATGAAAACCTGCGCATGGAAGAATACCAAAAATATGCCACGCAAGTACAAGTGGTTTGTACCATTCCTGTAATGTTTTCCTATTGGGCAAAACCCAAAGACTGTGCGGAATTATCGCGCTTTTTGAACGACCACCTTGCGGAATTGGTGCAACGCTATCCCAAAAACTACATTGGTCTTGGTACGATACCCATGCAAGACCAAGACGAGGCACTAAAAGAGCTGGAGCGCATAAAATCAATCGGTTTGGTGGGCATTCAAATCGGCTCGAACATCAACGATCTAAACCTCCATGAAGAAGCGTTCTTCCCCATTTTCGAAGCGTGCAGTCGCCTTGGATTAGCCGTGATGGTTCACCCATGGCAAATGATGGGTGAAGGCTCGATGAAAAAATACTGGCTCCCATGGCTCGTTGGCATGCCAGCAGAAACATCGCGAGCAGCATGCTCCATGATCTTTGGAGGCGTTTTGGAGCGCTTGCCCAACCTACGGGTCTGCTTCTCGCATGCGGGCGGGTCCTTCCTCCCTACCCTCGGACGTATTGAACACGGATTCAATTGCCGACCGGACTTAGTCGCGGTGGATAATGAGGTAAATCCTCGGAATTACCTCGGAAAATTTTGGGTTGACAGCATTACGCACGACATCGATGCCTTAAAGTATATATTAAAGATGCAGGGATCCAAACGCGTATGCTTAGGTTCCGATTATCCATTTCCCTTAGGCGATTTAGAAATTGGCGCATTTATCGAAAAAAGTGATTTATCGCAACACGAAATCGAGGATATTTTCTGCCATTCAACCATGGAATGGTTGGGGTTAGATTCAACCTTTTATTATTGATGGTAGTGTTCGGTCGAACCTATATTTGCCTTCTTTTTGGTTTCGTGCTTTCGGTACTTGGTGCTTGTAAAAAAAAGAACTGTCCCGAAATTCCAACCTTGGTTGAGGTGATTCCTGGAAGCACCTACCATCAGGAGAATGGCACTTGGTGGGGTTACAATCAACAGAAAATAGTTCGATATCAAAACCGTGTTTTTATGGCGGTAGTGGACAATCAAAATTTGGATTCCGGTTTCCCGAATGCAAGTAACCCGTCAACGGTTTACATTTACACCAAACATTCGAATGACCATTGGGTCAAAGGCACTGGATTCCCTACCTCAAGGCCTGTAAATCTTATTATGGATTCCGAGGGATGTTTGCATGTTTTTGTCTTCGAACCTACTGAAAACAATCCATTAGAAAATGGCTCTTTGGGAAAGCTTCAACACTACTGGTTCCCAGAATCACACTTGGGAAATATCCAATCCTATCAGAGCGAAACGGTTATAAATCACATCACTGGGCAACCTGAAACCGTCAACATTCGCATAGGGGCCTCCATCGCTGAAAACAATGTAATGTTCCTTTCATTTGGTTTGAATCAAGACGTAAAGGTTTATCATAAACACATTCACGAAAATTCATGGATTTTCGAAGATGCGGGAACCAATCTGGGCAATTCGTACTATTATCCGTTTATTACGACCAAGAACCATGAACCCGTCGTCTTAGCCGTTCAAGACGATTACGTTGGACCCGGACTGCCCGCAATTTATTTTAAAACCAAATTATTTAGCAAAGAGAATGGGATTTGGTCCAACGAAA
>JBJOJZ010000092.1:0-2610 GCA_046046325.1 Bacteroidota bacterium
ATAATCGAATCAGTGCAAGTCGCCACATCAAAAACGCCAAAATAAGATTCAAAGGTTTGCAAATCCGGGCGCAGGTAATAAATAAGTTGGCCTTTCAAAATGACACAAAAAAGCATAAAAATAGGAACCAAAAGCAGTTTTTTCATGAGATGGGTGTGGGCTTGATTTTGGAATAGCGGTATCTACACATGGGACCTCATGTGTAGATACCGCAGATTATTTGGCAGGTTAAAGTTTAACTACACGCAGCAGCGTTTGTCCAAAAGCACTTTGAACAACAAGCGTATAGCAACCAACTTGGGTAGGGAAATTAGGGACAGGTATATCGCTGAACCCCACTGGCAGTTCCAGGGTGGTAGTGCTGACTTGATGCCCCTGGTTGTCAACAACGACTAATTTTATGCTACAAGCAGCGGGTGTTTCAACTAAGATTCGCGGTGAGTCAACTACTAAATTTGACCCTATCAATTTGGCAGAAAAAGCCTTTTCCTGTTTTCCTTCTATATCTACCACAAACTTAGATACTGCTTTGCTGCCTCTTTTTAACAATAAATTAACCCCCTCTTGCCGAAGCCAAAAACTGTTTCTTATGTCTTGGATGTATTTTTTTGCACGCACCCGCACATAAAACAGCGTTGCTTTTTCCTGAATATTTTCTCCAGGCGGCTCCATGTTAAACCAGCCAAATTTTAAAGCCGCAGCATTTTGTTTATAAACGATACCATGCGATTCAAACACCCCGGATAAATCTCCATTTTCGATAGATAGCACCTCCAGGCTTTGTAAATCAGCCATCAGTTCGAGCAAAATATCTGACGCATTGCTAAAACCTTGGGACCGAATCGGGATTAAGGCTAACTGATCAGCTTCCAAAGAAATTTCTGGCAAATAAAGGTTAATGATGTTGCCTTGCTCTGTTTGAGCTGTCCGATCATCGGAACCTCCCGAAACTATGGACGAACCACAACTTTCACAACTGCCGTTCAGGTCTCCCCTTTTAACACCCCAAAAGTTTGTATTGTTAACATTCAGGCCGCCATTCAGGGGGTCAAAAAAGCAATCTAAATAGTTAGGAATATTGAAGGGTAACGTACTTAAAATGGCATCCGGAGGCGCTGTTGCATAAGGTGCGAACCGCCATGGAAGCCAATTGGCTGGGAATTCCGGTCCTGTGGGAGACGGATCTAATTCCAGGGCGCATTTATGAATCAACAGCTTATCCGTGGTAGTTACATTTCCATCTCCATTAAAATCAGCCGCTAAAAACATGGCAGTTGTGATGGAGGTACTTCCAAGAATCCAGGGATCTACACGATCCACAAAAATCAAATAATCATTGTTATCAACACCGCAGCAGATTGCTGTTGCCGCCGTTTTTGAGGGTGTAAGCCTGTAAGGGGTTAGATACAAAGCTGCTGTACCCGCACCACTGGTTTGAGAAAACTCATACTCCCCAAACGGAAAAAATTCTGATTCAGCTGGAATGCCTGGGAAACAAGGAGTGAGTATCGTCGCAACCTTTGAAATCTTGACATTGGGAATGGCATCTCCAAGGGCAAAATAGTCATCACAACTTTGACCGTTTATTGGAGATGGTTTAATAATATTTCCTTTAAATACATAACCTTGCGGAGTACCAATATTACTTGATGAGATAATGTTAGAGGTTACATTATTTTTTCTTACCCATCCGGAAATACTAAGGGTGCAAGGTTCTTGCGGTATCGCCCTGTAGCGTACTACCATAAATGGTGTGTTTGGTGCAGCGTATGGCTTTGGGTTCGGCAAGGTAAATAGAGGCCCTGTAAAATAGCCAAGACTAAACGTATTAGAGGAAATATTGCGTGAAAAGTTTGAAAACCCCGGATGAACTACTGTTGCATTGGGTCCGGATTCGCCATTTAAACATACGGCAGTTCCGGATATGCCTACCATTACTGACATTTTATCTGCATTAGTGGGAATTTGACTGAACAAACCGTTATCTTTCCAATTTATCGTGACACTTGTGATGCCGGTATTTGGGTCAAAAACAGGAGTAAGTACTTCAAATTTTCCGACATCCTGTCCGCTCGCAACTGTTCCGAACAACGTCATGAACAAAACCAGCGCAATTGTATGTGTGTGTGTGACAACGACCGTGCCACAATTTAGAAATTTTTTCATGTTGCAGTTGTGTGTTTTTAGTGTAAACAATGGGGTGAATTTCATGCTTAATTGCCCGGGCCCTGACGATCAAACATTACAAATGTAATGATATTATTCAATATATGTGGTATGCATTGAAGTGGTCGGGTCTGCCTGGACAGTTTTGCGTAAGCCACCGGGCAACCCCATGTAAGCCCCCGACGAACACCATCTTGCCCAGCCCCCACCGCCTGCTGACCTTTGCCAAAAATTGAATTACACATGGCAAGAAGCAAGTCAGGGGGCGAACGCGCCTCCGAATTTATGTCAATGCAGCGACATTTGGAAGCCTGGAGAAACAGCGGTCTGAGTCAGCGGGCATATCTGGACACTCCCGATTACCTGACAATTGCAATCAGCCCGCCATACAGTCCCCATTGCCACCAGTACATACCCGCAGAGAATGACGATACATCCACTCGA